>NZ_CP159534.1:2112835-2414669 GCF_040529335.1 Streptomyces sp. HUAS MG91 | reverse complement strand
CGACGTCCAGGCCCAGCTGCGCTCCGCGCAGGGCCGCGGCGTAACCGCCACTGCCACCGCCGAGGATCACTAGGTCGAAAACGGTGCTGGCGTCGTTCGCCACGTCACGTCCTCCATGCATGTGCGCCGTACGCCGGTCTCCAGTGACCGCGCGGCGGCTGGTGTTCGGCCGCTCGATGATTCGGCCCTCGGGTGGGGCCCTGTCCTGCCGCCCCCCATCCTCGCACTTGTCGAAGGCATGCGGGACGTCGGGCCGGGCGGTGAGACCCCTGTTACATCGGAAACGCGAGTGACAAGGACGTCATTCCTGCGGATTTCGTCGAAAGCGAACAGCCCCGGGGGTCGACCCCCGGGGCTGTCACCAGTGACTTCCGCCTCAGCCGAGGTCGCCCGCGGCGGTGCGCTCGGCGAGCCGGACCAGCGTGCGGACCGCGGAACCGGTGCCGCCCTTCGGCGTGTAACCGAACGGACCGCCCTCGTTGAAGGCCGGGCCCGCGATGTCGAGGTGGGCCCACGTGATGCCCTCGCCGACGAACTCCTTCAGGAACAGACCGGCGACCAGGCCGCCGCCCATCCGCTCGCCCATGTTGGCGATGTCGGCGGTCGGCGAGTCCATGCCCTTGACCAGGTGGGCCGGGAGCGGCATCGGCCAGGCCGGCTCGCCGACCTCCTCGGCGACCTCGTGGATCGACGTACGGAACGCGTCGTCGTTGGCCATGATGCCGAAGGTGCGGTTGCCGAGCGCCAGCACCATCGCGCCGGTCAGCGTCGCCACGTCGACGATCGCGTCCGGGGTCTCCTCGGAGGCCTTGGCGATGGCGTCGGCCAGGACCAGACGGCCCTCGGCGTCGGTGTTCAGGACCTCGACGGTCTTGCCGGAGTACATGCGCAGCACGTCACCCGGGCGGGTGGCGGAGCCGGACGGCATGTTCTCGGCGAGGGCCAGCCAGCCCGTCACGTTGACGTCCAGCTTCAGGCGGGCCGCGGTGACGACGGCGGCGAACACGGCGGCGGCGCCGGCCATGTCGCACTTCATCGTCTCGTTGTGGCCGGCCGGCTTCAGCGAGATGCCGCCCGAGTCGTACGTGATGCCCTTGCCGACGAAGGCGAGGTGCTTCTTGCCGCGGCCGGCCGAGTAGGAGATCTTCACCAGGCGGGGGCCCGAGGCGGAACCGGCGCCGACGCCGAGGATGCCGCCGTAGCCGCCCTTCTCCAGCGCCTTCACGTCCAGGACCTGGACCTTGAGGCCGTGCTCCTTGCCGGCGGCCGTGGCCACGGCGGCGAAGGCCTCCGGGTTCAGGTCGTTCGGCGGGGTGTTGATCAGGTCGCGGGCGCGGTTGAGCTCCTCGGTGAGGGCGAGGGCGCGCTCGATCTCCGCCTTGTACGCCTTGTCGCGCGGCTTGCCGCCGAGGATCGCGATCTCGGCGAGCGGCGCCTTGGCGTTCTTCGGGTCCTTGCCGGACTCCTTGTAGGCGTCGAAGGAGTACGCGCCGAGCAGCGCGCCCTCCGCGATCGCACCGGCGTCCTCGGCGTCCTGGACGGGCAGCGCGAACGCGGCCTTCTTGGAGCCGCTCAGCGCACGGGAGGCGACACCGGCGGCGCGGCGCAGCGCCTCGGCCTCGAAGATCTCGTCCTTCTCGGGCTCGCTGCCGAGACCGACCGCCAGCACGACCGGCGCCTTGAACCCGGAGGGCGCGGGGACCTTGGTCACCTCGCCCTCGGCGCCGCTGGCACCGAGGGTCTCCAGGACGGAGGCGAGGTTGCCGTCGTACGCCTTGTCGACGGCCTCGGCGCCGGGTGCGACGACCGGGCCGGCGGCACCCTTCGCGATACCGACGACGATCGCGTCGGCGCGCAGGCCGGCGGCCGCGGCGGTGCTGAGAGTCAGAGCAGTCACGGTGGTGAGGTCTCTCTTTCATCGGTGGGGCCGGCATCGTTGCCGCGCCCATGGGGTGTGTGGCCCTCGCCCGAGCCTACGCCGGGTCGTCCAAAACCCGTTCCGCGGCTCCGGTGGGGCCTGGTCGCGCAGTTCCCCGCGCCCCTGAGATGCGCACTGCGTGCGGCATCTCCTCGGGGAAGCTGCGCGCAGCGCATGCTTCAGGGGCGCGGGGAACTGCGCGAGAAGCGGCCACCGGCCCGCGGACGAACAAGGCGCCGCGCACCCTCAAACGGCCAGGACCACCAGCGCCGCGGTCCCGGCGACCTCGGCGACCGCGCCGAACACGTCACCGGTCACCCCACCGAACCGCCCCACACACCGCCGCAGCATCAACTCCCCCGCACCGCACCCCAGTACGACAGCACCGGCACCCTGGAAGGAGAGACCGGCGGCCACCGCGACGACCACGACCCCGGCGATCAGCGCACCCCGTACCGACACCGTTTCGGCGACGGCGGCGCCGAGCCCCTCAGGGCGGGCGGCCGGCACCCCGGCCCGGGACGCGAAGGTCAGCGCGAGACGGGCCGTCACCGCGCACACGGCCGCCGCCAAGGCCCCCCGCGTCCACGACTCGGCGTACAGCTGCGCGAGCACGGCGACCTGCGCGAGCAGCGCCAGTACCAGCGTCACGACGCCGAACGGGCCGATGTCCGACTGCTTCATGATCCGCAGCGCGTCCTCGGCCGGCTTGCCGCTGCCCAGCCCGTCGGCGACGTCCGCGAGCCCGTCCAGATGCAGACCCCGGGTGAGGACGGCGGGCACCGCGACGGAGGCGACCGCGCAGAGCGGGGCGCCCGCGCCGAGGAAGGACAGCGCCACCCCGAGCGCGGCCGCGCACAGGCCGACGACCAGGCCCGCCAGCGGAGCGGACAGCATTCCGGCGCGGGCCGCGGCACGGTCCCAGCGGGTCACCCGGACGGGCAGCACGGTCAGGGTGCCGAAGGCGAAACGTATGCCGTCGGCGAGGGAGGCGCGGGGGTTCGTTGCGGACACCGGGGGAGATTACCCGGGGCGGACCACCGGGCGGGCGGAGCCCGCCCGCCGCCCGCAGGATGGGCCCATGGGCGACTGGTGGCACCGCAACATCACGGAACCGGGGAAGCTGCCGGTGCTCCTTGCGCTGGTCACGTTCATCGCCACGTTCCTGATCACCCGTACGATCACCCGGCTGATCCGGGCGGGCCGCGGCCCGTTCCGCGACATCTCGCCGGGCGGCCTGCACATCCACCACGTGGTGCCCGGCATCGTGCTCATGGTCGTCGGCGGGTTCGGCGCGGTGGGCAGCGACCGGCACGGCTTCGGCGCGTGCCTCTTCGCCGTCCTGTTCGGGATCGGGGCGGGCCTGGTGCTCGACGAGTTCGCGCTCGTCCTGCACCTCGACGACGTCTACTGGACCGATCAGGGGCGCCAGAGCGTCGAGGTGGTGGTGCTCGCGGCGGCCCTCGGCGGCCTGGTGGTCAGCGGGTTCTCGCCGCTCGGGGTCAACGACATGACGCAGGACGAGCAGCACGACCGGGCGGCCCTGATCGTCTCGCTCACCCTGAACTTCCTGTTCGTCCTCGTGACGCTGGTCAAGGGCAAACTGCGGATGGCGCTCGTCGGCGTCCTGGTGCCGTTCGTGGCCTGGTACGGCGCGGTCCGGCTGGCCCGGCCCGACTCCGCCTGGGCCCGCCGCTGCTACCGCCGAAGGCCCCGCGCGCGGGCCCGCTCGACCCTGCGGGCCTACAAGCACGACCGGCGCTGGCTGCGGATCAGCCGGCGCTTCCAGGACCTGGTCGGCGGATTCCGCGAACCAGCGACCGCGCGCCGCACACGATGAGCACGGCGGCGATCGCGGCCAGATGCTCCCAGCCCGCGAGGTTCGGCTTGAGCACGCACTCGACGACCATCGTGACGACGACCAGCGCACAGGTGAACCAGGCCCGGTAGCGCCAGCACACGTACACCGCGAGCCCGACCACGGCCGCCGACGGGCCGGTGTCGACGATCTGCGCGTCGGAGGCGGGCAGCCAGCCGGCGGCGATGGCCAGGCGCGCGTACAGGGTGCCGCCGAGCGTCGCCGCGTACGCGATGAGCAGCGTGCGCGGGCGGCCCAGACAGATCTCCGCGATCCCGAAGACCACCAGGATCTGGACGAGCGCGCCCCACACGGGCAGCTCCAGAGCGGGGACGAACAGCGACAGCGGGGTGCGCAGCAGGGCGACCGGCAGCGGGTCGGCGGCCCGGACCGAGCCGATGTCCTGCACGATCCGGTAGCCCCAGGACTGGTTCTGCACGAACTGGAACAGCGCCGTCAGGCAGACCGCGGCCAGGGTCAGCGGGATCGCCCGCCACCGTCGGGCGACGAGCCCGTCCCGTACGGCGGTGACGAGCGGGCCCCACTCCGCGCGGGCCACTTCCCTCACCGGCGCGCCAGCCGTTTCGGCAGCCCCGGCACTTCGAGGAAGCCCTCGGCGCGGGCCGAGGCCAGGCCGATGCGCGGCAGGTCGGCGCTCTTCTCGAAGAGCAGGAAACGGGGTTCCCAGATGGGCCGGTACTTGGCGTTGGCCCGGTACAGCGATTCGATCTGCCACCACCGGGAGAAGAAGCTGAGCAGTGCGCGCCACAGACGCAGCACCGGGCCCGCGCCGAGTCGCGCACCGCGTTCGAAGACGGAGCGGAACATGGCGAAGTTGAGTGACACCTGAGTGATCCTCATCTCGGGCGCGCGCTGGAGGAGTTCGATCACCATGAACTCCATCAGGCCGTTCTCGGCGTCGCGGTCACGGCGCATCAGATCGAGGGACAGTCCGTGCGGGCCCCACGGCACGAAGGACAGCAGTGCCCTCAACTCTCCCTCGGCGTCCGCGCATTCGAGCATCATGCACTGCCCGTCGCCCGGATCGCCGAGCCGGCCGAGCGCCATGGAGAAGCCGCGTTCGGTGGCACCGTCGCGCCAGTCGTCGGCGCGCTTCAGGAGGTACGTCAGTTCGTCGGCCGGGATGTCCTCGTGGCGGCGGATCCGGACCGTGTAGCCGGCGCGCTTGACGCGGTTGTAGGCCTGGCGGACGGTGCGCATCGCCCGTCCCTCAAGGGTGAAGTCCGCGGTCTCGACGATGGCCTCGTCGCCGAGTTCGAGGGCGTCGAGGCCGTGCCGGGCGTAGATGGTGCCCGCCTCCTCGCTCGCGCCCATCACCGCGGGCAGCCAGCCGTGCGCCCGCGCCTCGGTGAGCCAGGGCTCGATCGCGCCGGGCCAGGCCTCGGGGTCGCCGATCGGGTCGCCGGAGGCCAGCGAGACCCCGCCCACCACCCGGTAGGTCACCGCGGCCTTGCCGGTCGGCGACCAGACGACGCTCTTGTCGCGGCGCAGCGCGAAGTAGCCCAGCGAGTCGCGCTCGCCCTCCTTGGCGAGCAGGGCGCGCAGCCTCTCCTCGTCCTCGGCGGTGAGCGGGTCGACGGCCCGGCGGGAGCGGAACGCCGCGTAGACCACGGCGATCAGCAGGGCCGTGGAGAGGATGTTGATGACGACGTTGACCCAGTTCGGGGTGGTGATGCCGGGGAAGCGGGAGTCGTCGGTGGCGACCGAGATCAGCCGGAGCGTGCCGTAGCGCCAGCGCTCCAGGAACGTGGAGCGGTGCGGGTCGTGGGCCTCATTGGTGACCGTCACCAGGAACGTCGCGAACAGCGAGGTCACCAGCAGTCCGCCGACCGCGACGACCGCCGCCAGCTTCGCGTTGGACCGGTCGCCCTTCGCGTAGAACTCGCGCCGGCCCAGCACCAGCGCCACGACGAACGCGGCGCTGAGGACCAGCGAGATCCAGTTCTGCGCGTACTGCCGGACCTCGGGGAAGACCATGACCAGGGCGAACAGCAGCAGGAACAGGCCGCTCAGCACGAGGTTGAGGATCCAGGCCGCGCGCTTGCGGCGGCGCATCGTGATCGCCAGGAACCAGGCGACGACCGCCGAGGAGAAGCCCGCGGCGAGCAGGTAGGGGGTGAAGTAGTTCTCCGAGTTGTGGCGGCGCAGATCGTTTCCGAAGGAGACCCACACGGCGCTCAGCAGATTGATGCACGTGACGATCCGCAGGTACCAGACGGTGAAACTCGCGGCGCGACGTGAAGTGAGTGTGCTTGTCCGTGCGGAGCCCATGCTGGGAGCTTATTGGGTGATTTGTCCTAAGCCCCGTCAGGGGCACGGAGAACTGCGCGCGCAGCCGTAGAAAAGCCGCGGACGCGTCCGCTCATGTACCGAGCAGACGCGTCCGCGGCTTTCGTCGTGGTTGCTCGCGCAGTTCCCCGCGCCCCTAACGGGGCGCTTCTGCCTCGGGGAGTTCGGCGGCCAGCGCCGCCGCGGCCTGGACCAGGGGAAGAGCGAGAAGCGCGCCGGCCGCGCCGCCCACCTTGACGCCCTGGTCGAGCATCGGCTCCATGGCCATCCGGTCCAGCGCCTTGGCCTGCGCGGGCTCCCCGCTGTTCTGCCCGGCCAGCCACCAGTCCGGCGCGCGGAACGCGACGCGCTGGCCCACCAGCGCGCAGGCCGCGGAGACGACCCCGTCCAGGATCACCGGCGTACGGCGCACCGCGCACTGGAGCAGGAAACCGGTCGCGGCCGCGAGATCCGCGCCGCCCACCGCGGCGAGCAGCTGCAACTGGTCGCCGAGGACCGGGCGGGCCCGGCGCAGCGCGTCGCGGACGGCCGCGCACTTGCGCATCCAGGCCAGGTCGTCGATCGGGTCGCCACCGCGCCCGGTGACGACGGAGGCGTCCGTGCCGCACAGCGCGGCGACGAGCGTGGCCGCCGCCGTCGTGCCGCCGACGCTGAGATCGCCGAGCACCACCAGATCCGTACCGGAGTCGGCCTCCTCGTCGGCGACGGCCATGCCCGTGCGGAACGCCTGCTCGGCCTCCTCCGGGGTGAGCGCGTCCTCGGTGTCGATCCGGCCGGAGCCGCGCCGCACCCGCCGGTTCTCCACGGCCTCGGGCAGCTCGTCCGGCTCGCAGTCCAGCGACAGGTCGACGATCCGTACGCCGACGCCCAGTCGCCGCGCGAGCACCGCGCCCGGGGAGCCGCCCTCGACGGCCTCGCGCACCAGCTCCGCCGCGGTGCCCGCGGCCCGCTTCGACACCCCGAGACCGGCCACCCCGTGATCGCCCGCGAAGAGGACCACGCGCGGCCGCGCCACCGGCCGCACCGGCACGGCGCCCTGGGCGGCCGAGAGCCATTCGCCCAGCTCGTCCAGGCGGCCGAGCCCGCCGGGCGGCACGGCGAAGCGCGCCCTGCGCTCCTCGGCGTCGCGGCGCATACCGCCGTCCGGACGCTCGATCAGGTCGGTGAAGTCATCGAGATTCAGCGAGCTCATTCGCCGAACAGTACCGGCCGCACTCGGCACGAGTCCCTGGTGTCCCGCCTGTCACAGAGCGGGTCCCGAGCCCCGTCGCACGGCCGGTTACGCCATGCGATGCATCGAACGCTCAGCGTCATTGAACGGCCGCCGATCATCCCTTACGTTCCCTTTCGTATCGGATTGCCGTTCGGATTGTCGTATCGCGGCCGTCGCCCCGCCCGTGGAGCCGGAGGAGTCGCATGCCCCCCACAGCCCAGGCCGTCGCCGAGCGCCGCCCCGCCTATCTCACCGAACTCGCCCGGGGCACCGAACGCTTCCACGAGCCGCGCCGCCCCGACTGCCCCTGGTGCGGCTCCACGAAGCTGCGCACCCGGCTGCGCACCACGGACCTCCTCCAGCACAAGCCGGGCACCTTCACCGTCGACCAGTGCCGGGCCTGCGGCCACTCGTTCCAGAACCCGCGGCTGACCCCCGAGGGCCTGAACTTCTACTACCGGGACTTCTACGACGGCCTGCGCGCCGGCCACGCCGAGAAGATCCTCGGCGGCCACCCCTCCGCCCGACGCCACCGGGCCGCCGCCCACGCCATGTTCCGGCACATCGAACCCGAGAGCTGGCTCGACGTCGGCGCCGGCCCGTGCCACTTCGCGGCCGCCGCCAAGGAGGTCCTGCCCTACACCGCGTTCGACGGCCTCGACATCGGCGACGGCGTCGAGGAGGGCCGCAGGGCCGGCCGGATCGAGGAGGCCCACCGCGGCTTCCTCACCGAACTCGCGCCCCGGCTCGCGGGCCGCTACGACGCGATGAGCATGTTCCACTACCTGGAGCACTCCCTCGACCCGCGCGAGGAGCTGAAGGCCGCCCGCCGCGTCCTGCGCCCCGGCGGCCACCTCATGATCGAACTGCCGGACCCCGAGAGCCGCTGGGCGACCCTGCTCGGCAAGTGGTGGGTCTCGTACTTCCAGCCGCAGCACCTGCACCTGATCCCGCTCGCCAACCTGCGCACCGAACTGGCCGCCCTCGGCTACACCGTCGTCGCCGTCGACCGCCGCACCCCCCACCGGCCGCTCGACCTGACGGCGGCCTGCGCGCTCTTCCTGGGCCACTGGCTGCCCGCCGCCGACTCCCCGTGGCGCACCAAGGCCCCCAGCGACCTCCAGCGCGGCCTGCGCCAGGCTCTCACCTGCGCGGGCACCCCCGCGCTCGTCGCCGCCCAGGCCGCCGATCGGCTCCTCGCCCCGCTGGCCGGCCGCACCGGCTTCTCCAACGCGTACCGGGTCGTCGCCCGCCGCAATCCCGACCCGTCCTGAACGCCGCGCCGCCGCGTCAGCCGCGCAGCGTGAGCGCCTGACCGGCCACGATCAGCAGGACGTGCTCGCACTCGGCGGCGAACGCGGCGTTCAGCCGGCCCAGCTCGTCGCGGTAGCGCCGCCCGGAGGCGGTGGCGGGCACGATCCCCGACCCCACCTCGTTCGACACGGCCACCACCGTGCGCCGGGTGCACCGCACGGCCGCCACCAGCGCGGCCACCCTCTCCCGCAGGGCCTTCTCCCCGCCGCCCGCCCACTCGGCGTCGTCCCAGGCCCCGACCTCGTCCATGGCGTACGTCAGCCACAGCGACAGGCAGTCGATCAGCAGCGGCGCCGGGTCCGAGGCGTCGGCGAGCAGCGGTTCGAGATCGCAGGTCTCGGCGGTCCGCCACGATCCGGGCCGCCGCTCGCGGTGCGCGCTGACCCGCTGCGCCCACTCGCTGTCGCCGCCCCGGGTGCCGCCCGTCGCCACGTACAGCACGTCGGGGAAGGCCTCCAGGCGCCGCTCGGCCTCGACCGACTTGCCCGACCGGGCGCCCCCGAGGACCAGCGTCCTGCGCGGCACGTCGGGCACGTCCTCGTACGCGCCGACGTCCAGGGCCGTCCCGTCCGGCACCGCGCGGGCCCCGGCCGCCGCGAGCCGCCGGGTCAGCTCGGCGCCGGGCGGCACGTCGTGCCCGAGGTGCACGGCGACGACATCCGTGGTCGGCCCGACGGCGCCGCTCGACCGCAGCCGCGCCAGCGCGTCCGGCCGCCCCACCACATCGGCGAGGACCAGCTCGTACGGTGCCCGCGCCGTGTCGAGCCCGGCGAGCGCGGCCCCCGGCGGCAGATACAGCACCCGTACGCCGTCGGGGCCGGTCACCTCGTAGCCGGTGCCGGGGGCGTCGAGGGCCAGCGCCCGCACCCGGTGCCCGCTGATCAGCGCCAGCTCACGGCCGTCCGGCACCCGCACCGGCTGCGGCAGCCCCGCCGGGACCTCGACGGCGGGCCCGTCGTGCGGGTGCGTGAGCAGCACCTGCCGCACCCCGGCGAGGCTGTGCCCCGCGCGGGCCGCCGCGAACACCGCGCCCGGCGTCAGATCGAGCAGCAGCACCCTGTCGATCAGTACCGCCGTCGCGCCGCGGGCGTCCGCGCCGAGCGCGCCCGCGCAGGCGGCGCACGGGCAGTCGGGGCGGGGCAGTCCTTCGGGGGCACCGGTGCCGAGCAGTGTCAGTTCCACAGGAAGATCCTCCCGCGCGGCTTCGGGTGCCGCGCGCCCGGCTAGGCTTCCAGGGACATCGCGCATCGGACATCCGATACCGGGAGGCTGACATGGCGGCGTGGACGTGGCGGTTCGAGAAGTCCGACGGGACGGAGGTGCCTCCGGCGGTGCAGCCCGAGGAGTTCCCCACCCAGGGTGACGCGGAGTCCTGGATCGGGGAGTACTGGAAGGAACTCGCGGAGGGCGGCGCCGACCAGGTGACCCTCTTCGAGGACACCGACAAGATCTACGGCCCCATGAGTCTCCACGCCGAGGAGACCAGCGCCCCGTAAGGGGCGCGGGGAACTGCGCGACCAGCCACGACGAAAGCCGCGGACGCGTCTGCTCGGTGCATGAGCAGACGCGTCCGCGGCTTTTCCGTGGCCGCGCCCCTGGCGGGGCGCTACATCTCGCCGAGGGTCACGTCGGCAGACTTCTCGTTGCCGTCGCGGGTGAAGGCGATCTTGACCTTGTCGCCGGGCTTCTCGTCGGCCAGGGCCTCCTGAAGGGAGGTCATGGTGGTGATCTTCGCGTCGCCGAGCGCGGTGATGACGTCACCGGGCCGCAGGCCGGCCTTGTCGGCGGGGCCGCCGTCCGTCACGGAGACCACCGAGACCCCGGCCGCCTGAAGACCGCTGTCGACCACCACGCGCGCGGTGATGCCGAGCTCCGCCCGCCCGGAGTCCGTCACCTTGCCGTCCTTGACGATCTGGTCGGCGATGTCCGTCACCGTCGACGCGGGGATCGCGAACCCGATGCCCGGCGCCGCGCTGTCCCCGAGGTCGGGATCGGTCGCCGCCAGCGTCGGGATGCCGATGACCCGGCTGTCCAGGCCGACCAGGGCGCCCCCGCTGTTGCCGGGGTTGATGGCCGCCGAGGTCTGCACCATGTTGGCGATGGTCGCGCCTGTGCCGCCGCCCGAGCGGCCCTCGCTCACGGTCCGGCCGGTCGCCGACACGATGCCCTGGGTGACGCTCGACGACAGCCCGAGCGGCGAGCCCATGGCCAGGGTGATCTGCCCGACCGCCACCTTCGACGAGTCCCCGAACTCCGCCGCCTTCAGCCCGTCCGGCACCTTGTCCAGCTTGATGACGGCGAGATCCTGCTCCGGATACGCGGCGACGAGCTTCGCCGACAGTTCGTCCTCGCTCGTCGACGTCGTCACCTTGAACGTCTTCTCCTCGCCGACCACATGGGCGTTGGTCACGATGTGCCCCTTGTCGTCGTAGACGACACCGGAACCGAGGTCGGCCGAGGCCTGCACCTGGACCACGGACGGCAGGACGTCCTTGATGACGTTTTGGTACGCGTCCTGCAGATCGTTGCCGCCCGAGGCCGCGGCGGCCTGTGTCGTGGAGCCGTCCCCCGACGCCGCGGCGTTCGAGGAGCCGGAGTCGGAGCAGCCTCCGACGAGCGCCGCCGAGCAGACGGCGGAGGCCACGGGGAGCACGAGGCGCGTACGCGTACGCGAAGAAGCAGTCATGCCCGGATTGTCACGTTCGCCCCGGGTGGGCGCTCCCGCTGAGCGGCCGAACAGCGGACCCCGGCGCGCGAGGGGCGCCCGGAGGTCAGCCCCGGATCAGCCCCGCACCCCGCACAGGTGCAGCAGCGCGGCCACCCGCCGGTACGGGTCGGTGCGCCCGGCGCGCTCCTCGGCGGCGAGCAGCGTCTGCAGCTCCCCGCGCTCCGGTACCGCCGCGGCGTCGCCGGCCTGGTCGGTGAAGACCCGCACCCCGTACCAGGCGTGCAGCGGCGCGCCGATCCCGGCGAGCGTGGCGGTCAGCGCGTCGAGCCGGTCGGCCCGGACGTCCAGGCCGAGCCGGTTGGTGTACTTCAGCGAGTCGAAGGCGCCGAGCGCGGTGACCCAGTCACCGGCCAGCCCCGGACGCATCGCCAGCGCGTCCGCGTTCCGTACGAGCAGGGAGAGCAGACCTCCCGGCGCCAGCATCCGCGCGAGTCCCGCGAGCAGCGCGTCCGGCTCGTCGACGTACATCAGGACGCCGTGACAGAGCACGACGTCGAAACTGCCGGGCAGGAAGTGGACCCCCGTCTCCATCCCGCTGCCCTCGACGAACCGCACCCGCTCCCGCACACCCGCGGGCTCCGCCGCCAGCGCGGTCTGCGCGACGGCGAGCATCGCGGGGTCCTGGTCCACGCCGGTCACCTTGTGCCCGGCCCGCGCCAGGCGCAGCGCCTGGGTGCCCTGGCCCATCCCGACGTCGAGCACCCGCAGCCGCTGCCCGACGGGGAAACGCCCGGCTATCTGCTCGTCGAGCTGCCGGGACACCAGTTCCTGCCGTACGACGTTGCGCAGACCGCCCAGCCTCTCCAGCCAGGCGCCCGGCGCGTCCCCGGCGAAGGCGTCCGTGCTCAGGGCCGCTCTCCGCGCTTGACCTGGGGCTTGGGCAGCCGCAGCCGCTTCATCTGGAGCGTGCGCATCAGGGCGTACGCGACGGCACCCTTGCGGCGCTCGTCGGGGAACTTCTCCGCCAGGCGCTTCTTGAGCCGGAAGCCGGTGATGGCCGAGTCGATCACGATCGCGACGATGACGAAGAGCCACAGCAGCAGCGCGATGTTCTGCAGCGAGCCGACGCGGACCATGCTCAGGACGAGGATGATCACCGCCATCGGCAGGAAGTACTCCGCGATGCAGAACCGCGAGTCGACGAAGTCGCGGGCGTAGCGCCGCACCGGGCCCTTGTCGCGCGCGGGCAGATAGCGCTCGTCACCGCTGGCGAGCGCGGCGCGCTGCTTCTCCATCGCGGAACGCCGCTCGTCGCGCTGGCGGGCGCGGGCCTCCTTCGGCGACATCTTGGTGTTGGCCACGCTGCGGCGCTGCGACTGGGCCGCGCTGCGCTTGGGCGTGGGGCGGCCCTTGGGCGCCTGCGGGTCACGGGTCTCTTTGGACAGAGAGGTCACCGGGGCCTTGTCGGCCGGCGCCTTGTCGTCCTTGGATCGGCTACGGAACACAAAAGCCAAGGGTACGTGGTGGTCGTGCATGGACCACAGGCCCATGGGGAACGATCCGGCAACACCGTGCGTCCATAGAGGCACATGGGGACACACCGGGTGCGTCCGGACAGCCACTGGGGGGACACCTACTCCTTGCGCCGGAGCGGCACCGTACGCAGTCGTCCTTGGGGATGAGCGCATCCGCACCTGGACAGTGCGGTAATAGATGCAGGACCCGTACTGTGGGTGGTGTCGCAGTGCCGGAGCTGGACCGTCGGCTTGATCAGTCAGTAGAAGGGGGCGCGCGAAGCCCATGAGCGGTGTCATGAAGCGTATGGGGATGATCTTCCGCGCGAAGGCGAACAAGGCCCTTGACCGGGCCGAGGACCCGCGCGAAACCCTCGATTACTCGTACCAGAAGCAGCTGGAGCTGCTGCAGAAGGTGCGCCGCGGCGTCGCGGACGTCGCCACCAGCCGCAAGCGCCTGGAACTGCAGCTGAACCAGCTCCAGGGCCAGTCCTCCAAGCTGGAGGACCAGGGCCGCAAGGCGCTCGCGCTCGGCCGCGAGGACCTGGCCCGTGAGGCGCTGTCCCGGCGCGCCGCGCTCCAGCAGCAGGTCACGGACCTGGAGACGCAGCACCAGACGCTGCAGGGCGAGGAGGAGAAGCTCACTCTCGCGGCTCAGCGGCTCCAGGCCAAGGTGGACGCCTTCCGCACGAAGAAGGAGACCATCAAGGCCACCTACACGGCGGCCCAGGCGCAGACCCGCATCGGCGAGGCGTTCTCCGGCATCTCCGAGGAGATGGGCGACGTCGGCATGGCGATCCAGCGCGCCGAGGACAAGACGGCCCAGCTCCAGGCGCGGGCCGGCGCCATCGACGAGCTGCTCGCCTCCGGCGCCCTCGACGACTCCTCCGGCCTCGCCAAGGACGACATCCAGAGCGAGCTCGACCGGCTCTCCGGTGGTACGGATGTAGAGCTGGAGCTGCAGCGCATGAAGCAGGAGCTGGCCGGCGGTTCCTCCGCGTCGCAGCAGGCGATCGAGGGCGGCCAGGGCCAGCAGCCGCAGCAGGCCCAGCCGACCGACACCCCGCGCTTCGACAAGCAGTAGCAGCAGCCCCGAGGAGGCCGACGTGATCGTACGGATCATGGGGGAGGGCCAGGCGAAGCTGGCCGACAGCCACATCGCCGAGCTCAACAAGCTGGACGACGAGCTTCTGGCCGAGATGGAGACCGGCGACGAGGAGGGCTTCCGGCGCACGCTCGGGGCGCTTCTCGACGCCGTGCGCCGGCTCGGTGAGCCGCTCCCGGACGACTCCCTGGAGCCCTCCGAGCTGATCCTCCCGTCCCCCGACGCGACCCTCGAAGAGGTCCGCGCCATGCTCTCCGACGACGGCCTGATCCCGGGCTGACCCGGTCGTCCGCCGAGTGACGGCGGGTGGCCGCCTCTGATGAGATGCCGCACGAAGTGCGCATCTCAGGGGGCGCGGGGAACTGCGCGACCAGCCCCCACCGGGCCGTACCCGAAGAACGACCGGAGGGCGCGGAGGACCGATCGCCGCCCGGAGGGCAGCCGCGCGAAAGGGGACCGTTACCGTGACCCCGGTGACCCCCCTCGTACGCTGGGCCAGAACCCACCCCCTGGCCCTCGACGCCGCCCTCGCCCTCGCCGTCCTGGTCTGCATGATCGCCGGTTCCTTCGTGGACCACAGCAGCGCCGACGGGGGCAGCTACACCTGGGGCGCCCGCACCCCGAACCCCCTCAGCCTGGTCCTGATGGTGCTCGGCGCCGCCGCCCTCGTCTTCCGGCGCGTCGCACCCATGTGCGTACTCGCCGCGACCGCGACGGTCTCCGTCGCCGAACTGGCCACCGGCGACCCCCGCGCCTCCGTCGTGATGTCCGCCGTCATCGCCCTGTTCACGGTCGCCGCCCGCACCGACCGCCCCACCACCTGGCGGGTGGGCCTGGCCACGATGGCGACGCTCACCGGCGTCGCCATGCTCGCCGGCCCCCTGCCCTGGTACGCGCAGGAGAACCTCGGCATCTTCGCCTGGACCGGCATGGCCGCGGCCGCCGGCGACGCGGTCCGCTCCCGGCGCGCCTTCGTCGACGCCATCCGCGAGCGCGCCGAACGCGCCGAACGCACCCGCGAGGAGGAGGCCCGACGCCGGGTCGCCGAGGAGCGGCTGCGGATCGCCCGCGACCTGCACGACGTCGTCGCCCACCACATCGCCCTGGTCAACGTGCAGGCCGGGGTCGCCGCGCACGTCATGGACAAGCGCCCCGACCAGGCCAAGGAAGCCCTCGGCCACGTCCGCGAGGCCAGCCGCTCCGCGCTCAACGAACTCCGCGCCACCGTCGGCCTGCTGCGGCAGACCGGCGACCCCGAGGCCCCCACCGAACCGGCCCCGGGCCTGGACCGGCTCGACGACCTCGTCGACACCTTCCGGCACGCGGGCCTGCCCGTCGAGGTGGCCCGCGCCCAGGAGGCCCCGGCGCTGCCCGCGGCCGTCGACCTCGCCGCGTTCCGGATCGTGCAGGAAGCGCTGACGAACGTACAGAAACACGCGGGCCAGGGCGCCAAGGCCGAGGTCAGCGTCGTACGCGTGGGGCCCAACATCGAGGTCAGCGTCCTCGACGACGGACCGGGCGTCGCCCTCGCCCCCGACCCGGAGCGCGACAGCGGCGGACACGGACTGCTCGGCATGCGCGAGCGCGTCACCGCGCTGCGCGGCACCCTCACCGCGGGACCGCGCTACGGCGGCGGGTTCCGCGTCCATGCGATCCTTCCCGTCAAGGACCTGGCCACCGACACCACTTCAGGGGACGCCACCACATGACCAGCGGCACGATCCGTGTCCTCCTCGCCGACGACCAGGCCCTGCTGCGCAGCGCCTTCAAGGTGCTCGTCGACTCCGAGCCGGACATGCAGGTGGTGGGGGAGGCGTCGGACGGCGCGCAGGCGGTCCTGCTCGCCAGGTCCGAGCGGCCCGACGTGGTCCTGATGGACATCCGGATGCCCGGCACCGACGGCCTCGCCGCGACCCGCGAGATCAGCGCGGACCCCGAACTCGCCGCCGTCCGCGTGGTCATGCTGACCACCTTCGAGGTCGACGAGTACGTCGTGCAGTCCCTGCGGGCCGGCGCCTCCGGCTTCCTCGGCAAGGGCGCGGAACCCGAGGAACTGCTCGGCGCCGTACGGATCGCGGCCGCCGGCGACGCCCTCCTGTCACCCGCCGCGACCAAGGGGCTGATCGCCAAGTTCCTCGCGCAGGGCGACGGTCACGAGGACGACGGCCGGTCCGCGGGAGCCCACGCCGAGCGGCTCGCCGCCCTCACCGTCCGCGAGCGCGAGGTCCTCGTGCAGGTCGCGGGCGGCCACTCCAACGACGAGATCGCCGAGCGGCTCGAAGTCTCCCCGCTCACCGTGAAGACCCACGTGAACCGTGCGATGGCCAAGCTGGGCGCCCGCGACCGGGCCCAACTCGTCGTGATTGCCTACGAATCGGGCCTGGTCCGCCCACGGGTGGAGTGACCCGCACCGGCCGCGTACTACGGGCGCAGTAGGAGCCGGATAAGTAACGGGACCTGGGAGCGACGTGCCGGGCCTTTTCCGTGCACCAGGGTGTACTCGTGCCCCCGCGTGTCCGCGCACGGGGCGCTGCCCACCGCTCACCGCTCCCCGGGGAGACCTGCCAACATGTCCTGGCTGTCGAGATTCAGCCTCGCCCAGCGTGCCCTGATCGGCCTGATGTCGATCATCGCGATCGTCTTCGGCGCGATAGCGATCCCCCAGCTCAAGCAGCAACTGCTGCCCACGATCGAACTGCCCATGGTGTCGGTGATCGCCCCGTACCAGGGCGCGTCCCCCGACGTGGTGGAGAAGCAGGTCGTCGAACCGCTGGAGAACTCCCTCGACGCCGTCTCCGGGATCACCGGCGTCACCTCGACGGCGAGCGAGGGCAACGCCCTGGTGATGGCGTCGTTCGACTACGGCACCGGCACCAAGCAGCTCGTCGCCGACGTCCAGCAGGCCGTCAACCGGGCGCGCGCCCAACTGCCCGACGACGTCGACCCGCAGGTCGTCGCGGGCTCCACCGACGACATCCCGACCGTCGTCCTCGCGGTCACCTCCGACCAGGACCAGCAGGCGCTCGCCGACCAGCTCGACAAGACCGTCGTGCCGTCCCTCAAGGACATCGACGGCGTCGGCCAGGTCTCGGTCGACGGCGTCCGCGACCTCCAGATCAACGTCACGCCGAACCCGAAGAAGATGGCCGCCGCCGGTGTCGGCGTCCAGGCGATCGGCCAGTCCCTCCAGGCCGGCGGCGCCACCGTGCCCGCGGGCTCCTTCGACGAGGGCGGCAAGAACCGCACGGTCCAGGTCGGCGGCGGCTTCACCTCGCTGGCCCAGATCAAGGACCTGATGATCACGGGCGCGGGCGTCAAGAAGCCCGTACGCCTCGCCGACATCGCCACCGTGAAGCAGCAGCCGTCCACGGCCGACTCGCTCACCCGCACCGACGGCCGGCCCAGCCTCGCCGTCGCCGTGACCATGGACCACGACGGCTCGGCCGTCACCATCTCCAAGGCGGTCGAGGACAAGCTGCCCGGCCTGCGCCAGGACCTCGGCAAGGGCGCGGACCTCACCGTCGTCAGCGACCAGGGCCCGGCGGTCTCCAAGTCCATCTCGGGCCTGACCACGGAGGGCGCGCTCGGCCTGCTCTTCGCCGTCATCGTCATCCTGGTCTTCCTGGCGTCGCTGCGCTCGACCCTGGTGACGGCGGTCTCCATTCCGCTGTCCGTGGTCCTCGCCCTGATCGTGCTGTGGACCCGTGACCTGTCCCTGAACATGCTGACGCTCGGCGCGCTGACCATCGCGATCGGCCGGGTCGTCGACGACTCGATCGTCGTCCTGGAGAACATCAAGCGCCACCTCGGCTACGGCGAGGAACGCAAGGAGGCCATCCTCACCGCGGTCCGCGAGGTGGCCGGCGCGGTCACCTCATCGACCCTGACGACGGTCGCCGTGTTCCTGCCGATCGGCCTGGTCGGCGGCATGGTGGGCGAGCTGTTCGGCTCGTTCTCCCTCACGGTCACCGCGGCGCTCCTCGCGTCCCTGCTGGTGTCCCTGACGGTCGTCCCGGTGCTGTCCTTCTGGTTCCTGCGCGCGCCCAAGGCGGTCCAGGGCGTCGACCCGGAGGAGGCCCGTCGCCTGGCCGAGGAGAAGGAGGCCAGGTCGTGGCTGCAGCGGGCGTACGTGCCCGTGCTGCGCTTCGCCACCCGGCGCCGCCTCACCAGCCTGGCGCTCGCCGTCGTGATCCTCATCGGCACGTTCGGCATGGCCCCGCTGCTGAAGACCAACTTCTTCGACCAGGGCGAGCAGGAGGTCCTCTCCATCAAGCAGGAGCTGGCCCCCGGCACCAGCCTGGCCGCCACCGACGCGTCCGCGAAGAAGGTCGAGAAGGTCCTCCAGAGCATCGACGAGGTCAAGGACTACCAGGTCACCGTCGGCTCGTCGGGCTTCATGGCGGCCTTCGGCGGCGGCACCGACACCAACCAGGCTTCGTACTCGGTGACCCTGAAGGACAAGGCGTCGTACGAGGACACGCAGGACCGCATCGAGCGCGAGCTCGGCAAGCTCGACGGCCTCGGTACGACGACGATCTCGGCCGGTGACGGCTTCGGCAGCCAGGACCTGAGCGTGGTCGTGAAGGCCGCCGACGGCGCTGTCCTCGACCGGGCGGCCGATCAGGTCAAGGACGCCGTCGCCTCGCTCGACGACGTCACCGACGTCACCAGCGACCTGTCGCAGTCCGTCCCGCGGATCTCGGTCAGGGCCAACTCCAAGGCGGCCGCGGCCGGGTTCGACGACACGACGCTCGGCGCCGCCGTCACGCAGGCGGTGCGCGGCACCACCAGCGGCAAGGCGACCCTCGACGACACCGAGCGCGACATCGTGGTGAAGTCGGCGAAGCCCGCCGCGACCACGGCCCAGCTGAAGAAGCTGCCGATGGGCCCGCGCGGGCTGACCCTCGGCGACATCGCCACCGTGAAGCTGGTCGACGGTCCGGTCTCGATGACCCGGATCGACGGCGCCCGCGCGGCGACGATCACGGCGAAGCCGACCGGGGACAACACCGGTGCCGTCAGCACCGACCTCCAGTCGAAGATCAAGGCGCTGGATCTGCCGAAGGGCGCCACGGCGACCATCGGCGGTGTCACCTCCGACCAGGACGACGCGTTCAAGAACCTGGCCCTGGCCATGCTCGCGGCCATCGCGATCGTGTTCATGCTCCTGGTGGCGACGTTCCGCTCGCTGGCGCAGCCGCTGATCCTGCTGGTCTCGATCCCGTTCGCGGCGACCGGCGCCATCGGTCTGCTCATCGCTACCGGTACGCCGATGGGCGTGCCCGCGATGATCGGCATGCTGATGCTCATCGGCATCGTGGTCACGAACGCCATCGTGTTGATCGACCTGATCAACCAGTACCGGAGTCAGGGGCTCGGCGTCGTGGAAGCCGTGGTCGAGGGCGGCCGGCACCGTCTGCGCCCGATCCTCATGACGGCCCTGGCGACGATCTTCGCGCTGCTTCCGATGGCGCTCGGCGTCACCGGGGAGGGCGGGTTCATCGCGCAGCCGCTGGCCGTGGTCGTCATCGGCGGTCTGATCACGTCGACGCTGCTGACCCTGCTGCTCGTGCCGACGCTCTACGCGATCCTGGAGCTCCGGAAGGAGAAGCGGGCGCGTAAGCGTGCCGCCAAGCGCGGTACCGCCGAGGTTCCGCCGCAGTCTCCGTCCCCGGAACCGGAATCGGAGCCGGCCCAGGTCTGACGACCTTCGGCGCCCCGGGCCTCCTGCCGCCCGGGGCGCCTCCGCCCCGCCGCCTTGGGCAGTCTGCCGCCTGGGGCGGCAGGGTGGGCAAGGCGGCACCCCGGTGCGGGGTGAGCGCTTCAGGGGGCGGCCAGTTCAGCGCCGTTCGCGGGTGCAGCCCGGTGGGGCTTCTCGCGCAGTTCCCCGCGCCCCTGAGGCATGCGCTGCGCGCAGCCTCCCCTGACGGGGCGCCTCAGCGGGGCCGTGCCAAAAGGTGCGGCCCCGCTGAGGCATCCCGCTACGGCAGCGCCAGCATCCGTTCCAGGGCCAGCTTCGCGAAGTGCTCCGTCTCGCGGTCGACCTCGATGCGGTTCACGAGCTGACCGTCCGCCAGGGACTCCAGCGTCCAGACCAGATGCGGCAGGTCGATCCGGTTCATGGTCGAGCAGAAGCAGACCGTCTTGTCGAGGAAGACGATCTCCTTGCCCTCGGGCGCGAACCGGTTCGCCAGACGGCGGACCAGGTTCAGCTCGGTCCCGATGGCCCACTTCGACCCGGCGGGCGCGGCCTCCAGCGCCTTGATGATGTACTCCGTCGACCCGACGTAGTCCGCCGCGGCGACGACCTCGTGCTTGCACTCGGGGTGCACGAGGACGTTCACCCCGGGTATGCGCTCGCGCACGTCGTTCACGGAGTCCAGCGAGAACCGCCCGTGCACCGAGCAGTGCCCGCGCCACAGGATCATCTTCGCGTCCCGCAGCTGCTCGGCGGTCAGCCCGCCGTTCGGCTTGTGCGGGTTGTAGACGACGCAGTCGTCCAGTGACATCCCGAGGTCCCGGACCGCCGTGTTGCGCCCGAGGTGCTGGTCCGGCAGGAAGAGCACCTTCTCGCCCTGCTCGAACGCCCAGTTCAGCGCGCGCTCGGCGTTCGACGACGTACAGATGGTGCCGCCGTGCTTGCCGGTGAACGCCTTGATGTCGGCCGAGGAGTTCATGTACGAGACGGGCACGACCTGCTCGGTGATCCCGGCCTCGGTCAGCACGTCCCAGCACTCGGCGACCTGCTCGGCGGTGGCCATGTCGGCCATCGAGCAGCCGGCGGCCAGGTCCGGCAGGACGACCTTCTGGTCGTCGCCGGTCAGGATGTCGGCCGACTCGGCCATGAAGTGCACACCGCAGAACACGATGTACTCGGCCTCGGGGCGCGCGGCGGCGTCCCGCGCCAGCTTGAAGGAGTCGCCGGTGACGTCGGCGAACTGGATGACCTCGTCGCGCTGGTAGTGGTGCCCGAGCACGAACACCTTGTCGCCGAGCTTCTCCTTGGCCGCGCGGGCACGCTCCACCAGGTCCGGGTCGGACGGGGAGGGCAGGTCGCCGGGGCACTCCACGCCACGCTCGCTCCGGGTGTCGGCCTCGCGGCCGAGCAGGAGCAGCGCCAGCGGAGTGGGCGACACATCCAGGTCAACGGGGGTCTGGGCCGTGGTCACGTCACGCACCCTTTCTTGAGTTCTGCAGAACACTTCTCGTCGAAATGACGCTATCTATCATACGTGCTTCACGTCAGTTTGACGATGCCGATGTCGTCGATGTGACGCAATCCGCGTGGGACGGCCCGTGCCCCGTTCGCCCCAGGTGTGCGAGCATGAAAAGAGGAAGTGCAAAACCCTCGGCGGATCCGGAATGGATCCGGGCCTTTGCCGGTTGCAATGGTCGGCAAGCAGTCTCCGTACAACCCGGGAGAGATGTAGATGTCCGTATCGGACGAGACCACCACCGTCAGCGACGGCATCATCCTCAGCGACGAAGCCGCGGCCAAGGTCAAGGCCCTGCTCGACCAGGAAGGCCGCGACGACCTGGCCCTGCGTGTGGCTGTTCAGCCCGGTGGCTGCTCCGGCCTGCGCTACCAGCTCTTCTTCGACGAGCGCTCGCTCGACGGCGATGTCGTCAAGGACTTCGGCGGCGTCAAGGTCGTCACCGACCGCATGTCCGCCCCGTACCTGGGCGGCGCCTCCATCGACTTCGTCGACACCATCGAGAAGCAGGGCTTCACGATCGACAACCCGAACGCGACGGGTTCCTGCGCCTGCGGCGACTCGTTCAGCTAAACAGCACGAGCGCCACGAGCAGGACAAAGGGCCGGGACACCCACTGGGTGTCCCGGCCCTTTGTCCTGCGTCAGTCGCGGGGTGCGGGCCCGCTGCCCGGCTGGTTCCGTTCGGCGGGCGCCACCGTGCTCCCGTCCGTGCCGACGACCTTCCGTCCGTCCAGCGGAGCGTCGAGCGCCACCGGCAGCGTGTAGAACTTGGCCATCGCGATGCAGACGGCCCCCTTCTTCTGGGTCCCGGTCACCCGCACGGTCACCGTCTTCCCCGACTCGTCCGCCACCGCCTTGTACGTCGCGCACACGCCCCCGGTGAAGTGCAGGGTCAGCGTCTTCCCCGAAGAGTCCGCGCGATACCCCTGCACCCGCACGTCGCGGACCTCGGACCCCTGCCCGCCCGGCGCCGAGCCGGAAGCCGACACCGACGGCTGCGGCGCGGCCGTCGAACTCCCCGGCGCGACCAGATACTTGGGCGCCACCGCCGGATGCGTCACGGTCGTTGGACGCCCGGCCCCCGGCCGCTCCACCGTGAACAGCCACGACGGTACGAGCAGCTGCTCGCCGCCGGCCGCGTACACGGCGAGCCCGAACACGGCCTCGGTGACGTCGACCGTCGTCGACGCGGGCGGCCTCGGCGACGACGGCGTACACCCCGAACCGCCGTCCAGCGGCACCGCGCTCGCGCAGGCGTCGGCCGGGACCCGGCCGCCCGCCGCCGCGCCGTTCATCCTCTTCAGCGTCTCCCGCGCACCGATCGTCGGGTACGTGGCGCCCTCGGCCGGCGTCTTCACATGCCCGCTGCCGCCGACCACTTGACCGTCGGCGCCGATCTGGATCCCGGTCGTCCAGCCGTACGTCGGCAGACCGCCCACCTCGGGATCGGCGTTCACCACCCGGGTGGCGCCCATGAGCTGGCTCGCGTCCAGCTTCGCCGTGTCCTGCCCGAGCGCCTTGAGGACGGGCGCCGCGGCCTTCCTCGCGGCCGCCTCGCTCACCGCGTCCCGCTCGCTCCCGCTGCCCGCCCCGCCCGCGCACGCGGCGCCGGCCGGACACTTCTTCCCGCTCGCCGACGGCGCGTAGCGCGCGTACGTCCAGGTGCCCGGCGCCTTCCCGGTCACCTCAAGCGAGGGGCCCGAACCGTCCGGCGCCGGTCCGATCCGCCAGGTGCCGGCCTGCAGCCTCGGCGTCCCGGCCACGTCGAGCGCCTTGGCCAGGGCCCGCACGTCGTCGGCGGTCACCGCGCCCTTCGCCCGGTACACCGCGGCCTCGTCCGGCCCGGCGGGCAGATCGCCGGAGGCCTCGTACCGCGAGCCGTTCGGATCCGGCTCGCCCGGCGCGATCCCGTTCGACGTGCCCGGGGTGCCGCCCTCGCCGTAGCCGTCCAGCGCCAGCGGCGGGGGAGTGCCGCCGCCACCGGCACCGTCCGCGCGGCCCCCGGAGCCGTCACCGGACACGCTCGTCGCCCAGTACGCGCCACCGCCACCGGCCAGGAGGACAGCCGCCAGGGCCGAGGCGACCGCCGGCGTGCGTCGTCGCCCGCGCCGGTCCCGGGTCCGCTCTTCGGTGCTCACCGCATCGCTCCTTCGCCTGCCGTGTCGTATCCCGCATCCCCTCGATGGGGGACACCGGAAGGGGACAGCGATGGGACGCGGCAAAGGGGCGCGCGGTTCCCTCCCGCGCGCCGTCAGTCGTCGAAGCCTGCCAGGGAGTCGACCAGACGCGCGGACGAATCAGGCACCACGACCCCGTGGATCCCGGCCGCACCGACCACGGTGACTCGCGGCTCCACCTCCCAGGGCGCCCGCGGCAGCACCCAGTGCGGAACCATCCGGGCACAGTCGACGCGCAGCGCCGCGAGCCCGTCCTGCGTCATGAAGGACACGTCGTAGGTCATGTACGCACCGTAGGCACGCGGCACCTCCGGAAAAAAGACCTACTATCAGGTAGTTTCCGCACTTCAGGGCAGGCGGGCCGACCGGGTAGCGTGAACTGTCAACCGCCGCCCCTCAGGAAGCGTGTTCCCGCTGTGCGAATCGCAGTCACCGGCTCCATCGCCACCGACCATCTGATGACCTTCCCCGGCCGCTTCGCCGACCAGTTCGTCGCCGACCAGCTGCACACGGTCTCCCTCTCCTTCCTCGTCGACAACCTCGACGTGCGCCGGGGCGGCGTCGGCGCCAACATCGCCTTCGGCATGGGCCAGCTCGGCACGGGCCCGGTCCTGGTCGGCGCGGCCGGCTCGGACTTCGACGAGTACCGCGCCTGGCTCGACCGGCACGGTGTGGACACGACCTCGGTGCGGATCTCCGAGACGCTGCACACGGCCCGCTTCGTGTGCACCACGGACGCCGACCACAACCAGATCGGCTCCTTCTACACGGGCGCGATGAGCGAGGCCCGCCTCATCGAGCTGAAGACCGTCGCCGACCGCGTGGGCGGCCTCGACCTCGTCCTCATCGGCGCCGACGACCCGGAGGCGATGCTCCGGCACACCGAGGAGTGCCGCAGCCGCGCGATCCCCTTCGCGGCCGACTTCTCGCAGCAGATCGCCCGCATGGACGGCGACGAGATCCGCACCCTCCTCGACGGCGCCACCTACCTCTTCTCGAACGAGTACGAGAAGGGCCTCATCGAGTCCAAGACCGGCTGGAGCGAGGCCGAGATCCTCGGCAAGGTCGGCCACCGCGTCACCACGCTCGGCGCGCGCGGCGTCCGCATCGAGCGGGTCGGCGAGGAGCCCGTCGAGGTCGGCTGCCCCGAGGAGGAGGCGAAGGTCGACCCGACCGGCGTCGGCGACGCGTTCCGTGCCGGTTTCCTGTCCGGGCTGTCCTGGGGCGTCTCCCTGGAGCGCGCCGCGCAGATCGGCTGCATGCTCGCGACGCTGGTCATCGAGACCCTCGGCACCCAGGAGTACGCGCTGCGCCGGGTCCCCTTCATGGAGCGCTTCCGCAAGGCCTACGGCGACGAGGCCGCCGCCGAGGTCGAGTCCTACCTGGGCTGATCTCTGCCGGGGGCGCGGGGAACTGCGCGGCCAGCCACGACGAAAGCCGCAGTCGCGACTGCTCATGTACCGAGCAGTCGCGACTGCGGCTCTTCTATGGCTGGTCGCGCAGTCCCCCGCGCCCCTTACGGGGCGCTCCTTCGACGGACCTCGTAAGCCGCGGCCCCATCGGGCCGCCGGGTTGCGCCCACATACTCGTGGCCCTGCGTGAAGCACCACGCCGGGATGTCCACGGCGGCGACCTCGTCGTCGGCGACCACCGTGACGGTGCCCCCGGGCCGGACCCTCCCGATCGCCCGGGCCAGCTCGATGACCGGCTGCGGGCACGTCAGGCCCACCGCGTCCACGGTGACGGCCTCGGCATCGCCCGCGGCCCCCGCGACCGGCGCCCCCAGCCGCTCGCGGACCTCCCGCACCACCCCGGGCAGCACCTCCAGGAACCGTTCGACCTCGGATCCGTCCACCCCGAGCGGCAGCGACACCCGTACGTTCCCCTCGCTCACCACACCCATGGCCCGCAGCACATGGCTCGGCGTCAGCGTGCTGCTGGTGCACGACGAACCCGACGACACCGAGAAGCCGGCCCGGTCGAGCCCGTGCAGCAGGCTCTCCCCGTCCACGTACAGGCACGAGAACGTCAGCAGGTGCGGCAGCCGCCGCACCGGATCCCCGACGACCTCCACGTCCGGCACCAGCTCGGGCACCCGCGCCCGCAACAGGTCCGTCAACTCCCGCAGCCGCCCGGCCCGCGCCACGGCCTCGGCCCGGACCGCGCGCAGCGACGCCGCTGCGGCCACGATGCCCGGAATGTTCTCGAACCCGGGCGCCCGCCCCGACTCGCGCTCGTCACCGGGCCCTTGGGGCGCGAATCGCACACCCTTGCGGACCACCAGGAGTCCCACCCCCGCGGGCCCGCCCCACTTGTGGGCGCTGCCCGCGAGCAGCGACCACGCGCCCGGCACCGGCCCCCACGCCAGCGACTGCGCGGCGTCCACGAACAGCGGCACGCCGGCGGCCCGGCAGCCCTCGGCGACCTCCTCGACCGGCTGCACGGTGCCCACCTCGTGGTTGGCGGACTGCAGACACGCCAGGGCGGTGTCCTCGCGCAGCGCCTTCAGGAAGGCGTCCGAGCGGACCGCGCCGGTCCGCTCCACCCCCACCTCGGTCACCGAACCGCCGTGTCCCTCGTGGGCCGCCGCCGAATGGAGTACAGAGGAGTGCTCCACCGCCGATACCACCACGTGCCGTCCGACACGCCGACGTGCGGCGAGTGCGCCGGCGACCGCGGTGTGCACGGAGGCCGTGCCGGAGGGGGTGAACACCAGCTCGTCGGTCCGGCATCCGACGGCCTCGGCGGCCGCCTCCCGGGCGGCGTCGAGCAGCATCCGGGCCCGCCGCCCCTCCCGGTACAGCCGGGACGGATCGGCCCATCCCTCGTCCAGGGAGGCTTGCAGGGCCTGCCGGGCCACGGGATGCAGGGGAGCGGCCGAGGCCACATCGAAGTACGACACGCAGTGAGGCTAGAACGCGGGCCAGGGCAAGCGCCCCGCAGGGGCGCGGGGAACTGCGCGAGCGGTCACGACGAAAGCCGCACTCGCCACCGGACAAATCCCCCACCCCCGCAGGCGCCCCGACCCCCCGTCAGAAACCTCCCGGAGCAGGCACATCCCACCCTTCGGAGTGACCCGCGGCGCGTTAGGCACCCTCCCCGCGCGACCCCAAATAGCGTCCAGTAGGGTTTGGTCCGCATAAACATCCAAACCCCTGCCCGTGTGCCAGGGCGGCGAGCGACCAGCGAGATGGCGGCCGTAGCCAACCAAAGAGCGCGGGCGAGACTCTCGGGAAGGCGCTACGTGAGTCCCAACGGCTCCGACCGCTCGTCGCGGCGCCCGATGCGGCGGAAGCTGCCGCAGGTGCTGACTGCGGGCCTGATCCTGGTTACCGCAACCGGTTGCACATACAAGGACTTCCCTCGTCTTGGTATGCCCACCCCGGTGACGGAAGAAGGTCCCCGGATCCTCTCCCTCTGGCAGGGCTCGTGGGCGGCAGCGCTCGCCACGGGCGTGCTGGTGTGGGGGCTGATCCTGTGGAGCATCATCTTCCACCGGCGTAGCCGCACCAAGATCGAGGTTCCGACCCAGACCCGGTACAACATGCCGCTCGAGGCGCTGTACACGGTCGTACCGCTCATCATCGTGTCGGTCCTCTTCTACTTCACGGCTCGAGACGAGTCGAAGCTCCTCAAGCTCTCCGACAAGCCGGACGTGACCGTCAACGTCGTCGGCTACCAGTGGAGCTGGGGCTTCAACTACGTCGAGAACGTGCCCGGCGTCTCCGGCGACGCGAAGACCTCCGAAGAGCTCTCGGGCATCCCCGAGCGCTTCAAGAAGGACTTCCCGGCCAACGCCGGCGGTGTCTACGAGGTCGGTACCCCCGGTACGCGGAACCCGCAGACCAACAACCCCGGCCCGACCCTCTGGCTCCCCAAGGGCAAGAAGGTCCGGTTCGTCCTCACTTCGCGTGACGTCATCCACTCCTTCTGGGTGGTTCCGTTCCTCATGAAGCAGGACGTCATCCCGGGCCACACCAACTCCTTCGAGGTGACCCCCAACAAGGAGGGGACCTTCCTGGGCAAGTGCGCCGAGCTCTGCGGCGTCGACCACTCCCGGATGCTGTTCAACGTGAAGGTCGTCTCTCCGGAGAAGTACGAGCAGCACCTCAAGGACCTCGCGAAGAAGGGGCAGACCGGTTACGTCCCGTCTGGCATCGCCCAGACGGAGCACGAGAAGAACCGGGAGACGAAGACAACGTGAGCATCCTCAACGAACCTCAGGGTGCCGCGGCAGCAGACGACTCGTACGAGAACGAGCTGCCGGTCCGGCCCAAGCGCCCCGGCGCGACTGTGATCAAGTGGCTGACCACCACTGACCACAAGACGATCGGCACGCTCTACCTGGTCACGTCGTTCGCGTTCTTCTGCGTCGGCGGTCTGATGGCGCTCTTCATGCGCGCCGAACTGGCTCGTCCCGGCACGCAGATCATGTCGAACGAGCAGTTCAACCAGGCGTTCACGATGCACGGCACGATCATGCTGCTGATGTTCGCGACGCCGCTGTTCGCGGGCTTCGCGAACTGGATCATGCCGCTGCAGATCGGTGCCCCCGACGTCGCGTTCCCGCGGCTGAACATGTTCGCCTACTGGCTGTATCTGTTCGGCTCGCTGATCGCTGTGGGCGGCTTCCTCACCCCGCAGGGCGCGGCCGACTTCGGCTGGTTCGCCTACAGCCCGCTGTCGGACGCCGTCCGCTCGCCGGGCATCGGCGCCGACATGTGGATCATGGGTCTGGCCTTCTCCGGCTTCGGCACGATCCTCGGCTCGGTCAACTTCATCACCACGATCATCTGCATGCGCGCTCCGGGCATGACGATGTTCCGCATGCCGATCTTCGTCTGGAACGTCCTGCTGACCGGTGTCCTGGTCCTGCTGGCCTTCCCGGTCCTCGCGGCCGCGCTGTTCGCCCTGGAGGCGGACCGCAAGTTCGGTGCCCATGTATTCGACGCCGCGAACGGCGGCGCGCTGCTATGGCAACACCTCTTCTGGTTCTTCGGACACCCAGAGGTGTACATCATCGCCCTGCCATTCTTCGGAATCATTTCCGAAGTGATCCCGGTGTTCTCGAGAAAGCCGATGTTCGGCTACTCGGGCCTCATCGGCGCGACGATCGCCATCGCCGGTCTCTCCGTGACCGTGTGGGCGCACCACATGTACGTCACCGGTGGTGTACTGCTTCCGTTCTTCTCCTTCATGACGTTCCTCATCGCCGTACCGACAGGCGTGAAGTTCTTCAACTGGATCGGAACGATGTGGAAGGGCTCGCTGTCCTTCGAGACACCGATGCTCTGGGCGATCGGCTTCCTGATCACCTTCACCTTCGGTGGTCTGACCGGTGTGATCCTGGCGGCCCCGCCGCTGGACTTCCACATCTCCGACTCGTACTTCGTGGTGGCGCACTTCCACTACGTCGTCTTCGGAACGGTCGTCTTCGCGATGTTCGCCGGCTTCCACTTCTGGTGGCCGAAGTTCACCGGCAAGATGCTCGACGAGCGGCTCGGCAAGATCACGTTCTGGACGCTGTTCTGCGGCTTCCACGGCACGTTCCTGGTGCAGCACTGGCTGGGCGTCGAGGGCATGCCGCGTCGTTACGCGGACTACCTCGCGGCCGACGGCTTCACCGCCCTGAACACGATCTCGACGATCTCCTCGTTCGTGCTCGGTCTGTCGATCCTGCCGTTCTTCTACAACGTGTGGAAGACCGCCAAGTACGGCAAGAAGATCGAGGTCGACGACCCGTGGGGCTACGGCCGTTCGCTCGAGTGGGCGACCTCCTGCCCGCCGCCGCGGCACAACTTCCTCACCCTGCCGCGCATCCGCTCGGAATCGCCGGCGTTCGACCTGCATCACCCTGAGATCGCGGCCCTGGACCAGCTGGAGAACTCCGGCCACGGCTCCAAGGCGCTCGCTGGCGGCAAGGAGGCCGGCAAGTGAAGGTCCAAGGCAAGATGTTCATCTGGCTGAGCCTCTTCGTCCTGATCATGGCCGCCGTGTACGGCGTGTGGTCGAAGGAGCCGGCCGGTACGACGGCGCTCTTCCTGGCGTTCGGCCTGTGCATCATGATCGGCTACTACCTGGCCTTCACGGCCCGGCGTGTCGACACCGGTGCGCAGGACAACAAGGAGGCCGACGTCGCGGACGACGCCGGCGAGGTGGGCTTCTTCAGCCCGCACTCCTGGCAGCCGCTCTCCCTGGCCGTCGGTGGCGCGCTCGCCTTCCTGGGCGTCGTCTTCGGCTGGTGGCTGCTGTACTTCGCCAGCCCGGTGATCCTGTTCGGCCTGTGGGGCTGGGTCTTCGAGTACTACCGCGGCGAGAACCAGAACCAGTAGCACCCACCGTGCCGCACGCGTTCTGAACTGCCGTATGTGAAGGGCCCGGACACTCCTGAGGGAGCGTCCGGGCCCTTCCGCGTGCCCGACATGCCCCGTGCGGCCCAATCACCGCGCCGGAGGTGATGAACCTTCATACGGTTCTGTTCATGAACCACTCACCGCGCATCCGTACGGTTCTGGGCTGCACCCTCGTCGTGGCGGCCCTCGGTGCGGGCCTCACGGCCTGCGGCAGCTCCTCGCACCCGCTCTCCGCCGCGCCGTACGACGCGGCGGACCAGATCGCCTTCAGCGGGCCCGTGGGAGCCAAGAAGGCGGATCCGGACAAGCCGCTTGAAGTCACCGCACAGGGCGACGAGGCACGCATCACCGATGTGACCGCCACGGACGCCATGGGGCGCTACGTCGCGGGCGAACTCGCCGCCGACGGCCGCCGGTGGCACTCCACGGCTCCGCTGGCCGCAGAGGCCCAGTACACGGTCCGGGTCTCCACCGAGGACGAGGACGGGGCCCAGGGCCGCAAGGTCCTCACCTTCGAGACCGGCAACCCGGCCAAGGAGAAGGCCCTCAAGGTCACCTTCGGCCCCGACGCGGGCAAGTACGGCGTGGGCCAGCCCCTGGTCGCCGAGCTGAACAAGCCCGTCAAGGACCCGAAGGCCCGCGCCATCGTCGAGCGCGCCCTGAAGGTCGACTCCAAGCCCGCCGTGGACGGCTCCTGGTACTGGGTGGACAGCAAGGAACTGCACTACCGCCCCAAGGAGTACTGGCCCGCCCACGCCACCATCACGGCCCGCAGCAATCTCCAGGGCATCAAGGTCACCGACCGGCTGTGGGGCGGCAAGTCCAAGCCGCTCACCATCACCACCGGCGACAAATTGGTGGCCATCACCGACGCCGGCTCGCACTACATGACGGTGTACCGCAACGGGGAGGAGATCAACTCCATCCCGATCACCACGGGCAAGCCCGGCTTCGAGACCCGCAACGGCACCAAGGTCGTGCTCGGGCAGGAGTACTACGTCCGGATGCGCGGCACCAGCATCGGCATCTCCGAGGGCTCGTCGGACTCGTACGACCTGCCCGTGTACTACGCCACCCGGGTCACCTGGAGCGGTGAATACGTGCACGCCGCGCCGTGGTCCACCGGCTCCCAGGGTGCCGCGAACGTCAGCCACGGCTGCACCGGCATGAGCACCGGGAACGCCGAGTGGTTCTTCGACACCTTCCACAAGGGCGACATCGTCAAGGTCGTCAACAGCTACGGCGACGAGATGGACCCCTTCGGCAACGGCTTCGGGGACTGGAACCTCGGCTGGAAGGAATGGGGCAAGGGCAGCGCCCTGAACACCACCGACACGCCCGACCCGGTGCACCAGGCGCGGCTCAGCCCGCAGCTCTGAAGCCCCCGGGTGTGAGACTTCCGACTCCCGTACGCGGTCCGCGTACGGGAGTCGGCGCGTGTCAGGCCCCCACGGCGAGCCGTGCGCGCAGCAGGGCGGCCAGTGCGTCCGCGAATTCGACCGGTTCGACCGGAAGCGTCACCGCGGCGTCCGCGCGGCTCCAGGTGGCCAGCCAGGCGTCCTGGGGGCGGCCGATCAGGAGCAGCACCGGCGGGCAGCGGAAGATCTCGTCCTTGATCTGCCGGCAGACCCCCATGCCCCCGGCCGGCACGGCCTCGCCGTCCAGCACGCACACGTCGATCCCGCCCCGGTCCAGCTCCTTCAGGACCGCGGGGAGCGTCGCGCACTCGATGAACTGGACCTCGGGGGCATCGGATGCGGGCCTGCGTCCGGTCGCGAGCCGGACCTGCTCGCGGGTGTTGGCGTCGTCGCTGTAGACCAGGACCGTCGCGGTCGACTGCATCGTTCCTCCGAGACATCGGCAGACATCGGCGTCTTACGGGCGTCGTTGGCGCGGAGCCTACTCCTCCCGACACCCCGTCAACAGCGCTTCGCACACGCCTCCGATGGGCCATATGGGCTGGACACACCCCCCAGACACTCCGAACGGCACCCCCCGGAGTGAGGGCGAGATAAGCGACCGACATAATGTCGGTCGTGGCGACAGCAACGACAGTAGAAACCGGGCACGCGCACCCGTCGGTCAATCGACCGAACCTCACCAGCGTCGGAACCATCATCTGGCTGAGTTCCGAGCTGATGTTCTTCGCGGCCCTCTTCGCGATGTACTTCACCCTGCGATCGGTGACAGGACCGGATCACTGGAAGGAAATGGCGTCCAGCCTGAACCTTCCGTTCTCCGCGACGAACACCACGATCCTGGTGCTCTCCTCCCTGACCTGCCAGCTCGGCGTCTTCGCCGCCGAGCGCGGGGACGTGAAGAAGCTCCGGATGTGGTTCATCGTCACCTTCATCATGGGTGCGATCTTCATCGGCGGTCAGGTCTTCGAGTACACCGAGCTGGTCAAGAAGGACGGGCTTTCGCTCTCCTCCGACCCGTACGGCTCGGTGTTCTACCTGACCACCGGCTTCCACGGCATGCACGTGACAGGCGGCCTCATCGCCTTCCTGTTCGTCCTCGGCAGGACGTACGCGGCCCGGAAGTTCACTCACGAGCAGGCGACCGCAGCCATCGTCGTGTCCTACTACTGGCACTTCGTCGATGTCGTATGGATCGGCCTCTTCGCCACGATCTACCTGATCAAGTAGTTCGCAGATCGCAGCATCGGGCGAAGCACCCGAAACATTCCCGTAGCACCGACGCAGAAGATCCTGACACCGGGGTAATCCGTGAAAAAGCTCTCCGCACGACGACGCCATCCGCTGGCGGCGGTCGTCGTCCTACTCCTCGCGCTGGCGGCCACCGGGGGGCTCTACGCCGCGTTCGCGCCCGCGGACAAGGCGCAGGCCGATGAAACCGCCCAGTCCCTCGCCATCGACGAGGGCAAGAAGCTCTACTCCGTAGGCTGCGCCAGCTGCCACGGAACCGGCGGTCAGGGCACCTCCGACGGGCCGAGCCTCGTGGGCGTCGGCTCCGCCGCCGTCGACTTCCAGGTCGGCACGGGCCGTATGCCGGCCCAGCAGCCTGGCGCTCAGGTCCCGCGCAAGAAGGTCATCTACTCGCAGGCCGAGATCGACCAGCTCGCCGCGTACATCTCCTCTCTCGGCGCCGGTCCGGTCGCCCCGAGCAGGGAGGACTACGACCCGAGCGGAGCCGACGTCGCCAAGGGCGGCGAACTGTTCCGCACGAACTGCGCCCAGTGCCACAACTTCACCGGTGAAGGTGGCGCGCTGACGCACGGCAAGTTCGCGCCGAGCCTCGAGGGCGTCAGCCCGAAGCACATCTACGAGGCCATGCAGACCGGCCCGCAGAACATGCCGTCCTTCCCGGACACGACGATGACCAAGCAGAACAAGAAGGACATCATCGCGTACCTCGACGCGGTCAACGGCGACAAGTCCGAGAGCCCCGGTGGTCTCAAGCTGGGCGGGCTCGGCCCGGTCAGTGAGGGTCTGTTCGCCTGGATCTTCGGTCTCGGCGCGCTGATCGCCGTCGCCATCTGGGTTGCCGCTCGGACCGCAAAGGCCAAGAAGTCATGAGTAGCCAAGACATTCCAGAAGAGAACCTGCCGGAAGCGCAGGGTGACGGACACGGTTCCGTCGAGCCGACGAAGGACAACCCCTTCGCCGACCCGGGCCTGCCCCCGCACGAGCACCGGATCCAGGACATCGACGAGCGGGCCGCCAAGCGGTCCGAGCGCGTCGTGGCGATGCTGTTCACCGTCTCGATGCTGGCCACCATCGGCTTCATCGCGTCGTACGTGACCATCGACGCCCACAAGAGCGTCTACATCTTCCCGCTGGGGCACATCAGCGCGCTCAACTTCGCCCTGGGCACGACCCTGGGCGTGGCGCTGTTCTGCATCGGCGCGGGCGCGGTCCACTGGGCCCGCACCCTGATGTCGGACGTCGAGATCGCCTCCGAGCGTCACCCGATCGAGGCCGAGCCCGAGGTCAAGGCCCAGGTTCTGGCCGACTTCGCGGACGGCGCGCGGGAGTCGCAGTTCGGCCGGCGCAAGCTGATCCGCAACACGATGTTCGGCGCGCTGGCCCTGGTGCCGCTCTCCGGCGTCGTCCTGCTCCGCGACCTCGGGCCGCTGCCCGAGAAGAAGCTGCGCACCACGGCCTGGAAGAAGGGCCTGAAGCTCGTCAACATGAACACGAACGAGCCGCTGCGCGCTTCGGACATCGCGGTCGGCTCGCTCACCTTCGCCAAGCCCGAGGGCCTGGAGGAGCACGACGAGGACTTCCAGAAGGAGATCGCCAAGGCGGCCCTGATGCTCGTCCGTATCCAGCCGGACAACATCAAGGACAAGCAGGAGCTCGAGTGGTCGCACGAAGGTGTGGTCGCGTACTCGAAGATCTGCACCCACGTCGGCTGCCCGATCTCCCTGTACGAGCAGCAGACGCACCACGTGCTCTGCCCCTGCCACCAGTCCACCTTCGACCTCTCCGACGGTGCCCGGGTCATCTTCGGCCCCGCCGGTCACGCCCTTCCGCAGCTGCACATCGCCGCTGACGCCGAGGGCTACCTCGTGGCGCAGGGCGACTTCGCTGAGCCCGTCGGTCCTGCCTTCTGGGAGCGCGGATGAGTACTGCAACCACGAACGACGCGCCTTCTCGCGAGAAGGCACCGGCCGGTGAGCGTGTCGCCGACTGGGCGGACGGACGCCTCGGGATCTACTCCCTGGCCAAGTCCAACATGCGCAAGATCTTTCCGGACCACTGGTCCTTCATGCTCGGCGAGATCTGCATGTACAGCTTCATCATCATCATCCTCACGGGTGTGTACCTGACGCTGTTCTTCCACCCGTCGATGAACGAGGTGGAGTACCACGGCAGCTACATCCCGCTGCAGGGTCAGCTGATGTCCGAGGCGTTCAACTCGACCATGCACATCTCCTTCGATGTGCGCGGTGGTCTGCTGATCCGGCAGATCCACCACTGGGCCGCGCTGATCTTCCTCGCCGGCATGTTCGTGCACATGATGCGCGTGTTCTTCACGGGTGCGTTCCGCAAGCCGCGTGAGGTCAACTGGCTGTTCGGCTTCCTGCTGTTCGTCCTGGGCATGTTCACCGGCTTCACCGGTTACTCGCTCCCCGACGACCTGCTGTCCGGCACCGGTGTCCGCTTCATGGAGGGCGCGGTCCTGTCCGTGCCGATCGTCGGCACGTACCTGTCGTTCTTCCTCTTCGGCGGCGAGTTCCCGGGCGGCGACTTCGTCGCGCGGTTCTACTCGGTCCACATCCTGCTGCTGCCGGGCATCATGCTCGGCCTGATGGTGGCCCACCTGATCCTGGTCTTCTACCACAAGCACACGCAGTTCGCGGGTGCCGGAAAGACCGAGAAGAACGTCGTCGGCATGCCGCTGCTCCCGGTCTACATGGCCAAGGCGGGCGGCTTCTTCTTCCTGGTCTTCGGTGTCATCGCGGTGGTCGCGGCGATCGCCTCGATCAACCCGATCTGGGCCATCGGCCCGTACCGTCCGGACCAGGTCTCCACCGGCGCCCAGCCCGACTGGTACATGGGCTTCTCCGAAGGCCTGATCCGTGTCATGCCGGGCTGGGAGATCAACCTCTGGGGTCACACGCTCGTCCTGGGTGTGTTCGTCCCGCTGGTGATCTTCCCGCTGGTCCTGGTCGCGATCGCGGTCTACCCGTTCATCGAGTCCTGGGTCACCGGCGACAAGCGCGAGCACCACATCCTGGACCGCCCGCGCAACGCGCCGACGCGCACCGCCTTCGGTGCCGCGTGGATCTCCTGGTACTTCGTGCTGATGATCGGTGGTGGCAACGACCTCTGGGCCACGCACTTCCACCTGTCGATCAACGCGATCACCTGGTTCGTCCGCGTCAGCTTCTTCGTGATGCCGATCGTGGTCTTCATCGTCACCAAGCGGATCTGCCTCGGCCTCCAGCGCCGCGACAAGGACAAGGTGCTGCACGGACGCGAGTCCGGCATCATCAAGCGCCTGCCGCACGGTGAGTTCATCGAGGTCCACGAGCCGCTCGACGCGGAGGCCCTGCACACGCTCACCGCGCACGAGCAGTACAAGCCCGCCGAGATCGGCCCGACGGTCGACGAGAACGGTGTGGAGCGCAAGGTGTCGCGTACGCAGAAGCTGCGCGCCAAGCTGTCGAAGGGCTACTACGGGGAGCACAACCAGATCCCCAAGCCCACGGCCGAGGAGTACAAGGAGATCACCAGCGGCCACGGCCACCACTGATCTCCGAGGTACCACCTCGACGCTGACCGCCACGGCAAGAGCCCTCGTCCAGGCACTGGACGGGGGCTCTTTGCCGTCCCCGCCGCTCGATAAGGTGGGTGCGTTCCCCTACGCATACGGACAACATCACAGGAGCGGCCATGAGCGCTTTGACCCCCGCTGGAGGCGACACCGCGGCGGGCCGTTCCTGGCCCAGTGTGCTGAACGGGCTCCTGGAGGGCCGCGACCAGAGCGCCGACGACACCGCCTGGGCGATGGACCGCATCATGAGCGGCGAGGCGACCGACGCGCAGATCGCCGCCTTCGTGGTCGCGCTGCGCGCCAAGGGCGAGACCGTCGAGGAGATCACCGGTCTGGTCCGCGCCATGTACGAGCACGCCAACACCATCGAGGTGCCCGGCGAGACCGTCGACATCGTCGGCACGGGCGGCGACGGCGCGAAGACCGTCAACATCTCCACCATGTCCGCCATCGTGATCGCGGGCACGGGGACCAGGGTCGTCAAGCACGGCAACCGGGCGGCCTCGTCCGCCTCCGGCTCCTCCGACGTGCTGGAGAAGCTGGGCGTCAATCTGGACCTGACGCCGGCCCGCGTCCCCCAGGTGGCCGAGGAGGCGGGCATCACCTTCTGCTTCGCGGTCAAGTTCCACCCGGCGCTGCGGTACGCGGGCGCGGCCCGCGGCCAGATCGGCATCCGTACGGTGTTCAACCTGCTCGGCCCGCTGACCAACCCGGCCCGGGTGAAGGCGCAGGCCGTCGGGGTCGCCGATCCGCGGATGGCGCCGGTGGTCGCCGGGGTCTTCGCCGAGCGCGGCAACTCCTCGCTGGTCTTCCGCGGCGACGACGGGCTCGACGAACTGACCATCACCGGGACCTCCCGGGTCTGGGTCGTGCGCGACGGAGCCGTGCGCGAGGAGGTCTTCGACCCGCGCGACGTCGGCATCGAGCCGGTCGGCATCGAGGCGCTGCGCGGCGGCGACCCGTCGTTCAACGCCGAGGTCGCCCGGCGGATCCTCGACGGCGAGCGGGGGCCGGTGCGGGACGCCGTGCTGCTGAACTCCGCCGCCGCGCTCGTCGCCGTACGCCCCGGCAGCGGCACGCTCGTCGAGCAGATCAGGGCCGGCATGGAGCGGGCCGCCGAGTCGATCGACTCCGGCGCCGCGAAGGCCACCCTGGAGCGGTGGGTCGTCGCCAGCAACCGCTGAATGTGACGCAGGGCGCAGTCCTTCCTGTCTCAGGAGATGGACTGCGCCCTTGCCATTCGGGATACGTGTGGCAGGATCATCTACAAGGTCATGAGTGACAGCGATCGAGGCCCCAGCCCGCTGTCCGGCAACCCTCCGTCCGTGGCGGGGTGCCCTGGGTGAAGACCAGGCCGTAGGCAGCGAGGTCTATGGCAAGCGCGGACCCCTGCACACCCTGGGGTCCTGGTCCTCAAGGGAGCAGTCTCGTGAGCAAGCGAATGCGATAGGGCGTTTCGGCCCCGCCTCTGCGTACCCGTTCCACTTTTCTTTCCATGCCGTCGAGCCCTGTTCCGTAGCGCTCAGTCGTGGCTTCGGCATGGTCAATTCGCTTACCGCGCCAGGGAGTTCACCCATGTCTGTTTCCGTCGACGCTGCTGCCTGTACCTCTGCCCCCACCGACATCGCGGCCCCGCTGCCCGTGCTCGGCCGGGACGTCACCGTCCCGCTCGTCACCGGCGGCGAGGTGACCTACGCGGCCCTCGACTACGCCGCCAGCGCGCCGGCCCTCCAGCGCGTGTGGGACGACGTCGCCGCGTACGCCCCGTACTACGGCAGCGTGCACCGCGGCGCCGGGTACCTCTCCCAGCTCTCCACCGACCTCTTCGAGAACTCCCGGAAGACCGTCGCCGAGTTCCTCGACTGCCGTGAGGGCGACCAGGTCGTCTTCACCCGGTCGACCACCGACTCGCTCAACCTGCTGGCCGCCGCGCTCCCCGCCGACTGCCAGGTCTTCGTCTTCGAGACCGAGCACCACGCCTCGCTGCTGCCGTGGCGCGACGCGCGGGTCACCTACCTCAACGCGCCCCGCACCCCCGACGAGGCCGTCGCCACCCTGGAGCGGGCGCTGGCCGACCGGGACCCGTACGGCCCGGCCCTCGTCTGCGTCACCGGTGCCTCCAACGTCACCGGTGAGCTCTGGCCGGTGCGCGAGCTGGCGGCGGCCGCTCACGCGCACGGTGCCCGCATCGTGCTCGACGCCGCCCAGCTCGCGCCCCACCACCCCGTCTCCGTCCAGGACCTCGACGTCGACTGGGTCGCCTTCTCCGGCCACAAGCTGTACGCGCCGTTCGGCTCCGGTGTGCTCGCCGGACGCTCCGACTGGCTGACCGAGGCCGAGCCGTACCTCGCCGGCGGCGGCGCCTCCCGCAAGGTCGCCCGGCGCGCGGACGGCGGCGTGGACGTGGAGTGGCACGACAGCGCCGCCCGGCACGAGGCCGGTTCGCCGAACGTCATCGGCGTCTACTCCATCGCCTCCGCCTGCAAGGCGCTCACCGAGGCCGGGTTCGACAGCCTCGTCGCGCGGGAGCAGGAGCTGATCCGCACGGTGCGCGACGGGCTCGCCGCCGTGCCCGAGGTGAAGGTGCTCTCGCTGTTCGGGGACGACGCCCCGCGCGTCGGCGTCATCTCGTTCGTGGTGGAGGGCTGGAACTCCTCGCACTTCGCCGCCGCGCTCTCCGCCGAGTACGGGATCGGCGTGCGGGACGGGCTGTTCTGCGCCCACCCGCTCGTGCGCACGCTGCTCGGCTCCGACCCGCAGACGCAGGGCGAGTGCGGGGCGCCCGAGGCGGCGCCCGGGGAGAAGTCGCTGAACGCGATCCGGGTCAGCTTCGGCGCCGGGACGCCCGACGAGCACGTCGAGCGGTTCGTCGCGGCCGTCACCGAGCTGGTCCGGGACGGTGCCGCGTGGAGCTACCGCACCGAGCAGGGGCGGTGTGTTCCGGCGTCGTGAGGCTCGGCCGATCATGAAAGCCGCAGTCGCGTCTGCCTGGTTCGTGGGCAGTGCGTCTGCGGCTTTTCAGTGGTTGCTCGCGCAGTTCCCCGCGCCCCTGGCGGGGCGCTTCTAGCCGTCCAGGCCGATGGCGAAGGCGGCTTCCAGGTCGTGCTGGGAGTAGGTGCGGAACGCGACGTGGGTGTCCGTCGCCTCGACGCCCTGGATCTTGCTGATCCGGCCGGGGATGACATCCGCGAGGTCGTCGTGGCGGGCGACGCGGACCATGGCGATCAGGTCGTAGGTGCCGGTGACGGAGAAGACCTCGCTGACGCTGTCCAGGGCCGCGATCGACTCCGCGATCTCGGGGATCCGGTCCACGCTGGTCTTGATGAGCACGATCGCGGTGATCACGGCTGGCTGTCTCCCTCGGTGGCCGTGGCATGGGTCGCTTCAACCTTAGCCCGGCCCCTGTACCGCACCCACGCGTAGAGGAACCCGAGCGAGAAGCCGACGAGGTGCGCCAGATACGCGACCGCGGGCCCCTGGGTGTCCTGGCCCGCGGCCGCCCACTGCAGCGCCACCCAGAACGGCAGCACCACCCAGGCCGGAAAGCGCAGCGGCAGGAAGAGGAGGAACGGGAACAGGCTCGTCACCCGCGCCCCGGGGAACAGGTACAGGAAGGCGCCGAGGACCGCCGAGATCGCCCCGGAGGCGCCGACCAGGCTCTGGTCGGAGTCGGCGTGCGCGAGCGCGTACGCGAACAGCGCCAGATAGCCGGTGATCAGGTAGAAGAGCGCGTACTGGACGCGGCCCATGCGCTCCTCGGCCATCGCTCCGAAGACATAGAGGAAGAGCATGTTGCCCAGCAGGTGCAGCCAGCTGCCGTGCACGAACAGAGCGGTGAGCGGGGTGAGGGCGGCCCGCGCCGATCCCGTGAAGAGTTCGGCGGGCACCACGCCCCAGCGATCGAAATAGGCGGTCTGTTCCGTGAGCAGGCGGGCACCCGTGCCATAGGTGGGATTGAAGCCCGAGGCGGGGGAGAGCACGAAGACCCCGCAGCACAGCGCGATGATGCCGTACGTGACCGGGGCCGGGTGCTCCCTGAGGAATGCGGTCACTTTTCCGAGTTTTCCGGTCGTGTCGCGCCCGTCGCCGATCATGGGAAGAGCATGACGCAAGGCGGGGAGCGGGCGGCGTACGGCAGGCCGTAGGGTTACGGGCAATACAGCAAGCACCACGCACCACGCCGTGCACGCGCGAGGAAGAGATGCTCTGAGATGACGGTTCCCCTGCCGACCGCCACCACCCGCTGGCGCTGCACGCTGTGCGGCAACCTGACGCGGTTCGACGTGACGCGCTCCTCGAAGGTCGTCGAGTACGTCCATCTCGACCTGGCCGGTGAGCCGAAGGTCGAGGAACGCGACGTGGTCAGTGAGACCATCGAGTCGGTCCGCTGCCGCTGGTGCAACGCGGTGGACCAAGTGGAACTTGTCGACAGGCCGGGCACCGACTCCTGACGGAGCCGGTGCACTCGAGACAGTTGGGGTGACGGATGGTGCAGAGCACGGGCGGGGAGGCCAAAGACCCTGAGCCGGCCGCCGCCGAGGTGCTCGACCGGCCGCTGCCCGAAGGCGTACGGCGTCGGGTCGTGCAGATCGTCTCCGACGGTTTCGGCGGGCTGACCGTCGGCGAACTTCCGCCGCAATTGCGGCAGTATGCCCGCTTCACCCCCACGCGGCGGGCCAAGTTCGCGGGCAACGCGATGGCCGCGGCCGTGGAGAGCGACACGATCTTCCGGCAGCGGATCGCCGAGCGGTTCCGTGAGGCGCAGCCCGAGCTGGCGGGCGCCCTGGAGTCCGGCTCGCCGCCGCCCGCCGCCGACCCCCTCGACGTCGCCGCCGCCGCGTACGTGCTGCGCCCCACGGGCTGGGTCAAGCTCGTCGCCGCCGCCGGCGAGGAGGCGCAGCGCGCCGACGCCGAGCGCGCCGACGAGGAGACCCGCGCCGAGCTGGAGCGGCTGCGCGCCGAGCTCGCCGAGGCGCAGACCCAGACCAGGACCGAGACGGAACGGTTGCGCACCGAGCTGGACGCGGCCCGCCGCGAGACCGACGCCGTGCACCGCAAGCTGCGCTCCGCGCAGAGCGACGTCAAGCGCGGCGAGGCCGCCGTGCGCAAGGCGCGCGGCGAGATCGACGCGGCGCGGGCCGAGGCGCAGGCGCAGGTGTCGGCCGCCGAGAGCGAGACGCGGCGGCTGAAGGGGCGGCTCGGCGAGGTCGAGGCGGCCCTGGAGGCCTCCCGGCGCGCGGCCCGCGAGGGGCGCAGCGTCGAGGACATGCGCGTACGGCTGCTCCTGGACACCGTGCTCGAGGCCGCCCAGGGGCTGCGCCGGGAGCTGGCGCTGCCGCCCGTGTCGGCGCGGCCCGCCGACTCCGTGGACGCCGTGGAGCCGGGGAAGATGACCCCGAAGGACATCGCGGCGCGCGCCCTGCACGAGCACGACCCGGCGATCCTCGACCAGTTGCTGGCGCTGCCGCAGGCCCACCTCGTGGTCGACGGCTACAACGTCACCAAGACCGGCTATCCGACGATGCCGCTGGAGAAGCAGCGGCTGCGGCTGCTCGGCTCGCTCTCGCAGCTGGCCGCGCAGACCGGCGCCGAGGTGACCTGTGTCTTCGACGGTGCGGAGCTGGCCGCGCCGGTGCTGCTCGCGCCGCCGCGCGGGGTGCGGGTGCTGTTCTCCAAGGCGGGTGTCACGGCCGACGAGTTGATCCGGCAGCTGGTGCGCGCCGAGCCGCCCGGCCGGCCGGTGATCGTCGTCTCGACGGACCGCGAGGTCGCCGACGGGGTGGCGAAGGCAGGTGCGCGTCCGGTTGCGTCCGTCATGCTGCTGAAGCGCCTCTCGCGGGGCTGATGTCCCCATTCGGCGGAACTGCAACCTCCGTTCCGCTTGCCCGAATTGGCGAAACCTTCACGCAACGTAGCGTCAAAGCGACATCACTGCATGTGAGTTGAGTGCAAAGAATGCAGCCGGTGACCGAGATTTTTCCCGACAGGATTTGAACTGATCACAAGTAGGTCACTAGGGTCGGGCCTCGAACCTCCGCTCGGTTGATCACTCACATGAGGTGAGTGACGGTGGAGGGGCACCGCCCATCGGGTGTTCTTTGGGCGGCTGGAGGAAGAAGGAGCTCGCCTTCGTGGCGTCCCACCGTCGACCCAAGCAGCCGAGCCGCACCCGCGTGACCGTGCTCACCGCGACCGCCGCCGCTGCCGTGGCCCTTACGTCGCAGGCGGCCAACGCCGCCCCCAAGCCCGACAAGAGCGAGGTCAAGGCCAAGGTCGACAAGCTCTACGAAGAAGCGGGGAAGGCCACCGACCTCTACAACGGGGCCAAGGAGAAGCAGAAGAAGCTCGAGAAGGAGATCGGCGACCTCCAGGACAAGGTCGCCCGCGAGCAGGACGAGCTCAACGAACTGCGCACCGGCATCGGCGCGATGGCCAGCGAGCAGTACCGCTCCGGCGGCATCGACGCCTCGGTCCAGCTCTTCCTCTCCGCGAACCCGGACGACTACCTCGACAAGGCGTCCACCCTCGACTCGCTCTCCGCGCAGCAGCTCGAGTCGCTGAAGAAGGTCCAGGCGAAGCAGCGCACGCTCGCCCAGGAGCGCGCCGAGGCCGCCGAGAAGCTCAAGGACCTCGCCGACACCCGCACCGAGCTCGGCAAGAAGAAGAAGGAAGTCCAGGGCAAGCTGGGCGAGGCGCAGAAGCTCCTCAACTCCCTGACCGCCGCCGAGCGCCAGCGGATGGCCGACGCCGAGACCCGCGCCAGCCGCTCCGCCGCGAGCCGCGTCGACCTCGGCAACGAGGCGGCCGCCTCCAAGTTCGGCGCCGCCGCCCTGAGCGCCGCCGCCACCCAGCTCGGCAAGCCGTACGTCTCCGGCGGCACCGGCCCCAACTCGTACGACTGCTCGGGCCTGACCCAGTTCGCGTACAACCAGGCCGGTGTCGGCATCACCCGGACCACGTACACGCAGCAGAACGACGGCACCAAGATAGGCATGAGCCAGCTCAAGCCCGGTGACCTCGTCTTCTTCAACAACCTCGCGCACGTCGGCCTGTACGCCGGCAACGGCCAGGTGCTGCACGCCCCGCACCCCGGTGCCGTCGTCCGCTACGAGTCGATGAGCACGATCGGTTCGTTCCAGTTCGGCGTCCGCATCTGATCCTCGTACCAACGGCCTGAGGAGATCGGAAAACGCGCCCGTTCGGGCGAATCCCGACACCTCTCGCTGACCCCGCGCCCCGCCCATGACCTGCGTCAGAGGCGGGGCGCAGGTGTGTGCGGCCCGTGCAGGGTCTTTGGTCGGGGGGTGGTCGCGCGGCTACTGTCGGCCCGCACTTCCCCCGAGCCCAAGCGTGGGGGACCGTCAGCGGAAGGGAGAGCTGCCGCCCGTGGGGTCCCATCGCCGTACAGCGCACTCTCGGCAGTCAGGATTCGAGCTCGGTACGCGTGTCACCGTCCTGACCGTGGCCGCGGCGGGAGCCGCCGCCGCGCTCGGCGGCGCCGCTCCCGCGGGCGCCGCGCCGCAGGACAGGCCCGCCGACACCAAGGCGGAGGTGGACCGCCTCTACGAGCAGGCGGAGCAGGCCACCGAGTCCTTCAACAAGGCGGACGAGCGCGCCGGCCGGCTCCGCAAGGACCTGGCCAGGACCCAGGACGAGGTGGCCCGCGGGCAGGAGCGCATCAACAGGATGCGGCAGGCGCTCGGCATGGTCGCCGGGGCGCAGTACCGCAGCGGCGGCATGGATCCCTCGCTCGTCCTGATGCTCTCCTCCGACCCGGAGGGCTATCTCGACCGGGCCGGCACGATGGACCGGATCAGCGCCCGGCAGGCCGACGAGCTCGCGGAACTGCAGGACGCCCAGCGGCAGTTGGCGCAGCAGCGGGCCGAGGCCCAGCAGCAGCTCGCCGAGCTGGAGCAGAGCCGCAAGGCCGTCGCCCGGCACAAGCACACCGTCGAGAAGAAGCTGGCCAAGGCGCGGCGGCTGCTCAACTCCCTGGCGGCGCCGGACCGGGCCGCCTACGAGCGGGCCTCGCGCGGCGGCGCCCGCCCCGACCTGGCGGGCGCGGGCCCGGCCTCCTCGGCGCGTGCCGCGGCCGCCCTGGCCGCCGCCCAGTCCGCGCTCGGCAAGCCCTACGTCTGGGGGGCCAGCGGGCCCTCAGGGTTCGACTGTTCGGGCCTGACCCAGTGGTCGTACGCGCAGGCGGGCGTCGGCCTCCCGCGCACCTCGCAGGAGCAGCGGTACGCGGGGCGGCAGGTGTCCCTGTCGCAGGCCCGGCCCGGCGATCTGGTCACCTACCGCAGCGACGCCAGCCACATCGGCATCTACGCGGGCAACGGGCAGGTGATCCACGCGCCCTACCCGGGCGCCGCGGTCCGCTACGACCCCGTCGGCATGATGCCCGTCTCATCCGTGACCCGGCCGTAGGTACTCCGGCCCCGCTCCACCGTACGATCGGAAAGATGGCTGGTCGTCGGCGTGCGATGAGCAGGGCGGGCTCCTTGGTGGCGCTCGGCGCCCTGCTCGTCGCCGTGCCCGCGTGCGGCGGGGGCGGGGCGCCCGCGGACGCCCGCTCGACCGCCGTGCAGCACGTCCTCGACCGGCGGGCCGCGGCCGTCGTCGCCGGGGACACGACGGCGTACCGGGCCACCGGGGACGCGGACCCGACGCTCCTGTCCGACCTCGCCGAGGTGCCGCTCGACGGCTGGAGCTACCGGCTCACCCGGCTCGGCCGCACCGAGCACGCCCGCGCCACCGCCACCGCCGAACTGCGCTACCGCGTCGAGGGATACGACAAGGCCCCCGTCGTCACCGAGCGCACGCTCACGCTCCGGCAGCGGGCCGGGCACTGGTACGTCACCGGCGACCGGCCCGCGAAGAAGTCCGCCGAGCAGCTGTGGGAGCAGGGCCGGGTGACGGTGGTGAAGGGCGCGCACAGCCTGGTCCTCGGCGTGGGCCAGCGCCGCGCGGTGCTCCGCTCCTACGCCGAGGACGCGGACGACGCGGTTCCGGCCGTGGACAGCGCGTGGGGCACCGGCTGGGCGCGGCGCGTGGTCGTCGTCGTCCCCAAGTCGCTGGACGGCATGGGCGGGCTGCTGGGCGCGCCGGCCGCCGGCTACCAGGGGATCGCGGCCGTCACGACGGGCGAGGCGGGCGGCTCGGGCACCGCGCCCGCGGACCGGATCATCGTCAATCCCGAGGCGTACAGCGTGCTCGGGTACTTCGGCAAGCAGGTCGTCCTCACCCACGAGACGACGCACGTGGCGACGCGCGCGGACACCTCGGCGGCGACCCCGCTGTGGCTGTCGGAGGGGTACGCGGACTGGGCCGGGTACCGCGGCAGCGGCCGCACTCCGGCCCAGGCCGCGCCCGAGCTCCAGCGCGCGGTGCGCGGCGGCTCGGCCCCCGGCTCCCTCCCGGACGACGCCGACTTCGGCTTCAGCGGCGACTCCGCCGATCTCGCGCAGGCCTACGAGAGCGGCTGGCTGGCCTGCCGGATGATCGCCGACGACTGGGGCGAGGGGAAGCTCAACGCCTTCTACAAGGCGGTCGGCGGGCACCGGCAGCGGGCCGGTGCCGTGGACGGCGCGCTCCAGAGCGTGCTCGGCATCGACGAGCGGGAGTTCGAGGCGCGCTGGCGGGCCTACGTGCGCGACCAGCTGGGCTGAGCCGTCAGCCGTCGAGCGCGGTGAGGGCTTCGCGCAGCCAGGCCCGCTCGGCCCGGCCCGTCGCCCGCGCCACCTCCAGCATGCCGCGCCGGAACAGGTCGTCCGGCTCCTCCGCGCGCACCGGCCGGCCCTCCGCGTCGTAGAAGAAGCTCGTGGGCGTCTCCAGGAACTCCAGGCGGCGGCGCAGGACCGCGGCCTGCTCGGCGGGGTCCGGCAGATGGCGCAGGAACGCCAGGAGCGTGTTGAAGCGGGTGTGGTCGCTGATCTCGGTGTCCTTCGGCCGGCGGAGGCGGTCGAGGAGGTGCGCGCGGCCCGCGCCGGTGAGCGTGAGCACGCGCCGCCGGGCGGCCCGGGTGCCCGGCGCCGTGTGCTCGTCGAGCAGGCCCGCCGCCACGAGCCGGGTGATCGCCGGATAGAGCGCGCCGTCGCTCACCGGGCGGACATGGCCGCTGAGCGCGGTGATGCGCTCCTTCAACTCATAGCCGTGCAGCGGCCGTTCACAGAGGAAGCCGAGAATCGGCAGCTCCAGCACGCGGCCTCCGTCCGGGTTTGTGAATGGCTCGGCGCCCATGCTACCTCTTTTCGAGGTAATAGGTACCTCGAATCGAGGCATAGGGGCTGGGATGGGAACCGGGGCGGGAATGACGGACGCCGAACACCGCAGGACACTCATCGGGCTGGCACGGCCCGTCTACTTCTCCCTGCTCGCCTCCGTGGCGGCCGGGATCATCAACACCGTGTGGGTCGCCCGGCTCGGGGGCGACGCCGTCGCGGCCGTCGCCGTCGCCACGAACGTGGAGAACGTGCTGCTCGGGGTCGCCCTCGTCTTCGGCTCCGGCACCACCGTGCTGGTCGCCCACGCGCGGGGCGCCGGCGACTCCGGCGCGGTGCGGGCCGCGGTGCGCGGCGGGGCCGGACTGTGCGCGCTGGTCGTGCCGCTCGTCGTGGCCGGGGGCTGGCTGTTCCGGGCGGACCTGGCGCGGCTCGTGCTGGGCGGCGGGGACGAGCAGGGCGCGCTGCGGCTCGCCACGTCGTACTTCGCGGTCTCCATGCCCGGCATGGCCGTCTTCTTCGCGCAGCAGTTCGTCGACGGGATCCTCAAGGGCGCGGGCGACACCCGCACCCCGATGCGGCTGGCGCTGCTGGCGAACGGCCTGATCCTCGCCGCCGACCCGCTGCTCATCCACGCGTACGGGGTCGTGGGCGCCGCTGTCTCCACGGTGGCGGCCCGGCTGGTCGCCCTGGCCGTGGGAGTGGTGGTGATGCGGCGCGACGCGGTGCTGCGCGCGGCGCGGACGGCGGCCGCGGGGGAGCGGCTGACCGCCTCCGTGCGGCGCACCCTGCGCACCGGCCTGCCCATGTCCGCCGACTTCACCGTGCGGCAGACGGGCGCGCTCGCGCTGGTCGCGGTCGTGGCCCGGCTCGGTGTGACGTCGGTGGCCGCGTACGCCGTCGCCTACAAGATCCTCTACGTCGCGACGATGGCCGCCTACGCGGTGCGTCAGGCCGCCTCCATCCACACCGCGCACCGCCGGGGCGCGGGCCACGACGAGTGCGGGGCCGTCGGGCGGCAGGCGGTCCTGGTGGCCGGGGCGGTGGGGCTCGTCGCCGCCGGGCTCTTCCTCGTCCTCGCGCCGTGGCTGCCGCGGGCGTTCGGGGCGCCGGACGCCGTCACCGCCGAGGCCGCCCTGTTCCTGCGCTGCGTGGGCCCGTACCTGGTGCTGATGGCCGCCTTCATCGCGCTGGGCGGTGTCTTCGAGGGCAGCGGCGGCGCGGGGCGGGTGCTGCGGGTGACGGTGCTGGGAACGGCCCTGCAACTCCCGTGCGCCTTCTGGCTGTCAGAGCTGTGGGGGCTGCCCGGGGTGTGCGCCGCGCTCGGCGCCGCCATGGCCGTGCAGTGCGCGGCCCTGCTGGTCCTGGCCCGGCGGACGGCGGCTCAGGAGGCGATCACCGAGTTCTCGCGGGCGGCCTGAGCGGGCAGCTGCCGCCGCTCGGCCCGGCGCGGTTCGGTCACCGTCGCCCGCCACAGGCGGCGGCAGGCCGACAGCGACGCCACGACCAGCAGGCCGTTGCGGACGAGCAGCAGGGTCAGGCCCAGCGCGTCGCTCGCGACCACGTGCGAGAACCAGATCGGGAACTCCAGGAAGGTGACGAACGTGGCCGCGAGCACCAGCCACACCGGCAGCGTCATCCGGCTCTCGCGGAACAGCAGGCAGACCGCCGCGAGCCCGACCAGCCACAGCATGTACTGCGGGCTGATGACCCGGCTGGTCGTCGTGAACAGCAGCACCGCCGTGAGCGCCGCGTCGGCGAGCGTGGCCGGTCCCCAGGCGCGTGCCTTGAGCCGCCACAGCAGCAGCCAGCCGAAGGCGAGCGCGGTCAGTACCTGGGCGAGCATGCTCACGAGGTCCACGTACGGGCCGAGGAACTCCACCGAGCCGTAGTTCAGCTGCACCGTGCCCGACCAGCCGAACTGCCGCGCCACATGGAAGACGAGCGAGCCCAGCGACTCGACCTCGGTGCCCCGGTCCCGCTGGAAGGTCAGGAACGCCATGGCGCCGGGCATCGCGACGACGAAGGCCAGGACCAGTCCGCCCACCGTCAGCGCGGCGGCGCCCCACGACTCCCGGGTGGCCCGGCCGCGCCGGGTGCCGAGCAGCAGCAGCGCCGGCCACACCTTCAGCATCGCGCCGATCGCGGCCAGCACCCCGGCCGCCTTCGGGTGCCGGGCCGCGGCGAGCACCGCCGCGACCGCGACGGCGGTGACCATCACGTCGTAGCGCGCGTACACCGTCTGCCCGAGCAGCGGCAGACCGGCGACCCACACCCACACGCCGCGCCGCGACGCGCCCCGGCGGTCGGACATGTGGAGCAGCATCAGGAAGACGACCGCGTCGGCGAGGAAGGCGAGCAGGAAGAACGCGGAGGCGTAGGCGAGGAACGGCAGCAGGGCCGGGGAGAGGATCGCGACCGCCGCGGCCGGCGGGTACTGCCACGTCACGTCGTCCAGAGGGAACGTTCCGGTACGCAGGATGTCGAACCAGCCGTGGTAGATCACCGAGACATCGCTGGTCACGTCCGGTCCGGGAACGACGACGACCTTGAAGACGCAGAGCAGCAGCAGGGTCCTGGTCAGCGCCCAGGTGAACAGGAGTGCGGTGGGATTTCGCGTCTTCATTCGAGTCATCATGCCGGGGAGAACTGTGCCGTGGCCATGGAACCCGGCGGCGTGGCGCGATCCGCCGCCCCGTTCGGTACTGTCGGCGGCGATGCACCAGACACACAAGACGCTGCTCGTGACCAACGACTTCCCGCCCCGCCCCGGCGGCATCCAGGCGTTTCTGCACAACATGGCGCTGCGGCTCGATCCCGAGCGGCTCGTCGTGTACGCCTCGACGTGGAAGCACGGCCGGGAGGGCGCCGAGGCGACCGCGGCGTTCGACGCCGAGCAGCCGTTCACCGTCGTACGCGACCGTACGACGATGCTCCTGCCGACGCCGCGGGTGACCCGGCGCGCGGTGGGCCTGTTGAAGGAGCACGGCTGTACGTCGGTGTGGTTCGGGGCGGCCGCGCCGCTCGGGCTCATGGGCTCCGCGCTGCGCAAGGCCGGCGCGCGGCGGCTGGTCGCGACGACGCACGGGCACGAGGCGGGGTGGGCGCAGCTGCCCGCCTCGCGCCAACTGCTGCGCAGGATCGGCGAGTCGACGGACTGCATCACCTATCTGGGCGAGTACACGCGCTCCCGGATCGCCGCGGCGCTGACGCCCGAGGCAGCGGCGCGGATGGTCCAACTGCCGCCCGGGGTCGACGAGAAGACCTTCCACCCCGGATCCGGCGGGGACGTGGTCCGGGCCCGGCTCGGGCTGGCGGACCGGCCCGTCGTCGTGTGCGTCTCGCGGCTCGTGCCGCGCAAGGGGCAGGACACGCTGATCCTGGCCATGCCGCGGATTCTGGCCTCGGTGCCGGACGCCGTGCTGCTCGTCGTCGGGGGCGGGCCGTACGAGAAGGAGCTGCGGCGGCTCGTCGTGGAGACCGGGGTCGCGGATTCCGTGCGGTTCACCGGATCGGTGCCGTGGGAGGAGCTTCCGGCGCACTACGGCGCCGGTGACGTGTTCGCCATGCCGTGCCGGACGCGGCGCGGGGGCCTGGACGTCGAGGGGCTCGGCATCGTCTATCTGGAGGCCTCCGCCACCGGGCTGCCCGTGGTCGCCGGGGACTCCGGCGGGGCGCCGGACGCCGTGCTCGACGGGGAGACGGGGTGGGTCGTCCGGGGTGGCTCCCCCGAGGAGGCGGCGGACCGGGTGGTGCCGTTGCTGCTCGATGCCGAGTTGCGGGCGCGGATGGGGGAGCGGGGGCGCGCCTGGGTCGAGGAGAAGTGGCGCTGGGACCTGCTCGCCGAGCGCTTGCGGGAGCTGTTGTAGCGCTGGGTCCGGGTCGTTCGTCCGCGGCCCGGTGGGGCTTCTCGCGCAGTTCCCCGCGCCCCTGAGGGCGAGCTTCGCTCGCTTCAGGGGCGCGCTGAACGGTCAGGCCCGGTAGATGGCCTCGATCTCGTCGGCGTAGTCCTTCGCCACAACGTTTCGCTTCAGCTTCAGCGACGGCGTCAAGTGCCCCGACTCCTCGGTGAACTGCGCCCCCAGGATGCGGAACTTGCGGACCGACTCGGCCTTGGACACGGCGGCGTTCCCGTCGTCCACCGCCGACTGGATCGCGGCCAGCAGATCGGCGTCCTCGCGCAGCGACGCCACCGTCGACCCGGAGGGCTTGCCGTGGTCGGTGACCCACTTGCCGAGGAACTCCTCGTCGATCGTGACGAGCGCGCCGACGAACGGCCGCCCGTCCCCGACGACCATGCACTCGGCGACCAGCGCGTGCGCGCGGATGCGGTCCTCGATGACGGCGGGGGCGACGTTCTTGCCGCCGGCCGTCACGATGATCTCCTTCTTGCGGCCGGTGATCCGCAGGTACCCGTCCTCGTCGAGGGTGCCGATGTCACCGGTGTGGAACCAGCCGTCGGCCAGGGCCTCTTCCGTCGCGCCCTCGTTGTTCCAGTAGCCCGTGAACAGGTGCTCGCCGTGCAGCAGCACCTCGCCGTCGTCGGCGATCCGGACCACCGAGCCCGGCAGCGGCTGGCCGACCGTGCCGATCTTCTGCCGGTCCCACGGGTTGAAGGCGGTGGCCGCGCAGGACTCGGTGAGGCCGTAGCCCTCCAGGACCGTGAAGCCGATGCCGCGGAAGAAGTGGCCGAGCCGCTCGCCGAGCGGCGCGCCGCCGGAGATCGCGTACTCGCCGCGCCCGCCGAGCACGGCCCGCAGCTTGCTGTAGACCAGCTTGTCGAACGTCTTGTACTTCAGCTTCAGCGCCAGCGACGGGCCCTTGGGGGTGTCGAGCGCGCGGCTGTACTCGATCGCCGTGTCCGCGGCCTTGTCGAAGATCCTGCCCTTGCCGTCGGCCTGCGCCTTGGCCCGCGCCGAGTTGTAGACCTTCTCGAAGACACGCGGGACACCGAGGATCAGGGTCGGGCGGAAGGCCGCCAGCTCGTCGGTGAGGTTCTTGATGTCCGGGGCGTGGCCCAGCTTGATCGGGGCCATCAGCGAGGCCACCTGCACCAGCCGGCCGAAGACGTGCGCCACCGGGAGGAAGAGGAGGACCGAACACTCGCCCGTGCGGAACAGCGGCTTCAGGCGCTCCACCACATTGCCGCACTCCGCGAAGAAGCTGCGGTGGGTCAGCACACAGCCCTTGGGGCGGCCCGTGGTGCCCGAGGTGTAGACGATGGTCGCTGGGTCGTCGGCCTTGGCGACGGCGCTGCGCTCGTCGACCGTGGTGTCCGGCACCTCGGCGCCGGCCCGGTTCAGCTCCTCGACCCCGCCCGCGTCGATCTGCCAGACGTGCGCGAGGTGCGGCAGCGTGCCGCGCACGGAGTCGACGGCCGCGGAGTGCGCGTCCGACTCGACGACGATCCCGACGGCGCCGGAGTCACCGAGGATCCACTGGATCTGCTCCGGCGAGCTGGTCTCGTAGACCGGGACGGTGACCGCGCCCGCGCTCCAGATGGCGAAGTCGAGCAGCGTCCACTCGTAGCGCGTACGGGACATGAGGCCGACGCGGTCGCCCGCCTGCACACCGGAGGCGATCAGGCCCTTGGCCGCGGCGCGGACCTCGGCGAGGAAGGCGGTCGCGGTGACGTCCTGCCAGGTACCGTCGGTCTTGCGGCCGATGACGGCGACGTCCGGATGCTGCGCGGCGTTTCTGCGGACGATGTCGGTCAGATTGCCGTCGGCAGGGACCTCGTACAAAGCCGGAAGGCTGAACTCGCGCAAGACTGCTGCTCCTCATAGGGCGCCGGCGCCACGACTCTGTGTGCTGCGTCGGTGCGGTCCAAGATCGGGCAGGTGCTCAGTCCCTGAACTGGTCGATCTGGTTGAACTGAGCACGACTGGACTGCCCGGACGTTACCCACCAGTACTGCTTTTTCGGTAGGGGGTCCAGGCCAGATGTTCGCTGCGTCACACGTCACGGCGGTGCTCTGCGCACAGTAGTCCAGGAGTTTCCCGACTCGGAAGTAACCGCAGGTCCGGCGGGCTCTACCCACCTTAGGCCGGTCGTCCTAGGGTGATCGCATGCGCGTTCATGTGGTCAGCGATGTGCACGGAAACTCCACCGACCTCGCACGGGCCGGAGACGGGGCGGACGCTGTCGTCTGCCTCGGTGACCTGGTGCTCTTCCTCGACTACGCGGATCACTCGCGCGGCATTTTCCCGGACTTGTTCGGAAAGGCGAACGCCTCCCGTCTCGTGGAGTTGCGCACCGCCCGCCGTTTCGACGAGGCACGGGAGTTCGGAGCGCGCCTGTGGGCGGGCGTCGACCGTAGGCCCGCCATCGAAAAAGCCGTGCGCAAGCAGTACGCGGAGCTGTTCGCCGCCTTCCCCACGCCGACGTACGCCACGTACGGAAATGTCGACGTCCCCCACCTGTGGAGCGAGTACGCCGGGCCGGGCACGACCGTGCTCGACGGACAGCGGGTCGAGATCGGCGGCCGCGTCTTCGGCTTCGTCGGCGGCGGCCTGCGCACCCCGATGCGCACCCCGTACGAGATCGACGACGAGGAGTACGCCGCGAAGATCGAGGCCGTCGGCGAGGTCGACGTGCTGTGCACCCACATCCCGCCCGAGGTGCCCGACCTGGTGTACGACACCGTGGCGCGGCGGTTCGAGCGCGGCAGCCGGGCCCTGCTCGACGCCATCCGCCGGACCCGCCCCCGCTACTCCCTGTTCGGCCACGTCCACCAGCCGCTGGCCCGGCGGATGCGGATCGGCGCCACGGAATGCGTCAACGTCGGCCATTTCGCGGGTTCGGGCAGGCCCTGGGCCCTGGAGTGGTGACGGCGCGGCCACTCGCGCGCGATAGCCTGCACGCGACGCGCACGCACGTCAGCACCCCAGCGCGGCACACCCACCCCTGACCGGTATCCGGAGGAGCCACGGCGATGGCGGAACACACCAGTTCGAGCATCACGATCGAGGCGGCACCGGCCGATGTCATGGGGGTGATCGCCGACTTCGCCCGCTATCCGGACTGGACGGGCGAGGTGAAGGAGGCCGAGGTCCTCGAGACCGACGACGCCGGCCGCGCCGAGCAGGTCCGGCTCGTCATGGACGCCGGCGCGATCAAGGACGACCAGGTCCTGAAGTACACCTGGACCGGTCCGAACGAGGTGTCCTGGTCGCTGGTGAAGTCGCAGATGCTGCGCTCCCTCGACGGGTCCTACGTCCTCACCCCCACCGGCTCGGGCACCGAGGTCACCTACTCCCTGACCGTCGACGTGAAGATCCCGCTGCTCGGGATGATCAAGCGCAAGGCCGAGAAGGTCATCACGGACCGCGCGCTCGCCGGACTGAAGAAGTGGGTGGAGTCGGGCGCCGCCAAGTAGCGCCCCCGGCCCCCGGAGGGCCGTGCCGACCTGACGGTAGCCTCAAGGCTCATGCGCACCCTCTTCGTCACCGGCCCCGGCGGTTCCGGCACGACGTCCGTCGCCTCCGCCACCGCTCTCCGGGCCGCCCGGGACGGCGCGCGCGTCCGCCTGATCGGTTCGGACCCCACGGGCACCGCGGACGATCTCCCCGGCGTCACCGTCACCCGGCTCACCCCGGCCGACGACTTCCGCGCCGATCTGCTCGCGCTCCAGGAGCGGGCCGCCTCCGGACTCGATCTGCTGGGCGCCTCCCGGCTCGACGGCGACGAACTCACCGCGCTGCCCGGAGCCGAGGAGCTGGCCCTGCTGCGCGCCCTGCGCGACAGCGCCGACGGACCGTACGACCTCGTCGTCGTCGACCTCCCGGCCGCCCCGCACGCCGTCGCCCTGCTCGCCCTGCCCGAGCAGCTGCGCCGCTATCTGCGCCGGCTGCTGCCCGCCGAACGGCAGGCCGCCCGCGCGCTGCGGCCCGTCCTCGGCCGGCTCGCCGGAGTGCCGATGCCCGCGGAGTGGCTGTACGAGGCCGCCACCCGCTGGGACGGCGAACTCGCCGCCGCGCAGGCCGTGATCGACGCCGCCGACACCTCCGTACGCCTCGTCGTCGAGCCCACCGAGGCCGCCGCCGAGATCCTGCGCACCACCGTCGCCGGGCTCGCGCTGCACGGGCTGCGCCTCGACGCGGTGCTCGCCAACCGCCTCCTGCCCGACGGCTCCACCGACCCCTGGCTCGCCGACGCCGCGGCCCGGCAGCGCAAGATCGTCGCCGAGTGGCAGCACGAGACGCACGGGATCGCGCACCTGGGGCGCGACCCGCGCCCCGCCGACCTGGACGTGCCGCCGCCCACGGCCGCCGTACCCGCGGTGACCTGGCCCGTCGAGGACCGGCTCGCGGACGACGGCGTACTGGTCTGGCGGATCCCGCTGCCCGGCGCCGTCCGCGAGGAGCTGAGCCTGGTGCGCCGGGGCGACGAGCTGGTCATCGGGGCCGGCCCCTTCCGCCGGATCGTCCCGCTGCCCTCCGCCCCGCGCCGCTGCACCGTCGCCGGAGCCGGTCTGGTCGACGGGGAACTGTGCGTACGGTTCGCGCCCGACCCGGATCTGTGGCCGCAAGCACGGTGAACCCCTTGCACCCGTTCGGGTAACGTCGAAGATGCAACCGGTTCAGGAAACACTCAGCTCTCCGCAGGAGTCAGCGCCATGAGCGACGCCACCGAGAAGCCCGTAGACGCCGATGCGTGGGAGAAGGCGTGTGCCGAGGACCTCGCTGAGGAGAAGGCCCGCCGCCGCGCCGAGCACGGGGCGCCGCCCGGCTCGGCCGCCGAGGAGCTGAAGAAGCTCGTCGACGCGGTCGCCGACAAGATCTCCGAGTTCTCCGGTCTCTCCGGCGGCCAGGCCCCCTTCCTCGGCTCCGTCGCGCAGGGCACCGCCGAGCAGGTCGCCCGGCAGGTCGTGCGGCAGGCCAGGTCCGTCGTCGAGCCCGTCATCGAGCGCAACTCCGACGTCTTCGACCACCTCGCCGCCGCCGGGTCCGAGCTGCTCGCCGCCTACCGCTCCGCGGTCGAGGGCCAGGAGCGGCGCTGGACCAAGGGTTCCCAGGAGCCCCGGCCGCCCCAGCCCCGCAAGGGGCAGGACGAAGGCCCCGGCGGGGAGCAAATCGACCTCGACTGAACCCCGGCGAGCACCTGCCGTCCGCAGGCGCTCAGGTACGGTGGGCCGTAGCGGGGCTCGACCGAACTGAGGGATTCATGGGACTCACCATCGGCGTCGATATCGGCGGCACGAAGATCGCGGCCGGCGTGGTCGACGAGGAGGGGAACATCCTCTCCACGTTCAAGGTGCCGACGCCTTCCACGCCTGACGGGATCGTGGACGCGATCGCCTCGGCCGTGGAAGGTGCCAGGGCCGGACACGAGATCGTCGGCGTCGGCATCGGTGCCGCCGGATACGTCAACCGTCAGCGCTCCACCGTGTACTTCGCGCCGAACATCGACTGGCGCCAGGAGCCGCTCAAGGAGAAGGTCGAGGGCCGCGTAGGCCTGCCCGTCGTCGTGGAGAACGACGCGAACGCGGCGGCCTGGGGCGAGTACAAGTTCGGCGCCGGCAAGGGCCACCGCAACGTCATCTGCATCACGCTCGGCACCGGCCTCGGCGGCGGCATCATCATCGGCAACAAGCTGCGCCGCGGCCACTTCGGCGTCGCCGCCGAGTTCGGCCACATCCGCATGGTGCCGGACGGCCTGCTGTGCGGCTGCGGTTCGCAGGGCTGCTGGGAGCAGTACGCGTCCGGGCGCGCCCTGGTGCGCTACGCCCGCCAGCGGGCCAACGCGACGCCGGAGAGCGCCGAGTACCTGCTGTCGCTCGGCGACGGCACCCCCGAGGGCATCGAAGGCAAGCACATCTCCATGGCCGCCCGGCAGGGCGACCTGGTGGCCGTCGACTCCTACCGCGAGCTGGCCCGCTGGGCCGGCGCGGGCCTGGCCGACCTGGCCTCGCTCTTCGACCCGTCGGCGTTCATCGTCGGCGGCGGCCTGTCGGACGAGGGCGAGCTGGTCCTCGACCCGATCCGCAGGTCGTACAAGCGCTGGCTGGTCGGCGGCAACTGGCGGCCGGTGGCCGACGTGATCGCGGCCCAGCTCGGCAACAAGGCGGGCCTGGTCGGCGCCGCCGACCTGGCGCGGGAGCCCGACCCCGTCATGTGACATCCGTACGGCCCGGTGCCCGTCGTTCCCCCCGGGGGCGGCGGGCACCGGCGTATCTTGATCGTCATGGACTCCGGCTCCCTCAGAGATCTTTCCGAACTGCCCAACTCCGGTACGGAACCCGACGGTTCGGCCGTCATCCGCGTCCTCAGCTACAACATCCGCTCGATGCGCGACAGCCCGGTCGCCCTCGCCCGGGTGATGAAGGCCTGCGCCCCTGACCTGGTGCTCATCCAGGAGGCGCCGCGGTTCTTCCGCTGGCGCAAGCAGCTCGCCCGGCTCGCCCGCGCCGCGAACCTGGTCTACCTCTCCGGCGGCGGCAGCGCCGCCGGGCCCGCGCTGCTCTGCTCCCTGCGCGCCACCGTCGAGCGCACCGAGGACGTGCTGCTCCCGCTCACCCCCGGCCTGCACCGACGCGGCTTCGCCACCGCCGTCGTACGGTTCGGCGGCGCACGGCTCGGCGTGATCAGCTGCCACCTGAGCCTGCAGAAGGACGAGCGGTACGCGCAGGGCGGGCTGCTGCTCGACCGGATCGCGGAGCTGGGCGTCGAGCACGCCGTCGCGGGCGGCGACCTCAACGAGCGGCCGGACGGGCGGACCTTCCGGCGCCTCGGCGCGGCGCTCCAGGACTGCTGGGCGAAGGCGCCCTGGGGCGGCGAGTACACCTCGACGCCGGACGACCCCCATCAGCGGATCGACGCGATCCTGGCCACCAAGGGCGTGGAGGTGCTGGGGTGCGGGGTGCCGGACTTCCTCGACACGGACGAACTGAGGGCGGCCACGGACCATCTGCCGGTCCTGGCCGCCCTCAGAATCCCCGCCGCGTGAGCTACGGGCGCTGCTTCACCTTGTCGGTGATCGCCCAGCTGTCCAGGTAGGAGAGCTGGGTGTACGTCTTCTTCTTCGCGCCGTCACCGGAGGAGCGGTCGTCCTCGGAGCCCAGGAACTCGTAGGTCCTCGGGTCGAAGATGAAGTAGCCGCCGAAGCTGGTGACGCCCTTGGGGAGCGTCGGGTCGTCGTACGTGATCGCCACGCCGGTCCGGCCCTTCGCGTCCTTCTGGTTCGGCACCGTCTTCACCCCCGGCACCTTGCCGAGGGCCTCGAACGCCGCCGGGCGCAGGCCCTCGGGCATCACCGGGACGAGCTTGAGCAGTCCGGCGAGGCTGAAGTGGATGAGGGACCAGTCCTGGTCGGTGATGCCGTCGAGCGAGCCGTTCCTGGCGGACCCGCCGGTCTTGTGGAGCAGCGAGAGGATCAGCCTGTCCGGGTCGGTGGGCAGCTTCTCCAGCGTCCGCCAGTCCTGCGGCGGCCAGGAACTCTCGTTCTTCTTCAGGGGCTCCGACCACCAGCCCTTGCCGATCTCCATGATCCAGGAGCGCTGCGAGCCGTCGACCGAGCGCCAGATCTCGTCGACGTACGTCCTGGTCCCGCCCGTCTTCCGGTTCGTCTCCTTGACGATCTCCTTGGTGTAGATGAACTGGTCGTCGCGCGGTGGTGTCGTGGGGGCCTGGGAGTGCTCGCGGTCGTAGGCGGCGGCTCCGGTCAGCACGGTCCGGGCCGACACCGGCCGCATCGCGGGCTGTTCGGTCCGCTGGGCCGTGGCCGGCCGGGCGGCGGCGGAACCGCCGTCGTCGCGCACCGCCACCAGCACGGTCGCGGCGATCGCGGCTGTGGCCAGGCCCGACACGGCGATCCGCGGACCGGTCCGCTGCCACAGCGGGCGGCGGCGGGTCTCCATCGCGGACAGCAGGCGGGTACGGACCCGGTGGCGGGCGGCGGGGTCGAGGGGCGCGGCGTCCCCCTCCCAGGTGCTCAGTTCGTCGAGGGCCAGATCGAATTCGCGGTCAGTCATGGGCGGATGCCTCCCGGAGGGCGGTCGGAGCGGTCGGATCGGTACCGCCCAGTGCTTCACGCAACGCGCTGCGAGCCCGGCTCAGGCGGGACCTGACCGTGCCCACCGGCACCCCCCAGGGCCTCGGCCGCCTCGTCATAACTGAGGTCGGTCCAGGCCACGAGCAGCAGCACGTCCCGCTGCCGCGCCGGCAGGGCGGCGAGGGCGGCCGCCAGTTCCCGGCGCAGATCGTGCGCGCCGGCCCGGGACACCGCGCGATCGGCCACCGGCTCCTCGTGCTCGACCGGCTCCGGCAGGCGGGACAGCGCCTTGAAGCGGCGCGCCTCCGCCCTGCGGTGCCGGCCTACGAGGTTGGTGGCGATCCCGAAGAGCCACGGGCGGGCGTCGTCGGATCTGGCCGGGTCGAAGCGGTGGCGCTGCTTGAAGGCGGTGGTGAAGGTCTCCGCGGTCAGATCCTCCGCCGCTTCGGGGCCCAGCCGCCGCGCCGCGTAGTGGTGCACGGCGTCGGCGTACCGGTCGAAGAGGGCGGCGAACTGCTCGGGCTCCTCCCGCGACCGTTCGATCGCCCGGGCATCGCTCTCGCCGTGCGGATGCGGCCGATGCTCCCGGGGTCCGACGGCCATCGGGGCTCCTTTCGTCCGTGTGAACGCCTTGAAGGCTTGGGCTGGTTCACCGGTACTTCGCCGCAGACCCCGATCGGGTTCCCTCCGGCACGACGAAGGCCCGGCCGGAAAGCTCCGGCCGGGCCTCGGTCCTCGTACACCCGCGGGTCAGACGACCGCGCCGCGCCCGGGGTCGTCGTCCTCCTCGTCGCCCGGCTGCATCCGGGCGACCAGCGTCGCGAAGCCGCCGAGGAAGCCGCCGATGCAGAGCGTCGCCAGCCACCAGGTCATGTCCCAGCCGAGCAGCACCGCGAGGAGCAGCAGCAGCGGGCCGCCGACCACGGCCAGCCAGGCGAACTTCGAGGTGACGTCGGCCTCCGGGAGCTCCGGGTCCGGCTGGACGAAGTGGCCCTCGTCGTCGTCCCCGAGGTCGTCGTCGGACGGCTCGGACGCCGAGTAGTCGCGCGGGCCCGGGGTCGCGGCGACACCCGGGGCGAAGGAGACCGAGGAGCCGAGCGGCCCCGGGGTGTCCTCGCGCGGTCCGGAGTCGGGGGAGTCATTGGTCTCGGGGTCGAGGAGCGCCAGGTCCTCCACCGACTTGAAGGGCTTGGCGCCCGGCGGGTCCGGCGGCTCCTCCCCGTACCCGGCGACGATCGCGGCCCACGCGGCGTCCTCGTCGGCCGGCAGCAGCGGGTCGGACTGCTGTCCGTCCGGCTGCTCCGGCTCGTGGTTCTCGGGGTCCCGCCGCTCCTCCTGCTCAGCCACCGCTGGCCGTCCCTTCCGCGCTCTCGCCGGGGCCTGTCCCGCCCTCGCCGGAGGTCTGGCCGGCGCGGGGGGCGATCCGGTCGATGAACGCGACGCTCTCGTCGAAGATCCGGTCCGCGTCATGGTCCAACGTCGCGACGTGGTAGCTCTGTTCCAGCAAAATCTCGGTGACGTCCGTCGACGAGACACGGCTGAGCACGCGCGCGGAGTCGGCGGGCGGCACCACGTGGTCCCGCACGCTGTGCAGCACCACCAGCGGCTGGGTCACCTGCGGCAGCTCACGGTCGACGAGCCGGAAGAAGTGGCGCAGCTGGTGCGCGGCGTGCAGCGGCACCCGGTCGTAGCCGACCTCCTCCGAGCCCTCCTTGGCGATGTCGCTGGCGATGCCCTTGATGCTGGGGACCAGATGCCGCGCGACGGGGAGCGCGTGCGCGGCCAGGCCGTGCACCTTGTTCCCCGGGTTCACCAGAACGAGACCCGCCACGTCGTCCCCATGGCGGGCCGCGAGCCGCAGCGCGAGCGCGCCGCCCATCGACAGACCGAAGACGAAGACCCGCGCGCAGCGCTCCCTGAGATCGCGAAGGGCGCGGTCCACCTCCGCGTACCAGTCCTGCCAGGCGGTGACCGCAAGGTCCTCCCAGCGGGTGCCGTGCCCGGGCAGCAGGGGGAGCGAGACGGTCAGACCGCGCTCCGCCAGATACTCCGCCCAGGGGCGCAGGGACTGGGGTGTTCCGGTGAAGCCGTGACAGAGGAGGACGCCGATCTCGCCGCCGTCGTGGCGGTACGGCTCGGCTCCAGGAAGGACCGGCACCTTCGGTCTCCTGTTCGTGGGTATGTCGGGGGCATCGGGGCATCGGGAGTGAGGTCTTCACCGTACGCGACCGGACTGACACCGACCAGGGTCGTCGGGCCCTCCGGCGGCCCTGCGGGTTAAGGTCTGATCCTCGGGCCGATCCGCGTACGTGTCCGTGTACGGGGTCCGGGGAACGAGGGAAGGCAGAGGGTTGATCTACGGCGCAATGAAGGTGGCCATCGGGGGGCCGCTCAAGCTCGGCTTCCGGCCGTGGGTGGAGGGTCTGGAGAACATTCCGGCCACCGGCCCGGCGATCCTGGCCAGCAACCACCTCTCCTTCTCCGACTCCTTCTTCCTGCCGACGATGCTCGACCGCAAGGTCACCTTCATCGCGAAGGCCGAGTACTTCACCACTCCGGGGGTCAAGGGCAAGCTGACGGCCGCCTTCTTCAAGGGCGTCGGGCAGTTGCCGGTGGACCGCTCCGGTTCGCGCGGCGCGGGCGAGGCCGCCATCAAGAGCGGCATCGAGGTCCTGGAGCGCGGCGAGCTGTTCGGCATCTACCCGGAGGGCACGCGCTCGCCCGACGGTCGGCTCTACCGCGGCAAGCCCGGCGGTCTCGCGCGCGTGGCGCTGGCCACCGGCGCGCCCGTCATCCCGGTCGCGATGATCGACACGGAGAAGATCCAGCCGCCGGGCAAGGTGCTGCCCAAGCTCATGCGCCCGGGCATCCGCATCGGCAAGCCGCTCGACTTCACCCGCTACCAGGGCATGGAGGGCGACCGGTTCGTGCTGCGGGCCGTGACCGACGAGGTCATGTACGAGATCATGAAGCTCTCCGGCCAGGAGTACGTCGACATGTACGCGACCGCCGCCAAGCGGCAGATCGCGGAGGCGGCGAAGGCCGAGAAGGAAACACAGAAAGAAGCACAGAAAGAAGCGCAGAAGGAAGCGCAGAAGGAAGCGCAGAAGTCCGGGGAGAAGGACGGGGAGCGGGGCAGACGGGAATTGCCAGACAGGCCCTAGCGGCGCCGTCTTTTCGGGGGGTGGGGGACATGGGGAGCGCGACCCGGCGGGAACGCGTGGTGCGGATGTCGGTGGAGCAGCCGCTGTGGCGTGCCCTGACGGCCTACCGCGTACTGACGGTGGTGTACGCGATCGGGCTCTTCGCCTCCGCGTACGAGGTGTACGAGCGGCCCTGGGTCGGCATCGCCTACTACGCCGTGCTCGCGGTGTGGACCCTGGCGACGCTGCCCCAGGTGTCGGGCGCCCGGCGCTGCACCAAGCGGTTCCTCACCATCGACCTGGCCGTCGCGGTCACCGGCATCCTGCTCTCCCCGGTCGCGGGGCACGAGCGGGCGGTCACCGGCGGCTCGACGCTGCCGTCGATCTGGACGGCGGGCGCGGTCCTCGCCTGGGCGCTCAAGGGCGGCTGGCGCTGGGCGGCCTTCGCGTCGGTGCTGATCGGCGCGGCCAACGTGGTGCAGCGCGGCGACATCAGCCGCAGCACCGTCCACAACGTCCTGCTGGTCTGCATCGCCGGCATAGCGATCGGCTACGTGGTCGAGGTGGCCCGCGCCTCCGAGCGCACCCTCGCCCGCGCCCTGGAGATCGAGGCCGCCACCCGGGAGCGGGAGCGGCTGGCCCGCGACATCCACGACAGCGTGCTCCAGGTCCTCGCCATGGTGCAGCGGCGCGGCACCGCCCTGGGCGGCGAGGCCGCCGAGCTGGGCCGGATGGCGGGCGAGCAGGAGATCGCGCTGCGCACCCTGGTCGCCGAAGGGCTGCGCCAGCCGTCCCGCGCCTCGGAGGACCTGTCCCAGGGGGCGGTCGTCCGGGCCGTCACCACCTATGCCGAGGCCGACGCGCCGCCCGGTACCGAAGGACCGCGGGACCTGCGCCCGCTGCTCGCCCCGCACGCCAACGCCCTGACCACCTTCTCCGCACCCGGCACCGCCGTGCTGATGCCGTCCGCCGCCGCCCGCGAACTGGCCGCCGCTGTCAGTGCCGCCCTGGACAATGTGCGACAGCACGCGGGTGAGGGAGCGCGGGCCTGGATCCTGGTGGAGGACGAGCCGGAGGCGGTGATCGTGACCGTACGGGACGACGGACCCGGCATCCCGGAGGGCCGCCTCGCCCAGGCCGAGGGCGAGGGCAGGCTCGGCGTCGCCCAGTCCATCCGGGGCAGACTGCGCGACATCGGCGGCACCGCCGAGCTGATCTCCGTACCCGGTCAGGGCACCGAGGTCGAACTGCACGTACCGAAGAAGAAGTGAACCGGCCCGGCAGGGCCGCACGGGGGAAGGCGGGACAGGAGCGATGAGCGAACAGCGTGCCGAGCAGGAGCCGGCCGGACAGCAGGCGATCAGAGTGATGGTGGTCGACGACCACCCGATGTGGCGCGACGCCGTCGCGCGCGACCTGGCCGCCGCGGGCTTCGACGTCGTCGCCACGGCGGGCGACGGCGAGCAGGCGGTGCGCCGCGCCCGGGCCGCGGCCCCCGACGTCCTCGTCCTGGACCTGAACCTGCCGGCCAAGCCCGGCGTCCAGGTCTGCAAGGAGCTCGTCGCCGCGTTCCCCGCGCTGCGCGTCCTGGTGCTGTCCGCGAGCGGCGAGCACGCGGACGTCCTGGAGGCGGTGAAGTCCGGCGCGACCGGCTATCTCCTCAAGTCCGCATCGACGGACGAGCTGATCGACGCGGTGCGCCGCACGGCCGTCGGCGACCCGGTGTTCACGCCCGGCCTCGCGGGGCTCGTGCTCGGCGAGTACCGCCGCCTCGCCTCGGAGCCCGCGCCCGCCGCCGACACGAACGGGCCGAAGGCGCCCGAGCTGACCGACCGCGAGACCGAGGTGCTGCGCCTGGTCGCGAAGGGCCTGAGCTACAAGCAGATCGCCGAGCGGCTGGTCATCTCCCACCGCACGGTGCAGAACCACGTGCAGAACACCCTCGGCAAGCTCCAGCTGCACAACCGCGTCGAACTCGTCCGGTACGCGATCGAACGGGGTCTGGACGACGCGTGACGCCGCGCGGGACAGTTTCCTGAACTGCTCACCGTGACAAGGGAGTTACGCGATGAGGGTCGGAGTACTGACCGGCGGCGGCGACTGCCCCGGGCTCAACGCCGTCATCCGGGGCATCGTCCGCAAGGGCGTCCAGGAGTACGGCTATGACTTCGTCGGATACCGGGACGGCTGGCGTGGTCCCCTGGAGAACGACACCGTCCGTCTCGACATCCCGGCGGTCCGCGGCATCCTGCCCCGGGGCGGCACCATTCTCGGCTCCTCGCGCACCAACCCCTTCCAGGCGGAGGGCGGGGTCCGCCGGGTCAAGGAGAACCTGGCCGCGCAGGAGGTCGACGCGCTCATCGTGATCGGCGGCGAGGACACCCTGGGCGTCGCCGCACGCCTCACCGACGAGTACGGCGTCCACGCCGTCGGCGTTCCGAAGACCATCGACAACGACCTCTCCGCCACCGACTACACCTTCGGCTTCGACACGGCCGTCGGCATCGCGACCGAGGCGATCGACCGGCTGCACACCACGGCCGAGTCGCACATGCGGGTCCTCGTCTGCGAGGTCATGGGCCGGCACGCGGGGTGGATCGCCCTGCACTCCGGGCTCGCCGGCGGCGCCAACGTCATCCTCATACCCGAACAGCCCTTCGACATCGATCAGGTCTGCGCCTGGGTCACCTCCCGCTTCCGGGCCTCGTACGCGCCGATCGTGGTCGTCGCCGAGGGCGCTGTGCCGCGCGACGGCGACATGGTCCTCAAGGACGAGTCGCTCGACTCCTTCGGGCACGTGCGGCTGTCCGGGGTCGGCGAATGGCTGGCGAAACAGATCGAGAAGCGCACCGGCAAGGAGGCCCGCACCACCGTTCTCGGCCATGTGCAGCGCGGAGGGACTCCGTCGGCCTTCGATCGCTGGCTGGCCACGCGGTTCGGGCTGCACGCGATCGACGCCGTGCGGGACGGGGACTGGGGGGCCATGGTCGCGTTGCGGGGGACCGAGATCGTGCGGGTGCCCATCGCGGAGGCGACGGCTCGGCTGAAGACCGTCGACCCTGCGCTCTACGAGGAGGTCGGCGTCTTCTTCGGCTGAGGTGGTTCCGGGGCTCCGCCCCGGACCCCGCTCCTCAATCGCCGGAGGGGCTTGATCGGCCTAGACTCACCCCATGGAGATTCTCGCTTTTGGTGTGCAATCGGACGAAAAGCCCCTCATCGAGAAGGCCTTCGCGGGGCATCACGACGTCCGCTGCCTCGACGTCTTCCTCAATGAGGACACGGCCCCCATCGCGGCGGGCTACGAGATCATCTCCACCAGCGTCAACGCCACCCTGAACAACCGTGTCCTGCAGACCCTCGCGGCCGGCGGCACGCAGATGATCGCCCAGCGCTCCACCGGCTTCAACAACATCGACCTGGAGGTCGCCGAGCGCCTGGGCCTGACCGTGTCCCGGGTCTCGTACTACTCGCCGTACTCGGTCGCGGAGTTCGCCTGGGCCCTCGTGATGGCCGTCAACCGGCGCATCGTCCGGGCGAGCATCCGCACCCGCGACTTCGACTTCCGCCTCGACGGCCTGATGGGCCGCGACATGCGCGGCCGCACCGTCGGCGTCCTCGGCACCGGCAAGATCGGCGAGGCGTTCACCCGGATCGCCCACGGCTTCGGCATGAACCTGCTCGGCTGGGACGTCGCCGAGAACCCGAACTGCACCGCCCTCGGCATGAAGTACGTCGACAAGGAGCAGCTGTTCGCCGAGGCCGACCTGATCAGCCTGCACGTACCGCTGCTCCCCGCCACCGAGCACATCGTCGACGCCGCCGCGCTGCGCACGATGAAGGACGACGCGATCCTGGTGAACTCCAGCCGCGGCGGCCTCATCGACACCAAGGCGCTGGTCGCCGAGCTCCGCGAGGGCCGCTTCACGGGCGTGGGCCTCGACGTCTACGAGGCCGAGGCGGGCCTGTTCTTCCTCGACAAGTCCCTCGACGTGGTCGAGGACGACACCCTGGCCCGCCTCGTCACCTTCCCGAACGTGCTGGTCACGTCCCACCAGGCGTACTACACCGTGGACGCGGTCGGGCAGATCATCGAGGCCACGGTGAAGAACGTCCTCGACTATCAGGCGGGCCGGCGCTCCGAGAACGTCCTGGTGCCGACCGCCAGCTGACCCATCAGCTCTTGCACGATCCCGGCGCCGCGCAGCGACAGCACCGACTCCGGGTGGAACTGGACCGACGCGAACCCGGGGCCGCGCAGCGCGTGCACCTCACCGCCGGCGTCCCGGGCGACCTCCACCTCGTGGGCGGCCAGCTCGCGCGCGGCCTCGTCGTCGCACGCCGCCACGAAGCTGTTGTAGAACCCGACGGTCTCCGTGCAGCCGAACAGGTCGATGTCGGTCTGCGCCCCCTGGTACGGCACCTCCTTGCGGACGATGTCCAGGCCCAGCTCGGCCGCGATCAGCTCGTGCCCGAGGCAGACGCCGAGCACACCGTGGCCGTGCGTACGCAGCACCTCGGCGGTCAGGGAGCGCAGGAAACGCATCTTCGGGTCGGCGAGGTCGGACGGATCGCCGGGACCCGGGCCGAGCACGACCGGCCCCTCGTGCGCGAGGACCCGCTCCCGCAGCCCCTCCACGCCCCCGTCGTCGTAGCGCCGCACGCTCACGTCGAGCCCCGAGGAGCGCAGCACGTGCGCCAGCATCGCGGTGAACGTGTCCTCGCCGTCCACCACCAGCGCGTGCCCGCTCAGCCGGTCGGCCCGCTCCTGCATCCGCAGCCAGAACGGGGCCAGGGAGGCCCGGCGCCCGTCGAGCGCCGCCCGCACCCGCGGGTCGTCGGCCAGGGCCGGGCGCGCGCTCTCCGCACGCGGCCGCGACGGCCGCACCCCGAGGGCGGCCAGCACTCCGGCGGCCTTCGCGTGCGTCTCGGCGACCTCGCCGCGCGGGTCCGAGCCGCGCACGAGGGTGGCGCCCACCGGCACCCGCAGCCGCCCGGTCGCCGTGTCGATGTCGGCGGTCCTGATCAGGATCGGCGAGTCGAGCGTCTGGGCGCCGCCCGCGTCCCGCCCGACCAGCGCGAGGGCGCCCGCGTAGTACCCGCGCCCGCCGACCTCGTGCCGCTCGATGACCCGGCACGCGTTCTGCACCGGCGACCCGGTGACGGTCGCCGCGAACATCGTCTCCTTCAGCACCTCGCGCACATCGAGGGTCGACCTCCCGCGCAGCTCGTACTCGGTGTGCGCCAGGTGCGCCATCTCCTTCAGGCGTGGACCGATCACGACGCCGCCCTGGTCGCCGACGGTGCACATCATCTTCAGTTCCTCGTCGACGACCATCGACAGCTCCTCGATCTCCTTGCCGTCGGCGAGGAAATCGAGCAGGTCGTCCGGGGTGGGGCCGGCCGCCGGATAGCGGTAGGTGCCGCTGATGGGGTTCATGACGACGGTGCCGCCGGACATCCGCACGTGCACCTCGGGGCTCGCGCCCACCAGCGTCCTGTCACCGGTGTGCACGACGAACGTCCAGTACGCGCCGCGCTCACCGTCGAGCAGTCGCCGGAACAGCGCGAGGGCGTCGGCCCGTGAGAATCCCGGGATCTCACCCTCGTACGTCCTGCGGATCACGAAGTTCGCGCCCTCGCCCCGCCCGATCTCCTCGCTCAGCACCCGGCCGACGATGCCGGCGTAGGTGTCGTCGTCGATGTCGAAGCCCCCGTCCCGGACGTCCACGGCGTGCCCGGGCAGCTGCCGCAGCGCCTCGGCGAGCGGAAGTTCGTACGACTCCTCGGGGCGCAGGACGGTCAGCGGGGTCCCGTCGTCACGGACGTCGAAGCCGCGTTCGCGGATCTGCCGGAAGGGGACCAGCGCCAGGCCCTCCGGGATGTCCGCGAGCCTGTCGTACGTGCCGACCGGACCGATCAGGACCTCGACCGTGTCGTGGTCGCGCCCCGGGGTGCGGCGGCGCAGCAGGGCGAACGGGCGGTCGTCGGTGAGGAGCTGGTGGATCGGAGCAAACACGGCAGGTGTTCCTTCCAGTGACTTTCGGAGGAGAGTCGGTCGGGAGGAACGGCCGCCGCTGGTGTCGGAAAACACTGAAGGCCGCCCCTCGGGCGGCCTTCGCGGATTCGGATACGCGCAGTCAGTGGGCCGCCGGATGTGCGGTCCACCACCAGGTGCGGGTCGAAAACTGCGCGAACATGTGCGGAACCATACCCGAGTGGGGGCTCAAGCGTGTCTGCCGCGTCTCAAAAGATGAGCGCCGGAATGGACACGCGACACGACCCCGTAGTGTTGGCGAGGTGACCGTGAACGCTAAGACCAGCGCGAGCGCTGGCAACACCTGGCGAGACCTGCCCGCGGCGCAGCAGCCCGAGTACCCCGATGCCGAGGCTCTGCGCGATGTGATCGCGGACCTCGAGTCGTATCCGCCGCTCGTCTTCGCAGGCGAGTGCGACCAGCTGCGTACCCGCCTGGCGGCCGTCGCCAAGGGAGAGGCGTTCCTCCTCCAGGGCGGCGACTGCGCCGAGGCCTTCGACGCCGTCTCCGCAGATCACATCCGTAACAAGCTCAAGACCCTGCTCCAGATGGGCGCCGTGCTGACGTACGCCGCCTCGGTGCCGGTCGTGAAGATCGGCCGGATCGCCGGCCAGTACTCCAAGCCGCGCTCCAAGCCGACCGAGACCCGCGACGGCGTCACCCTGCCGACCTACCGCGGCGACTCGGTCAACGGCTTCGAGTTCACCGAGGCCGCCCGCATCCCGGACCCCGAGCGCCTGAAGCGGATGTACCACGCGTCCGCCTCGACGCTGAACCTGGTGCGCGCCTTCACCACGGGCGGCTACGCGGACCTGCGCCAGGTGCACGCCTGGAACCAGGACTTCGTGAAGTCGTCCCCGTCGGGCCAGCGCTACGAGCAGCTGGCGCGCGAGATCGACAACGCGCTGAACTTCATGCGCGCCTGCGGCACCGACCCGGCCGAGTTCCAGACGGTCGAGTTCTACGCCTCCCACGAGGCGCTGCTGCTCGACTACGAGTCGGCGCTGACCCGCGTCGACTCGCGCACGGGGAACCTGTACGACGTCTCGGGCCACATGGTCTGGATCGGCGAGCGCACCCGGCAGCTGGACGGCGCCCACATCGAGTTCGCCTCGAAGATCCGCAACCCGATCGGCATCAAGCTCGGCCCGACCACGACGGCCGAGGAGGCGCTGCAGTACATCGAGCGCCTCGACCCCGACCGCGAGCCCGGCCGGCTGACCTTCATCGTCCGCATGGGCGCCGACAAGGTCCGCGACAAGCTGCCCGAGCTGGTCGAGAAGGTCACCGCCTCCGGCGCGACCGTCGCCTGGATCACCGACCCGATGCACGGCAACACGTACGAGGCGGCCTCCGGGCACAAGACCCGCCGCTTCGACGACGTGCTCGACGAGGTCAAGGGCTTCTTCGAGGTCCACAAGGAGCTCGGTACGCACCCGGGCGGCATCCACGTCGAGCTCACCGGTGACGATGTCACCGAGTGCGTGGGCGGCGGCGACGAGATCTTCGTCGACGACCTGCACCAGCGCTACGAGACGGCCTGCGACCCGCGCCTGAACCGCAGCCAGTCGCTCGACCTCGCGTTCCTGGTGGCGGAGATGTACCGCGACCAGTGACGTTCGGCGACCACGCGTCATGCCGTGGGGCGCGGATCACAGGGATCCGCGCCCCACGGCACTTTTGTGCTCCCGGGAGGCCGGGTAAGGTTAGGTTAGCCTCACCGACAAATCGGGACGGCACCACTGATGAGCGTCGACTTCGTCCCGACCGGGAGGTGAACCCGCGTGTACGTCTGCAACTGCTTCGGCGTCACCGAGGCGCAGGTCAGGAAGCACGCGGACGACGGTGCCTCCACGCCCCGCCAGATAGCCTCGGCCTGCAAGGCCGGCACCGACTGCGGTTCGTGCGTCCGCCGGATCCAGGCACTGCTGGGCCGGGGCGCGTGCCCCCGCAGGGAACTCGTCGAGCAGGGCGAGGCCGCGGTGGCACTCGCACCCCGGGCCGAACTCCCCGAAGCGGCCTGACCGGCTGTCGGACCGATCAGCTCTCGGGCTGCTCGATGAGCTGCGCGATGTACAGCGGCTCGCCCAGCTTCTCCACCAGCTCCAGCTGCGTGTCGAGATAGTCGATGTGGTGCTCCTCGTCCTCGAGGATCGACTCGAAGATGTTTGCGGACGTGATGTCGCCCTTGGCCCGCATCACCTCGATGCCCCGCTTCAGCCGGTCGATCGCCGCGACCTCGATCTGCCGGTCGGCCTGGAACATCTCAGTGACCGTCTGACCGACCTGGACGTGGAAGAGCCGCTGGTAATTGGGCAGGCCGTCCAGGAAGAGGATCCGGTCGGTCAGTACCTCCGCGTGCTTCATCTCGTCGAACGACTCGGCCCGGGTGTACTTCGCGAGCTTCGTCCAGCCGAAGTTCTCCTGCATCTTCGCGTGCAGGAAGTACTGGTTGATCGCGGTGAGCTCGGCGGTCAGCTGCTCGTTGAGAAATTCGATGACCTCGGGGTCGCCCTGCATCGCAGAGGCTCCTTCCAAGCGGGTGGACTGGGCAGGTTTCGCGCATCCTCGCACCGGGGCGGAAACCCGTCCAGTAAGTGCACGCTTAGTAGGAGTTGCCCGAATCGATGATCGACTGTCGCCCGCCGGCGCCCGCGTGGTCACGTCCACTGCCCGGGGTCTGTCAGGATGGAGGCATGGGTCATCCGGTGGAACGCGAGTCTGGGGGAGCGGCGCAGCAGGAGCTTCCGCCGGGACAGCGTCTGCAGCGCGGCTGGCCCGTCACGCACTACGGACCGGTGCCCAAGTTCCGCCCCGAGCGCTGGGAGTTCAGGGTCTTCGGGGCCACCGCCGACGGCGACAAGCACACCTGGAACCACGAGGAGTTCTCGGCGCTGCCGTACGGCACCGTGGTCGGTGATCTGCACTGCGTCACCAAGTTCAGCATGCTCGGCGCCGAGTGGGGCGGGGTGCGGGCCTCGACCGTGCTCGAACTGGCACCGCCGGCCCCCGACGTCACCCATGTGATGGTCTGGGCCGAGTACGGCTTCAGCTCCAACCTCCGGCTCTCGGACTTCGTCTCCGAGCGCACGATCTTCGCCACCCACAAGGGCGGTGAACAGCTCACCGCCGAGCACGGTTTCCCGCTGCGTCTCGTGGTGCCGCACCTGTACGCGTGGAAGGGCCCCAAGTGGGTCCGCGGCGTCGAGTACATGACCGCGGACCGGCGGGGCTTCTGGGAGGAGCGCGGGTACCACAACGTGGGGGACCCGTGGCGCGAGCAGCGCTATTCGTACCAGGAGGGGCCCGGGGAAGGGCCCGAGCTCTGAGCCCGGTCCCGCCCCGGGAGCCCCGCCTCAGTGGTGGTACCGGTGCACCACCGCGTGGCCCTTGCCGCGGCCGATCATCCAGCGGTTGACCGGCGTCGTCACCACGAAGGCCAGCGCGAGGGACACGGCCAGGGCGCCCCAGAACAGCACGTCGTCGAGGTGGGCGTCCATGGCGCTCGGCCACAGGGCGACGACCCCGTTGTCGATCAGCTCCATGACGGCGATCGACAGCGTGTCGGCGGCGAGCGCCACCCGGAACGCGGTCCGGAAACCGACGCCCGCCCGCAGCACCCCGCGCAGCGTGAGCGAGTAGCCGAAGACGAAGGCCAGCACGATCGCCAGCACCATCGTCGGGACATTGCCCCAGCCCAGCGCGGTGCCGATCACCATGCCGAGGACCTCGCCGATGGCGCAGCCGGTGAGGCAGTGCAGGGTGGCCTGGGCCGCCGTCGACCAGCTGACCCTGCCGGTCCCGTGATGGTGGTCGTGCGTGTGTTCGTGGCTGTGCTGCGTGTGCTGCGTGTGCTGCTGCGCGGTGTGCTCGTCGTGCCGCATGGGTCCCCCAGCGTCCGTCACGGTTCCTGTCACCGAAAAGAACCGTATACCCCCCAGGGGTATTCCGCCCCGAGGGGGACAATCGCTACGGACGCAGTTCCTTGAGGCGGGCCACGTCCGCGGCGTGCCCCTCCTTGCCGCCGGGCGTCTCGATGACCAGGGGAACGTTCTCGGTCGCCGGGTGCGCCATGAGCTCGCGGAACGGGTCGGCGCCGATGTGGCCGGAGCCGATGTTCTCGTGCCGGTCCTTGTGGGCGCCCGCGACATCCTTGGAGTCGTTGGCGTGGATCAGCTTCAGGCGGCCCTCGCCGACCGTCTCCACCAGCAGGTCGAGGGTCTGCTTCATGCCGGCCGGACCGGTCAGGTCGTGGCCCGCCGCGAAGATGTGGCAGGTGTCGAGGCAGACGCCCAGCTTCGGATGCCGGTCGAGCGCGTCGAAGTACGGGCCGAAGTCCCAGGTCCGCGAGCAGAGCGACGCACCCTGCCCGGCGGTCGACTCCAGGAGCAGAAACGGATCGTCGTCGTGCGTCAGCTCGTCGAGCAGCGGCAGCATGTGCTCCCTGACCTGCGCCAGCGCGACCTCGCGCGGCCGGCCGCCGGTGGCGGAACCGGTGTGCACGACCACGCCCAGGGCGCCGATCTCACGGCCGCGCCGCAGGGAGTGGCGCAGCGACTCCACGGACTTCTCGACCGTGGCCTCGGTGTGCGACCCGAAGTTGATCAGATAGGGCGCGTGGACGTACGCGGGGATGTTCTCGGCGGCGCACGCGGCGCGGAACTCCTCGTCCTGCCGGGGATTGCCGGTGGGAGTGGCCCAGCCGCGCGGGTTGGCGACGAAGACCTGGACGGTCTCGGCCCTGAGGTCGCGCGCGTAGGACAGTCCTACGGAGGCGAGGCCGCCGGCCACGGGGACGTGACCGCCGATCGGGTTGCGGATGCTGCTGTTCACCAGGCCCAGGGTGCCATGGTGGCCGCGGGCGGCCCGGCGCCGGGGCGGCGCTCGCCCCGGGCCCGGCGCACTACCTGATCGTGATCTTGATCGTCGATCCCTTGGGGGCCTCGTCGCCGCCCTGCACGGACTGCTTGTCCACGTGGTCGCCGAAGAGCCCGAGCAGTCCCCGGTCCTCGTCGACCTGGAACCCGGCGTCCTCCAGCGTGGACGTGGCCTCGTCGACCTTCATGCCCGTGACGTCCGGGACCTTCACCATGACCGGGCCCTTGGAGATCGTCAGGGTCACCGTGTCGCCCTCGGCGAGCTGCTTGCCCTCGCCCGGCGACTGCTCGGCGACATCGCCCTTGTCCTCGTCCGAGTTGACCCGCTCCGCGGCGATCCTCGCCTTCAGGCCCGCGTCCGCCAGATCGGCGACCGCCTCCTCCTGGGACTCGCCGGTGACGTCCGGGACGTCGACGGGGGAGCCCTTGGAGACGACGAGGGCGACCGCCGCGCCCGCGTTGCGCGTCGATCCCGCCTTCGGGTCCGAGCTGATCACGGAGCCCTTGGGGACGTCCTCGCTGAACGCCTTGGTCACCATGCCCGGCGAGAGCCCCGCGCCCTTGAGCCCGCTCCTGGCCCTGTCCAGCGGGGTGCCCCTGAGATCGGGAACCTTGACCGTCTTCGGGCCCTTGGACACGGTCAGGTTCACCGTGCCGTTGTCCCTGATGCGGCTGCCGGGCGCCGGGTCGCTGCCCATGACCGAGTTCCGGTCGAAGGCGTCGCTGTACTTCTCGGTGACCGTGCCGACCTTCAGGCCCGCCGCCTCGACGCGGTGCTCGGCCTCGGCCCGGCTCTGGCTCAGGATCCTGGGGACCTTGGTGAACTGGCCCGAGTTGATGTACCAGACGCCCGTGCCGATCCCCAGGGCCAGCAGCACCGCCGCGATGATCACGAAGAGGCCGCGGCGCGGACGGCCGCCGGTGCCGCGCGGTGGGGCCGGCGGCATGGGCGGCGGGGTCTGCAGCACGCTCGTGCGGTGGTACTGCTCCTCGTCCTGGACGGGCAGCGGCAGCTGGACCGAGGTGGCGCCGGCCGCGCGCGGGATCACGCTCGTCCGGTCGTCGGCCCCCACGTGCTCCGTCTCGTGGGCCTGCGGCGGCACCGCGTCCAGCTGGGCGTCGGACAGCGTCGCCCGGGCCGCGCGGACCTGGGCGAGGAACGCCACCGCGTCGTACGGCCGGACCCCGGGCGTGCGCGCCGTCGCCGAGGCGACCAGCTCGTCCAGCTCGTAGGGCAGGCCGGGGACGGCGGCCGAGGGCGGCGGCACGTCCTCGTTCAGGTGCTTGTACAGGATCTGCGCGGGGGAGTCCCCGAGGTGCGGCTTGCCGCCGGTGAGCATCTCGTACAGGACGACCCCGCACGCGTAGACGTCCACCGAGGGCGTCGCCGTGCCGTGCTCGATCTGCTCGGGCGCCAGATAGGACACCGTGCCGAGGACCGATCCCGTGGTGTTGGTGACCGTGTCGACGGCGCGGACGAGGCCGAAGTCGGCGACCTTCACCCGGCCGTCGTCCCCTATCAGCACGTTCTCCGGCTTCATGTCGCGGTGCACGAAACCCGCGCGGTGCGCCGCTCCGAGCGCGGCGAGCACCGGCTCCAGGATGTCGAGTGCCGCGCGCGGCCGCAGTGCCCCGCGGTCGCGCAGGACGTCGCGGAGCGTGCAGCCCGCGATGTACTCCATCGCCAGATAGACGTACGGGCCGTCGGTGCCCTGGTCGAAGACACCCACCACATTGGGGTGCGAGAGCCGGGCCACCGACTTGGCCTCGCGGATGAACCGGTCGACGAACGAGGCGTCGGCCGCCAGCGACGGATGCATCACCTTGAGCGCGAGCACGCGGTCGAGGCGGGTGTCCACGGCCCGGTAGACCGTGGCCATCCCGCCGACCGCGATGCGTGCGTCGATGCGGTACCTGTTGTCGAGCACATGCCCGAGCAGCGGGTCTTGAAGGGTCGTGTCCACGCAGGGAGTCTACGAGGAGCGACCGACAGCCCGGTCCCGTGCGGCAGGACCGGACCCGTACTGCAGCAGAGCTGTGACCGGCGGAGGCGTCAGAAGGCGGGGCGCTCGGGATCGAGGTCCGCGCGCCCCTCCCGGGGCGAGGACGCCTCGGCGAAATGGCGCCTCGGGATCCGCCCCGCGCGGTACGCGAGCCGTCCCGCCTCCACCGCGTGCCGCATCCCGTCGGCCATGAGGACCGGCTCCTGGGCGCGGGTCACCGCCGAGGCGAGCATCACACCGGCGCAGCCCAGCTCCATGGCGAACGCCACATCGGACGCCGTGCCCGCGCCCGCGTCCAGGATCACCGGCACGCGCGCGTGCTCGACGATCAGCTGGAAGTTGTGCGGGTTGCGGATGCCGAGCCCGGAGCCGATGGGGGAGCCCAGCGGCATGACCGCCGCGCAGCCCACGTCCTCCAGCTTGCGGGCCAGGACCGGGTCGTCGTTGGTGTACGGCAGGACGGTGAAGCCGTCGTCGACCAGCGTCTCGGCGGCGTCGAGCAGTTCGATGGGGTCCGGCAGGAGGGTGCGCTCGTCCGCGATGACCTCCAGCTTGACCAGGTCCGTGCCCAGCGCCTCGCGCGCGAGGCGGGCCGTCAGCACCGCCTCGCCCGCGGTGAAGCAGCCCGCGGTGTTCGGCAGCACCCGGATGCCCAGCTTCTCCAGGACCGACAGCACCGAGCCGTGGACGTCGGCGCTGACGCGCCGCATCGCCACCGTGGTCAGCTCGGTGCCGGAGGCGACGAGCGAGCGTTCGAGGACGTCGAGGCTCGGCGCCCCGCCCGTGCCCATGATCAGGCGCGAGGAGTACGTGGTGCCGCCGAGGACGAAAGCGTCGTCAGCCATGGGTGGTTCAGCCTCCTTGGACGGCGGTGAGGACCTCGACGCGGTCTCCCTCGGAGAGCGCGGTCAGCGGCCACTGGGTGCGCGGCACGACGGTCTCGTTGAGCGCGGCGGCCACTCCGGAGTGCGCGGTGGTGAGCGTGGCCACCAGGGCGCCGAGCGTGACCCCGGCGGCCACGGCACGCGGCTCGCCGTTGACAGTGACGTTCATGCGGGCTGCTCCAGGGTGGCGGCGCTGAACCGCCTCGGGGTGAACGGGCTTGCCTCTTCGGGGAGTTCCCCGGTGACCAGGGCATGCGCCAGCGCGTCGCCGGTGACCGGCGTCAGCAGCACGCCGTTGCGGTGGTGGCCGGTGGCGAGGTGCAGGCCCGGCAGCGCGGTCGGGCCCAGCAGCGGGGCGTTGTCGGGGGAGCCGGGGCGCAGGCCCGCGCGGGTCTCCGTCAGCGGCAGTTCCGTGATGCCGGGGACGAGCTCGTGGGCGTCGCGCAGCAGCTCGTAGACGCCGCCCGCGGTGACCGTGGTGTCCCAGCCCAGCTCCTCGGTGGTCGCGCCGACGACCAGCTCGCCGTTGACCCGCGGCACCAGATAGACGTGGCTGCCGCGGACCACGGCGCGCACGGTGCGGCTCAGGAACGGCGCGTACCGCCGCGGCACCGTCAGGCGCAGCACCTGGCCCTTGACCGGGCGTACGGGCGGCAGCACCTCGTCGGGGACGCCCGCGAGCTGCCCGCTGCGGCTCCCGCCCGCCAGGACGACCTGGCCGGCGTCGAGCTCCGTGCCGTCGGTGAGCGTGACGCCGCACGCCCGGTCCCGGACCACACGGAGCCGGTCGGCCCACGCCCGGCGCAGGACCACCCCGGAGCGCTCACAGGCCGTCAGCAGGGCGCTCGCGAGCCTCCTCGGGTCGATCTGATGGTCGCCGTCGACCCGCAGGCCCCCGCGCACGCCCGGCGCGAGCATCGGCTCCAGACGCCGGCAGTCGCGGCCCGACAGCCACTCGGAGTCGAGGCCCGACTTCCTTTGCAGCGCGTGCAGTTCGCGCAGATGGGCCCGGTCGTCGGCGTCGAGCGCGACGGCGAGCGTGCCGCACGCGCGGTAGCCGAGATCCTGCCCGGTGACCTCGGACAGCTCGGCGGCGAACGCCGGATAGCGGGCGGCCGAGGCGACGTTCAGGCCGAGCAGCGTCTGCTCGCCGTAGTGCAGTTCGGTGACGGCGGCCAGCATCCCGGCCGCCACCTGGGCGGCCCCGCCGCCCGGTTCGGGGTCCACGACCGTGACGGACAGCCCGCGCTGGGCGGCCCGCCACGCGGTGACCAGGCCGATGATGCCGCCCCCGACGACGAGGACGTCAGGTGCGGAAGGCTTGTTCGATGCTTCCGGTGGCGTACGCGACATGGGCGTCCAGCCCCTCCCTTCGCCGGCATGACCCGGATCAGGTTCGTACGGTCGGAGGCCGCTCCAGCCTCCCTCTCAGCCCGCTGCGTACGGGCTCCCGCGAGTGCTTTACGGTGGCCACCCTAGCCCTTCGGCCCGCGCCCCAGTAAGGGAGCCCTCACCCGTGGCACGCTCGCTCGACGGTCTCTTCCTCGCGCCTGTCGCCGACCAGGCGCCGGGCCAGGTGGGGACCAGGACCCGCTTCGCCTACCACGAGGAGGACGGCCGGATCTGGGCCGACTACGAGGGCGGCGACGTCGTCCGCGGACACCTCGTGGGCACCCGCACCGGAGACCGGCTCGACTTCCGCTACGTCCAGCTGAAGACCGACGGGTCCACCTCCTCGGGGCACTGCCTCTCCGCCGTGTCCGAACTGCCCGACGGGCGGGTTCGGCTCGACGAGACCTGGCGGTGGGAGTCGCAGGAGGGCCGTGGCACCAGCGTCGTCGAGGAGATCGCGCCCGCCGCGGGCCGCCCCGCGACCCCTGTTGATCTCTAAACCCGGTGACACGTGTGCAGGACGTCACTGCGCCCGACCGGCCCGCTCCGCTGACTGACGCAAGATCAGGTGCCTAAGGTGATCCCGTGAGCGAGCAGCAGAGCGGGAACACGGCTTCGGCGCAGCGACGCGTCGTCATCGTCGGCGCGGGCATGGCCGGAGTGCAGACGGCGGTGGCCCTGCGCGAACAGGGCTTCCCCGGCACGGTCACGCTGATCGGCGCCGAGCCCCACCAGCCCTACGACCGGCCGCCGCTGTCCAAGGCGGTGCTCCTGGGCAAGGCCGAGGGCTCCGCCTTCGACGTCGACTTCGAAGCGCTCGGCGTCACCGTGGAGCTGGGCCGCGAGGTCACGGGCCTGCGCCCCGGCGACCACGAGCTGGACACCGCGCAGGGCCCCGTCCCGTACGACGTGCTGGTCGTCGCCACCGGTGCCGAACCGGTGCGGTTGCCGGGCACCGAGGACGTCCCCGGAGTCCATCTGCTGCGCACCCTCGACGACGCCGAGCGGCTGCGGCCCGTCCTCGCCGAGCAGCACGACGTGGTGGTCGTGGGGGCGGGCTGGATCGGCGCCGAGTTCGCCACCGCCGCGCGCGAGGCGGGCTGCCACGTCACCGTCGTGGAGGCCGCCGAGCGCCCGCTGGCCGGGGCGCTGCCCGCCGAGGTCGCGGCCCCCATGGCGGCCTGGTACGCGGACTCGGGCGCCGAACTGCGCACCCGCGCGCGTGTGGCGCACGTCGAACCCGGGACCGTGGTCCTGGACGACGGCACGCGCCTGCCCGCCGGGGCCGTCGTCGTCGGCATCGGCGCCCGCCCCGCCACCCGCTGGCTGGCCGGCTCCGGCATCGCCCTGGGCGACCACCACGAGGTGCTGGCCGACGACGGGCTGCGCACCTCCGTGCCCGACGTGTACGCGGTGGGGGACTGCTCGTCGTTCCCCTCGGGGCGCTACGGACAGCGGCTGCTGGTCCACCACTGGGACAACGCCCTCCAGGGCCCGCGCACCGTGGCGGCGAACATCATCGGGGAGACGCCCGCCGTCTACGACCCGGTGCCCTACTTCTGGTCCGAGCAGTTCGGCCGCTTCGTGCAGTACGCGGGCCACCACCAGAGCGCCGACACCGCCGTGTGGCGCGGCGACCCGGCCGGCGCCGCCTGGTCGGTGTGCTGGCTGCGCGACGGCGCCCTGGTGGCCGTCCTCGCGGTCGGCAAGCCCCGCGACCTGGCCCAGGGCCGCAAACTCATCGAGGCCGGCACGGTCCTGGACCCCGACCGGCTGGCCGACCCGGCCCGCCCGCTGAAGTCCGCCGTGGCCTGAGCGGGGCCCCGAGCCGTTCCGGAAACACCTGGTCAGACGGCCCCGGCTTCCGACTGTCAGTCCGGGATGGCACGCTTGTCCCGTGACCGAGATTGACGCAAAGATCGATGCTCTCGTCCCCGAGTGGCTGACCCTCCCCGACATCGCCGAGCAGATGGACGTCGAGGTGACGCGCGTGCGCCAGCTGGTGAAGGAAGGCCAGCTGATCGCCGTACGCCGCGGTGAGAACCGCGCACTGCACGTGCCGGCCGCCTTCATCGACGGCGACAAGATCGTCAAGGGGCTCGTCGGCCTCCTGACGGTGCTGCGGGACGACGGCTTCTCCGACGAAGAGACGCTGGAGTGGCTCTTCACCGCCGACCCGACCCTGCCGGGCACGCCCGCACAGGCGCTGAGCGAGAATCGCGGCACGGAGGTGAAGCGTCGCGCCCAGGCGCTCGCCGTCTGACCTGATCGCCGTCCGGCGTGCGCGCCCCGCACCGCGTGGGGCGCGCACGCCACCGACACCGCTCCATCCACGGGGGGATTTCCATGGCAGACCTCAAGCGCGACCTGCTCGCCGACGCACGGGTGTACCTGTGCACCGACGCGCGCAAGCGCCAGGGAGACCTCCCGGAGTTCCTCGACGCCGTCCTGGCGAACGGGGTGGACATCGTCCAGCTGCGCGACAAGGGCATGGAGGCCGGCGAGGAGCTGGAACACCTCGCCGTGTTCGCCGACGCGGCCCGCCGCCACGGCCGGCTGTTCGCGGTCAACGACCGGGCGGACGTCGCCCACGCCACCCGCTCGGACGTGCTGCACCTGGGCCAGGGCGACCTGCCCGTGCCCGCCGCCCGCGCCGTCCTCGGCGCCGACGTGCTCATCGGCCGTTCCACGCACGCCGAGGCGGAGGCCGAGGCGGCCGCCGTCCAGGACGGCGTGGACTACTTCTGCACCGGCCCCTGCTGGCCGACCCCCACCAAGCCGGGCCGCCACGCACCGGGCCTCGACCTCGTGCGCCACACCGCGGGCCTCGGCACCGACCGCCCCTGGTTCGCCATCGGCGGCATCGACCTGGGGAATCTGGACGAGGTCCTGGAGGCCGGCGCCCGCCGTGTCGTGGTCGTGCGGGCCATCACCGAGGCCGACGATCCGGGCGCCGCCGCAGCCGAGTTCGCCAAGCGCCTGCGCTCCGCGTGACACCGGGCTCCGGCCCCTGTCCGCAGGGTGGACGGGGATTAGGGTCTGTCGGAATCCGTCAGTAACCTGCCCGTATGGCCCTAGGTACCTCTTCCACCAGGACTGATCGCGCCCGCACCGTGCGCGACATGCTCGCGACCGGCAAGACGACATACTCCTTCGAGTTCTCCGCGCCGAAGACCGCAAAGGGCGAGCGCAACCTGTGGAACGCGCTGCGCAGGGTCGAGGCCGTCGCCCCCGACTTCGTCTCCGTGACGTACGGCGCGGGCGGCTCCACACGCGCGGGCACCGTCAAGGAGACCGAGCAGATCGTCGCGGACACGACGCTCACACCGGTCGCCCACATCACGGCCGTCGAGCACTCCGTCGCCGAACTGCGCAACATCATCGGGCAGTACGCCGACGCCGGGATCCGGAACATGCTCGCGGTGCGCGGCGACCCGCCCGGCGACCCGATGGGCGACTGGATCTCGCATCCCGAGGGGCTGACGTACGCGGCCGAACTCGTCGAGCTGATCAAGGAGTCCGGCGACTTCTGCGTGGGCGTCGCCGCGTTCCCCGCGATGCACCCGCGCTCCGCGGACTGGGGCTCCGACGTGCGGCACTTCGTCGACAAGTGCCGGGCGGGCGCCGACTACGCGATCACGCAGATGTTCTTCTACCCGGAGGAGTACCTGCGGCTGCGCGACAAGGTCGCCGCCGCCGGCTGCGACACCCCGATCATCCCCGAGTGCATGCCCGTGACGAGCGTGCGGATGCTCGAACGCCTGCCCAAGCTGAGCAACGCGGACTTCCCTCCGGCGTTGAAAGAGCGGATCCTCACAGCCAAAGACGATCCGGCCGCTGTACGCTCCATTGGCATCGAGTTCGCTACGGAGTTCTGCGCCAAGCTGCTTGACGAGGGAGTGCCCGGTCTGCACTTCATTACGCTCAACAACTCGACTGCGACGCTGGAAATCTACGAGAACCTGGGCCTGCACGATCAGCAGGCCTGATGGGCCGTACCCACCTGGGGCTGCGGCCGTACGAGAGGGGCGTACATGGGCTGGGCGGTCCTCTACATCGCGTTCGGACTGGTGGCGCTGTGGCTGCTCGGTGAGGTGCTGCTGCAGTACAAGGCGCGGCTGCGCTGGCGGCTGCTCGCCTTCGGCGGCTTTCTCGGGGTGGTCCTCGGCGTCCTGATGCCCTCGGTGATCGTCATCGGGCTCGGCGCCATCGCCTTCGCGATCGGACAGACCTACGTCACGCTGTCGTTCCGCCGCGGCTTCGCGTCCGGCTGGGCCCTGAAGAAGGGCGACCAGGCGGCCGAGGCCACGGGCGGGCGGCGCGGCAGGAGGGAAACGGTCCGGCAGGACCCGACCCTCGAAGTCTCCGACCTGGAGTTCGAGAAGGCCGCGCAGGACACGGCGGACGCGGGAGGCGACTTCCCGCCGATGCCGGAGAGCGCGGCCGAGTCGACCGCCGTGTACGCGCCGGAGCCGATGCCCGAGGACACCGGCCAGTACGGCGTCTACAGCGACGCGGCGTACGCGCAGGCGCACCACCAGGGCACGCAGCAGGACTACGGCTACGACACCGGGTCCTACGGCTACGACCAGCACACCTACGGGTACGACAGCGGGCAGCAGCCCTACGCGGCCCCGTACTCCGACCCGTACATCGGGGCGCAGAGCTACCCCGAGCAGCCCCAGTACGGCGACCCGTACGCCACCGGCCAGCAGCAGTACGGCGACTCGTACGCGACGGGCGGCGGCTACGGCGGGGAGACCCCGCCCGGCGGTGTCTGGGTGCCGCAGCAGCGCGACGGCGACGAGTACGGCGGCGAACTGCCGCCCGAGCAGCCCTATCCCGCGTACCCGCAGCACGACCCGAACACCGGGTACGACACCGGGTACCAGCAGGAGCAGCAGTACCGGTACTGAGCGGACGGGACCGCGGCCCGGCTCACTGCGAGCCGCGGAACTCCGGTCCCTCCACGATCAGTCCCGTCACCAGCGCCCCGGACATGCCCGCGTGCGGCAGCCCGCCGCCCGGGTGCGACCAGCCCCCGACGGCTAGCAGCCCCGGCAGCGGGGTGCTGTTGGCCGGGTGGAGCAACTCGCCCCGCCCCGCCGCCAACGCGGGCGCGGGCACGGCGCCGCCGTCCGCGCCGGTGGCCTCCGCGATGTCGCGCGGGGTGCGGACCTCGTGCCACAGCAGGCGCTCGCGCAGCTCGGGCACCGCGCGCCCGGCCGCCGCGAGGACCGACTCGACGTCGGCGTCGGACACCTCGGCGCCGGGCGGCACCGTCACGGTGACGGTCACCGCCTCGTGCTCCTCGTCCGGCACCTGAGCGGCGTCGCCCGGACGCAGCACCGTGACCGTCGGTCTGTCGGGGCGCGCGGCGCCGTCGAACAGCCAGGCCGTCTCGGCGCCCCGGTCCGTGCCGTGCGCCACCGTGCGGTGCGGGGTGCCCTCGGGGCGCGGGCCGCGCAGCGCGAGATGCACCGTGAGCCGGCTGGGCACGGCCGCCTCGGCGCGGGCCGGGACCGCGCCGCGCACGGACCGCCCCGGCACCAGTGCGTCGAGCGCGCCGGGCGCGACACCGGCCACGACGAACGCGGCGTCCTCCACCGACCCGTCGGCCAGCTCGACGCCCGCCGCGCGGCCGTCCTTCTCCACGACCCGGGTGACGGCCGCACCGAACCTGAACTCGACCTTCCGCTTGAGGCAGCGCGCGTACACCGCGTCGGCGAGGGCCCGCATGCCGCCGGTCACCGCCCAGGTGCCGAAGGTCTGCTCCATGTACGGCAGCACGGCCGCGCTCGCCGGTGCCGTACGGGGATCGAGGCCGTGTCCGAGCGCGTAGCTCTCCAGGAGCGCCACGAGCCGTGGGTCGCCGCCGAACTCCAGGTCGCCGATGGCGGCGAGGGTGACGGCCGTGCGGGCCTTGCGCAGCAGCCGCTTGTGCGGCACCGCCGGGTAGGGCTCGCGCTCGGCCAGCACCTCCCAGTTCGGCCACAGGGGTTCTTCGAGCAGGGGGCGGCGCGAGCGGTCCCAGGCCTCCCGCGCCCGGTCCATGAACGCCGACCAGCGCGCGCCCGCGCCCGCGCCGACCGTCGCGTCCAGCGCCTCGGCCACGCCCGCCCGCCGGGCGTTCGGCAGGTCCGCCGTCGTGCCGTCCGCGAAGACGTGCCGCACGGCGGGCTCCACCTGCGTGAGACCGACCAGGTCCTCCAGGGGCTCCTTGCCGGTCTTGATGAACAGGTCGCGGTAGACCGCCGGGAGCGGGAGCAGGCCGGGGCCCGTGTCGAACGCGAAGCCGTCGCGCTCGAAGCGGCCCACCGCTCCGCCGTACGTCGACGCGCGCTCGAAGACCACCGGTCGGTGGCCCGCCACGGCCAGCCGAGCGGCGGCCGCCATGGCGCCCATCCCCGCGCCGATCACCGCAATTCGTGCCATGCCAGGGACTGTATCGGCCGCCACCGACAACGCCGCCGCCAGGTCAGGGCGGGGGCGGCGGCTCCTCGCGGGCGATCCGCCGCTCCTCGCGCCGCTGGGCCCGTCTGCGCAGGAACCGGCGGATGCGGCTGATGAGAAAGAACAGCACCACCAGGCCGGCGACGAGCAGCACCGCCGCGATCACCGCGGCCGCCACCGGATGGAACATCGCGAACGTCACGACGCCGGCGACCCCCAGGTCCTCGGCGGTGGACAGCACGAAGTTCGAGGCCGGTTCGGGCGAGGTGTTGACCGCCATCCGGGTGCCGGCCTTCACGGCATGGCTGGCCAGCGCCGTCGAACCGCCCACCGCGCCCGCCGCCAGATCGGACAGCGACCCGCTCTGCCCGGCGAGCAGGGCTCCCACGACCGCGCCCGCCACCGGCCGGATCACGGTGTGCACCGAGTCCCACACCGAGTCCACGTACGGGATCTTGTCGGCGACGGCCTCGCACAGGAAGAGCACGCCCGCCGCGATCAGCACATCGGGGCGCTGCAGCGACTCGGGGACCTCGTCGGTCAACCCGGTCGCGCCGAAGACGCCGAGCAGCAGGACCACCGCGTACGCGTTGATGCCGCTCGCCCAGCCGCTGGTGAAGACCAGGGGGAGTACGGACACGGAGGTGATCGTAACCAGTGGGGAACTCTCCGTGCCTGGGGATGAGCGCGCCGGTCTGAGTATCCGTACCTAGATGGGGAGATGAGTAGGTGCGCGGATGGGGTTCTACCTGCGTAGACGGAAGAGTGGAGGCCACGGGAAGGGCGCGGCCCCGGCACCGCCGACACGGGGCGGCGGAACGGGAAGCGGCGTCCTTGGCCGCTCCTCTCGCCCGGCAGGGCGGGAGCGAGGCACGGGGGACCGAGGGAGACCCGACGGGGGAACGACGGGGATCCCACGGGGGAACAACGGGGGATGCGCCGGTCCGGTGAAGCCTGAGAGCAGTTCACAGGCCTTGCCGGACCGGCGCTCTTACGTGCGTGGCCGTCAGGCCTTTCCGGTCAGTGGCTGCCCGCCGCCCACCCGCCCCTGGAGCAGCAGCGACAGCGCGGCGTGCACATCGTCCAGCGAGCGCTCCGGCTGGAACGCCTGCCAGTCCAGGGCCGCCACCAGGACCATGCCCACCAGGGCCGCCGCCGTGAGCGGCACGTCGATCTCCTCGCTCAGCTCGCCGCCGGACACGGCGTCACGCAGCACGCCCTCCACGACGGCCACCGCCTCCTGGCGGACCACGGCGAGCGTGGACTGCCAGGCGCGGTTGGTGCGCCACAGCTCGGCGACGTACAGCTGGGTGAAGGCCGGGTACTCGTCGATGAAGACCAGACCCGCGCGGATCATCGCGTCCAGGGCGTCGACCTTGCTGCCGCCCCGGGCGGCCGCCTTCCCCGCCGCGTCCCGCAAGGAGGCGGTCAGCAGCCCGACGCCGTGCCGCAGCAACTCCTCGAAGAGGACCGACTTGCTGGCGAAGTTGTAGTAGACGGTGCCCTTCGCCACCCCGGCGCGCTCGGCGATCTCGTCGACCGTCGTGGCGGAGAAACCCTGCTCCGCGATGAGCGTGACAGCGGCCTCGTAGAGCTTCTGCCGGGTGGCCTGGCGCCGTGTGCTGCTTTCCATGCCCCTGATTCTCACAGGCGGCCGGGCGGGCGCGCTCACAGGCTCAGCTCCGGGTGCAGCCGGTCCAGGGTCCACACCTGCTTGCGCCGGGCGGTCAGGGCGGTGAGCGCGAGGGCGCCCGCGGTGAAGGCCGCCAGTACCGCGCACGCCTGCCACACCGGCCCCGGTCCGCCGCCGGAGATCAGCCTGCGCAGCGCCTCCACGACGTAGCTCATCGGCAGGTAGGGGTGGATCGCGTTGAAGAAGCCCGGGCTGGTCTGTACGGGATACGTGCCGCCCGCCGACGTCAGCTGGAGCATCAGGAAGGCGAGGACGAGGATGCGGCCCGCCGCCCCGAAGCGCGCGTTCAGCCACTGCACGATGGCCGCGAAGCACGCCGTGACCAGGCACAGGAAGCCGACGGTGCCCGCCGCGTGCAGCATCTGGAGCCCGAGCGCCCAGTGCAGGACGGACATCAGGGCCGCCACCTGGAGCACGCCGAGCGCGGCCACCGGCAGCCAGCCCGCGAGCGTCACCCGCCAGGACGAGGCGCCCACGGCGAGCGCCCGCCGGTTCAGGGGCGCGATCAGCATGTAGGCGACCATCGCGCCGACCCACAGGGACAGCGGAATGAAGTACGGGGCGAAGCCCGTCCCGTAGTTGGGCGCCTTGTGCAGCGACTGGGAGGCGAGCCGCACCGGGTCCGCCATCACCCCGGTGCGCTGGTCACGGTCCTTCTTGCCGTAGTCGGGGATCTTCCCGACACCGTCGTGCAGCCCGCCCGCCAGCTTCCCCGAACCGTCGGCCAGTCGGTACATGCCGCCGTCGAGATCCTGCGCGCCGGTCTCCAGCCTGCCGACGCCGGAGTCGAGGTCGCCGGCGCCCGCCGAGGCCGTGCCGAGTCCCGTGTGCAGCGTCCGGGCGCCCGCCGCGACCTGCCCGGCACCGTCGTTCAGGCGGTTGATCTGGGCGACCGCCTTCTCGACGTCCCGGTCGAGGGTCGGGGCGTGCCGGGCGAGAGCGGCGGACTGCTCCTGGAGCGTCGCCAGATTCTTGTCCATGGCCGCCAGGTCGCCGTGCTGGTCCTGGACGAGGGTGTTCAGGTCGTCCGAGACGGTGGCGACGTCCGCGGCCGCCGTCATGGCCTTCTTCAGATCGGGGCAGGCCGGGTCGTCGAGCAGTGCCTGCGTGCAGCGCCGTTCGTAGATCGCGGTGAGGATGTCCGATCCCGCGTGAGCGCCCTGGCGGGCGGTGGGGGCGAGCCGCACCAGGTCGTCCAGGTGGCGCCGGACGCCCGCGGCCGAGTCGGAGACCAGCCGCGCGGTGTCGCCGATCGTCTTCTTGTTGTCCTTGAGGAAGGGCAGCACCTGGTCGGCCGCGCCGTTGACCCGGCTCGCGAGCAGCCGCGTACCGTCGGCGACCTGCCGTGACCCGGACTCCAGGTCACCGGCCCCCTTGTCGAGCCTGGTCAGCCCGCTCGCCAGGTCACCGCTGCCCTTCTTGGCGTCCTTCAGGCCGTCGGCGAGCTCCTTGGAGCCCTTCTTCGCCTTGCCGATGCCGCCCCTGAGGTCGTCGGCGCCGTCGGCCGCCTTCTCGGTCGCGTCGTGGATGTCGGAGAAGGAGATGAAGATCTTGTCGAGGAACGAACGCGACGCGTTGGTGGACGCGGCCGAGCGCACCTCCGAGAACACCGTCCGCGAGATCTGCCCGACGATGTAATTGTTCGCGTCGTTCGTGCGCACCTGGAGGGCGCCGGTCTCGGGGGCGTCCCCGGAGCTGGACGCGATGCGCGCGCTGAGGTCCTTGGGCATGGTCAGCGACAGGTAGTACGTGCCGTCCTCCACGCCCTTCGCGGCCTGCGCGGAGTCGACCTCGTGCCACTGGAAGGTGTCGCTGTCGTACAGCCCGTCGGTGATGTCGTCGCCCGCGGTGATCTTCTGGCCGCCCGCCTTCGCCCCCTTGTCGTCGTTGACGAGCGCCACCGGGATCTTGTCGAGCCGCCCGTACGGGTCCCAGAAGGACCACAGGTACAGCGCCCCGTAGAGCAGGGGCAGCAGCAGAAGCGCGACGAGCGCGGCGCGCGGCAGCTTCCCCCTGCCGAAGCGCCTCAGCTCAAGCGCGGCCAGCTTCGGCGAGCGCATCGGCCGTCTCCTTGTCGGTCGTGGACGGGTCGTCGGTGCGTACGGGGGCGGTCGACACGGTGAGCGCGCCCTCGGGGGCCTCGCTGCACACGGCGAGCACGGTGGTGCCGTCGGCGGTGATGGCCCGCAGCTGGTTCCAGACCTCGTCCCGCTCACGGTCGGAGAGCTTCAGGTCGGTGTCGTCGACCCCGATCAGCAGGGGCCGGCCGACGAGCGCGAGCGCCAGGGAGAGGCGCAGTGCCTCCACGCGCTCCAGGTCGCGCACGGCCGTACGGGCCTTCTTGGGCAGCGTGTCGAGATCGAGCCCCGCACCGGCCAGCGCGGTGTCGATCCGCTGCCGGGCCAGGGCCGCCCGCTCCCGGCGCGGGCGCAGCAGCGCACGCCACGAGCCGTCGAACCGGCGCTGGAGCAGCGCCCGCTCCCGCAGGTGCTCGGCGACGGTCAGCGCCGGATCGAGATCGGTCACCCCGGGCACGTGCGCGAGCGCGCTGACCCGCCGGACGGCGGCCGCCCGCTTCGGCAGCGCGAGACCGGCGACGCGGGCCGTGCCCTCGGCCGGGCGCATCCGTCCCGTCAGCGCGAGCAGCAGACAGGTGCGGCCGCTGCCGGACGGCCCCTCGACCGCGACGAGCGTCCCCGGCTCCGCGTCGACGCCGACGTCCCGGAACGCCCAGCCGCGCGGCCCCTTCACCCCGAACCCCGCGGCGACGACGGCGGCCCCTCCCTGCGGCCCGTCCATGACCCTCCCCTTTTGAACTGACTGGTCAGTGCAAAAAGCTAACCCGAACCTTCGATCGAAGCAAAGGTGCAGGTCAGAGCCGATTGTCAGTGGCGTCCTCCACTATCGACACATACGGCCACTGCGCCGTCACACAGACGACAGGAGGTTCGTCATGGCCGGACATCGCGCATCCACCGCGGCCGCCGCCGCACGACGCCGCGCCGCCACTGGCCCTGCCCCCTCACCCACCGGCCCGGCGAGCGACGTCCACCCGGTGCTGCGCCGGACCGGCGCGCCGCCCGCCGCCCTCGATCTGCTCGCCCAGGCCCGCGCCGGGCTCGACGAGGCGGAGATCCTCGACGCGCCGAACGAGCGGTACGCGACGGCCCACCTGGCCGCCCTGCGCACCGCCGCCGCCGTGCTCGCCGCCCGCGGCCGCCCCGAAGCCACCCCCAAGCGCCGCGCCCGGATCCGCAGCGCCTGGGAGGTGCTCCCCGAGATAGCGCCCGAACTGGCCGAGTGGAGCGCTCTCTTCGCCTCCGGCGCCACCCGGCGCGCCCGCGCCGAGGCGGGCATCCGCGACGCGGCCAGCGCCCGCGACGCCGACGATCTGCTGCGCGACGTGGCGATGTTCCTGCGCCTCGTCGAGCGGATGCTCGTGCTGCAGCCGGTCCTGCCGGGGCCCCGGCGGGAGGACGGGGAGCGAGGCGTGCCCGACGCCGGGTGAGCACTGGCGATGCCCCACGTCCGGGCCCATTAGGGTGGAGGCGCCCGCACCAGTTCACGCTCCGCCCGTCGGCCGGAGCCGCGCCGAGGAGTCACCAGCAGTGTCGGACCCGACTCGCCCGCCCGCCTCCCGCCAGTCGCAGCCGACGTCGCAGCGCTCCGACCCCTTCGGCCCCCGCGCCTCGCTCCGCACCGCCGTGGTCTGGGAAGTCCTCAAGGACGCCCTCGACCGGCGCGTCAAGGCCACGGGAAGTCAGGCGCTCGACGTCCTGGACACCGGCGGCGGCAGCGGCAACTTCGCGGTGCCGGTCGCCCGCCTGGGCCACCGCGTCACCGTCGTCGACCCGAGTCCGAACGCGCTGTTCGCGCTGGAGCGCCGCGCCGCCGAGGCCGAGGTCGCCGACCGGGTGCGCGGCGTCCAGGGCGACGTCTCCGGACTGTTCGACGTCGTCGAGCGCGGCGGCTACGACGCGGTGCTGTGCCACGGCGTCCTGGAGTACGTCGAGGAGCCGGAGGAAGGCGTGCGCAACGCCGTGGGCGCGCTGCGCCCGGGCGGCGTGCTGAGCCTGCTCGCCGCCGGCCTCGGCGGCGCCGTGCTCGCGCGGGCCCTCGCCGGCCACTTCAAGGAGGCCCGGCAGGCGCTCGACGACCCGGCGGGCCGCTGGGGCGACGCCGACCCGGTGCCCCGGCGCTTCACCGCAGAGCAGCTCACCCGGTTGGTCGCCGACACCGGGGTGGATGTCGGCGCGGTGCACGGGGTGCGGGTCTTCGCCGACCTGGTCCCCGGAGTCCTCGTGGACACCGAGCCCGGAGCCCTCCAGGAACTGCTCAGGCTGGAGGCGGCCGCCGCCGAACAGCCCGCCTTCCACGCCGTGGCGACCCAGCTGCACGTGCTCGGTGAGAAGCAGGCGCGGGACGGGGCCTGAGCGACCACTGTGCCGCACCGCTGATCAGCGGCGCAGCGGCAGATGGAGTACGCCACAGGCCCCCCGATCCGGCGCCCGGCGCCGTATGATCGGGGGAGACCGCCCGGCATGACGGGTCGGCCACCGGGGAATGACGCCTCAGGAGGCCGGAGCGGCGTGATGCGGTCCGGAATGGTGAAGTTGGCGTAGAGGGGCGGGTTTCACGGGGGCGATTCCCTGCCTATCCTGAAGGGGACCCCCGGTCGCCCCGGCGACTGCACGATGAGGAGGACTCCGTGCCGCTCTCGGAGCACGAGCAGCGCATGCTCGAGCAGATGGAGCGAGCGCTGTACGCCGAAGATCCCAAGTTCGCGACAGCGCTTGAGGGAAGCGGGCTGCGTACATACACCCGACGTCGGGTCTACCAGGCCGTGGCCGGATTCCTGGTGGGTATCGCGCTCCTCATGGCTGGAATGGTCGCGAACCAGATCTGGATCAGCGTGGTGGGATTCCTCGTCATGCTGGGGTGCGCGGTGCTCGCCGTCACCGGCTGGCGCAAAGCGCCCAAGCCGGGAGAACAGCCGGCGGGAGCCGTGCCGGGAGGCACCGCCGCCCGGCGTCAGAGCAAACCGAAGCGGTCGATGATGGACCGCATCGAGGAGCGCTGGCAGCGCCGCCGCGACGAGCAGGGCGGCGGTCGCTGAGCCCCTCCGGGTCCGACGGAGGCCGTTCGACGGACGTACGTGTGTGAAGGGTGACCGCGGGATGCGGTCACCCTTTGTGCGTCCTGGTGAGCGCCGGGCCCACGGACCCCGCACGAAGGCGCCGGCCCCTCGGGGACCGGCGCCTCGTCACCTCCGGTGCGTCAGCTCTCCTGACCGGACGGCCGGGCACGGGCCGCGGCCCAGCGGGCCCGCAGCCCCGCCGTGAACCGTGCCCGGCGCTCCTCCGCCGCCCACACCACCCGGACGGCCGAGCGCGGCGCGAGCGTCGCGCGCAGCCGCGCCGGGCGGTTCACCTCGGCGTGCAGTCCGGCGTACACCCGCCGCGCATCGTCACCCAGCCCCGAAGCGGGCTGCGGCCGCGGCGCGTACAGCACCTGCTCCACCGCCGCCGCCACCCGCCGCACCGCGTCGGCGGCCGGCTCCTCCAGATGCCCGAGACGCACGATCCGGGCCGCCGCCTTGCGCGGGGTCTGCGAATCGTCCGGTGGGATGCCGTGGTCCCACGCCGTGTCCGTGACCTCGCGCCAGGCCGCCAGGGTGCGTCCGGCGACATCGGCGTCGCTCCGGCCCCCCGAACCGAGGCGCAGCGCCCGGATCCGCAGCCGCCACAGCATCGGCAGCAGCGGCACCACCAGGACCAGCAGGGCCGCGAGCGCCACCAGCAGGATCGTGCCGAGCGGCGGGCCGTCGTCCGACGACCCGGTCACCAGCGCGGGGGCCGTGCTCGCGCACCCGCCCTCCTTGCGCTGCTGCGTCGAGCAGGTGTCCGACTCCGACGGCTGCGCCGAGGACGTCGCGGCCGAGGCGGAGTCGCTGGGCGCCGCCGAGGTGGACGAGCCGTCGGCCGGCGTGTCGTCCTGCGTGTACTCCGGCGTGTAGCCACGGGTCGGCGTGGGCTCGAAGCGGGTCCAGCCGACGCCCTCGAAGTACAGCTCGGGCCAGGCGTGCGCGTCCCGCAGCCCCACCGTGTACGTACCGTCGCCCGAGGCGGAGCCCGGGGTGAAGCCGACCGCGACCCGGGCCGGGATGCCCAGCGTCCTGGCCATCGCCGCCATCGAGAACGCGAAGTGGACGCAGAAGCCCTCCTTCTGCTTCAGGAAGCGGACGATCGCGGCGGAACCACTGCCCGCCTGCACCTCGGTGTTGTATGTGAACCCGCCGTCGACCGCGAAGTAGTCCTGCAGCTTCACCGCGCGCTCGTAGTTGTTCGCCGCGCCCCGCGTGACCTCCAGCGCCGTCCGGCTCACCACGTCCGGCAGCGACGCGGGCACCTTCGTGAACTCCTTCAGGAGCCTGCCCGGCGCCGGTCCGGCGTTGGCCAGCTGCTGCGCCGTCGGCTGCACGACCAGGCTCTTGACGCTGTACTGCTCGCCGCGCGTCGTCTGCCCGTGGTCGCCCACCAGGGTCCGGCCGATCTCCTCGAACCGCCAGCGCCCGTCGATCGACACCTGCGAGGCGGGATACGGCATCGGCAGCCAGTCCTGGGCGTACCAGTCGGCGGCCTTGATGTTCGTCTGCACCTCGGTCCTGCGGATGTCCGGACCGAGGCCCGGCGGGTTCGGCAGCGTCGAGGGGACATCGGTGATGCTGCGCACCGACGGACTCCAGGTGGTGCCGTCGAACTTGTCGAGGGAGACGATCCGCAGATACAGCTCCTGGGTCTGCTCGGCGTTCGTCCGGTACGTCATCACCGTCCGGTCCTCCGGCTGGTTCAGACTGTTCTGCAGCGAGACCAGCGGATTGACCGCGGAGATCATGCCCCCGCCGCCCGAACGGGACCCCACGCCCGAACCGGACGGGCCGAGCACACCGCCGTCCAGGGCGGGCAGGGCCAGCGGCACCACCAGCGCGATGCCCAGGGCCACGGCGCCGATGCGCCGCCCGGTGCGGACCGGGGCGGTCGCCGCGCCCGGACCGTCGGCCACCGGCGCGCTGCCGACACCGCGCCCCGTGCCGCCGAAGACCCGCCCCCACTGCGAGAGCCGGTCGCGTCCCTCGGCGAGCAGCAGCACCAGATAGCCGCCGGCCGCGAGCACGAACCACAGCCAGTCGGCGCCGCCCTCGGAGAGCCCGGCGGCCACCGAGTACAGCGCGAGCAGCGGCAGCCCGGCCGGGGCCGCGCTGCGGAACGTCACCGCCAGCGCGTCCACCGCGAGCCCGATCACCAGCGCGCCGCCCACCAGCATCAGCCGGATGCCGTCGGACACCGGCGCCGGGATCGCGTACCGGCTGACGTCCTCGCCGCCCGCCTCCAGGAGCAGCCCGAAGTACCGGAAGGCCTCCGGGCCCGGGACGATCGCGCCGATCGCCTGCTCGCGGGCGAACGACAAGGTGAGCAGCAACAGCGACACCAGCGCCTGCGCGGCGATCGTCAGCGGCCGCGCCAGCGGCACTCTGCGGGCCGCGGCGCCCACCGCCGCCTGGACCGTCAGCAGGATCGCCGCTTCGAGCAGCCACGTCGACGTGTCGACCAGGGGCAGCAGGGAGCACGACGCCAGGAAGGTCGCCAGCGTCGCGCAGATCGACAGTCGGGCACCACCGCTCATGACCAGCCCCCAGCCGTGCTCGTACCCGCCGTGTGCGCGCCCGAACGGTCCCGGTCCGCCTGCCGCCACACCTCCACCAGGGACGCGCCGGCCGGTACGGCCACCGCCGTCCAGCCCGCCTCCTGAAGCATCCGCAGCCGCTCCGCGCAGCGCGCGGACGGGGCCGCGCCCGCGCCCTGCGCCCAGACCTCGCTGTCCAGCAGGAACGCGATCGCGCCGCCGCTGCGGCGGCGCATCTTGGCGGCCACGGCGGCCTGCTCCTCGTCCAGATCGCCGAAGAAGGCGATCAGCAGTCCCTCGTTCCCACCCCGCAGCACGTCGTACGCGGACGAGAACGACGCCATGTCCGAGTGGTCGACGACGGCGAGCGTGTCCATCATCAGGCCCGCGGCGTCCGCCGACCCCTGGCCGGCGGACGTGAACCCGTCGCTGCCGTCGCCCGGCACGGACGTACCGGTGTCCGTCAGCAGCCGGACCGAGAAGCCCCGCTCCAGCATGTGGACCAGGGCGGAGGCCGCGCCGGACACCGCCCACTCGAAGGCCGAGTCGGGGCCGGCGCCCTGGAAGGCGTACTCGCGCGTGTCGAGCAGCACCGTGCAGCGGGCCCGCTGCGGCTGCTCCTCGCGGCGCACCATCAGCTCGCCGTAGCGCGCCGTCGAGCGCCAGTGGACGCGGCGCAGATCGTCGCCGTAGCGGTACCCGCGCGGGATCACGTCGTCCTCGCCGGCCAGCGCGAGCGAGCGCTGCCGCCCTTCCCCGTACCCCTTGGCCTCCCCGGTCAGCCGCACCGGCGGCAGCGCCTCCACGCGCGGGATCACCGTGAGCGTGTCGTACGCGGAGAAGGACCGGGTCAGCTCGCACATGCCGAACGGGTCGGTCAGGCGCAGCTGGAGCGGGCCGAGCGGATAGCGGCCACGCAGGTCGGAGCGGACCCGGTAGGACACCTCGCGGCGGCCGCTCGCCTCGACCCGGTCGAGCACGAAGCGGGGCCGGGGACCGAGCACGTACGGCACCCGGTCCTGGAGCATCAGCAGACCCGTGGGCAGCCGGGAGATGTTGTCGATCCGCAGATGCACGCGCGCCTCGGCACTCGCGGGCACGCGCGCGGGGGAGAGGCGGCGGCTGCCCGCGACCCGGTAGCGGGTGCGGTACAGCACGCCCGCGCAGACCAGCGGCAGCGCCGCGAGCAGCAGACCGACCCGGAGCAGATCGCTCTGCCCCAGGACGTACGCGCAGATGGCCGCGGCGATACCGGCCGCGAGGAACGAACGGCCGCGGGTGGTCAGTCCGGACAGCGCCGTGCGCAGCCCGCTCTTGTCGCCCTTGTCGCTCGTCGTGCCGCCGTCCGCGAACCCGCCCCCGGGGTCGGCCGTGTGATACCCCCCGGCCGTCATCACGGCCTCCGCGTGCCGGGCGACTGCTGGCCGTACATCGGGGGCGTCGGGGAGTCGAAGCCCTGCTGGGGGGTGCGGGTGTCCGCGGCCGGGACCGGGGTGCGCTGCAGGATGTCCAGCACGACCTGCTCCGCCGTGCGCCGGTTCAGCTGCGCCTGCGCGGTGGGCAGCAGCCGGTGCGCGAGGACCGCCACGGCCAGCGCCTGCACATCGTCCGGCAGCGCGTACTCGCGTCCGCCGAGGGCCGCCGACGCCTTGGCCGCGCGCAGCAGGTGCAGCGTCGCGCGCGGGGAGGCGCCGAGTCTGAGGTCCGGGTGGGTGCGGGTGGCGGCGACCAGGTCCACCGCGTAGCGCCGTACGGCGTCGGCGACGTGGACCGTGCGCACGGCGTCCACCAGCTTCACGATGTCGTGCGCGTGCGCCACCGGCTGGAGGTCGTCGAGCGGCGACACCCCGCCGTGCACGTCCAGCATCTGCAGCTCGGCCTCCGGGCTGGGATAGCCGATGGAGACCCGGGCCATGAAGCGGTCGCGCTGGGCCTCGGGCAGCGGATACGTGCCCTCCATCTCGACCGGGTTCTGCGTCGCTACCACCATGAAGGGGCTGGGCAGTTCGTAGGTCTTGCCGTCGATGGTGACCTGGCGCTCCTCCATGGACTCCAGGAGCGCGGACTGGGTCTTCGGCGAGGCGCGGTTGATCTCGTCGCCGATCACGATCTGGGCGAAGATCGCGCCCGGCTTGAACTCGAAGTCCCGCCGCTGCTGGTCCCAGATGGACACGCCGGTGATGTCCGACGGCAGCAGGTCGGGGGTGAACTGAATGCGGCGCACCGAGCAGTCGATGGACCGCGCGAGCGCCTTGGCGAGCATCGTCTTGCCGACGCCCGGTACATCCTCGATGAGCAGGTGCCCCTCCGCCAGGAGCACCGTCAGCGAAAGCCGTACGACCTCCGGCTTGCCCTCGATCACACCCTCCACCGACCTGCGGACCCGCTCCGCAGTGGTGGTCAGATCAGTGAGGCTCGCTCGATCGTCATAGGTCGTCACCCGGCCCTCCTCGGCCCGTACTTTCCGGGCCGACGCTCTGTGACGCGGACCGGCCCACCCCGAAACACGGACACCACGCGCGAAGAGTTCCGGCCCTCGCGCGAGGTGTCACATCCGCATTCTTGTTGGCGTTACCGGTTCGTGTCACTCGCCTGTGGATAACTGGCCGCGATATGTCGGGGCTTACGACCTTTTGAGCGGACGGCCGACCGGCCTGCCGCTTCTCCGGAGTCTCAGGCGGGGGTGATTTCCCGCAGTCGTCCGGTCTTCACGTCGAACACAAAACCGCGTACGTCGTCGGTGTGCAGGAGGAAGGGCGAGGTGCGCACCTTCTCTATCGACTGCCGCACGTCCTGGTCGACATCGCGGAAGCCCTCGACGGCCCAGCTCGGACGCTGCCCGACCTCCAGCTCCAGCTCGTGCCGGAACTCCTCCGTGAGCGACTCCAGACCGCACGTCGTGTGGTGGATGAGGACCACGCTGCGGGTGCCGAGGGCGCGCTGGCTGATGGTGAGCGAGCGGATCACGTCGTCGGTCACCACACCGCCCGCGTTGCGGATCGTGTGGCAGTCGCCCAGCTGGAGGCCGAGCGCCTTGTGCAGGTCGAGGCGCGCGTCCATGCACGCCACCACCGCGACGCGCAACACGGGGCGCGCGTCCATGCCGGGGTCGGTGAACGCCTCGGCGTACTGCCCGTTCGCCTCGACCAGGCGGTCCGTCACGGTGCCGTCGGCCGGTATGGCGCCTTCGGAGGGGAGGGATGCGGAAGTCGTCATGGCGTCGACGTTACTGGTCACCGCGGTGCGTGGCCTCCTGTGAGAGGGGACAAAGAACATCATCGAGGCTTGTTGTGAGCTAACCCACAGGGCGTGCGCACCTCCCCCGAACAGGTGAATTCGGCGGAGGTGAAGGTTCCTCGGGAAGCGGCCCGCGACGCGCAGGCCGGTTGATTGACCGGGGGTCACCGTGGACTAAAGTGACGCCGAACCCCATTAACGAAGCAACACGGAGATCCCGGCGCTGCCGGACGCTCCCCGCGTGCGCGGCGCGTACGTACGGCTCGGCCTCCTCCCGCTCCGGTCGGCCGGCGTCACTTCCCCGGCGCCGACGGACCACCATCCCCTTCATGAGCGGGCGGGGACCCGGCGGTGCGTGCGGGCCGGCCCGCCGGACCTGAGAGGGCCTCTTGAGTCAGCGACACGTCCCGGTCATGCTCCAGCGCTGCCTGGACATGTTGGCCCCCGCGCTGGCGCAGCCGGGCGCGGTCGTCGTCGACTGCACGCTCGGCCTCGGCGGTCACAGCGAGGCACTGCTCAGCACCTTCCCCGCCTGCCGTCTCGTCGCGCTGGACCGGGACAAGGAGGCGCTGCGCCTGTCGGGCGAGCGCCTGGCCCCCTTCGGTGACCGGGCCACCCTGGTGCACGCCGTCTACGACGAACTGCCCGAGGTCCTGGAGCGGTTGGACATCCCGCGCGTGCAGGGCGTCCTGTTCGACCTCGGGGTCTCCTCCATGCAGCTCGACGAGGCCGACCGCGGCTTCGCCTACGCGCAGGACGCGCCGCTCGACATGCGCATGGACCAGACGACGGGGATGAGCGCCGCGGAGGTCCTCAACACCTACCCCGCGGGCGAACTGGTGCGCATCCTGCGCCAGTACGGCGAGGAGAAGCAGGCCAAGCGCATCGTCTCGGCCGTCGTGCGCGAGCGCGAGAAGGAGCCGTTCAGCAACAGCGCGCGGCTCGTCGAGCTGATCAGGGACGCGCTGCCGCAGGCCGCCAAGCGCACCGGCGGCAACCCGGCCAAGCGCACCTTCCAGGCCCTGCGCATCGAGGTCAACGGCGAGCTGAGCGTCCTGGAGCGGGCGATCCCGGCCGCGGTGAAGGCGCTCGCCGTCGGCGGACGGATCGCCGTGCTGTCCTACCAGTCGCTCGAGGACCGCCTGGTCAAGCAGGTCTTCGCGGCCGGAGCGGCCACCACGGCGCCGCCCGGACTGCCCGTCGTCCCCGAGCAGTACCAGCCCCGCCTGCAACTGCTCACGCGCGGCGCCGAACTCCCCACGGAGGAAGAGGTCGCCGAGAACCGCCGGGCCGCCCCGGCACGGCTGCGGGGTGCGCAGCGGATCCGCGAGGACGTGAACGGATGACGGTCGAGTGAGGCACGCGCGCGTGGAGGGGTGGTCATGAGCGCCAGAAGTGACGCGCAAGGAACCAAGAACTCCAAAGGAGCCAAGAGCTCCCGGAGTTCCGGCGGCCCCTCCGGGGGACCGCGCGGACGAGCGGCACGGCTGGCGCGCTTCCTCCCCGTCGCGCCCTCCGGCGGCTCGCAGGCCGCACGCACGCCGTTCGTCCTCCTCGTCGTGCTGCTGCTCGGCGGCGGGCTCATCACGCTGCTGATGCTGAACTCCTCGCTCAACGAAGGATCGTTCAAGCTCACCAAGCTGCGGAAGCAGACCACCGAGCTGACCGACGACGAGCAGGAGCTCCAGCGCGAGGTCGACTCCTACTCCGCGCCCGACGCCCTCCAGCGCCGCGCCCGTGACCTCGGCATGGTCCCCGGCGGCGACCCCGCGTTCCTGAGCCCCGACGGCACCGTCCGCGGCCTGCCGAGCCCCGCCTCGCTGCCCGCACCGGCCCGGCAGCCCGCGCCCCGCCCGCCGGAGGCCGAGCCGACGGCCCCCGCCGCGAGCGCCACCCCGACCGGCGGCCCGGCGCCCACCGCGTCGGTCTCCGTCCCCGCCTCCGCCCCGGCCCCGCCGTCGTCCGGCCGGCCCGCCACGCCCACCGCCCCCGCCCCTTCCAGCTCCGGCAGGTGACGTCATGACCGACAGGCAGCCTCCGCGCCGTCGCGTCCCGGGACCCGCGCGCCCCGACCGAACCGCCAGGCCCGGAGCCCAGCGGCGCCCCGGCCCCGGCGCGCGCCCCGCCGCACGGCGCCCGCGCCCCGCCGGGACCAAGGCCTCCACCCCACTGCGCCTGGGCAGCCCGCGGCCCCGCCTGCGGATGGTGAGCCTGGGCCTCACGCTCGTCCTCATGGTCTTCACCGTGCGGCTCCTCCAGGTGCAGGGCGTCGACGCGAGCGCGTACGCGGCCAAGGCCCAGCTGAACCGCTACGTCAGCCACACGATCGCCGCCGAGCGCGGGCAGATCACCGACCGCGGCGGCGTCGCGCTGGCGACGAGCGTGGACGCGTACGACATCACGGCCGACCCGACGATGTTCACCAAGAAGGTCACGAAGGTGGCCGACGCCCCCGAGCAGGCGGCCGCGCTCCTCTCGCCGATCGTCGGGGTCGACACCGCCACCCTGACCAAGCGGCTGAAGACGAAGAACACCCGCTACGTGCGGCTGGCCGCGCGGCAGACGCCGCAGGTCTGGAACCAGATCAAGGACCTCAGGTCCACCCTGAACGACAAGGCCAACGCCGAGGGCCGGGAGGCGAGCGTGCTCTCCGGCGTCCTCGCCGACCCCAGCAGCAAGCGCGTGTACCCCAACGGTGACCTCGGTGCCGGGATACTGGGCTGGGTCAACGCCGACGGCAAGGGCGGCGGCGGGGTCGAGCAGCAGCTCAACAAGCAGCTGTCGGGCAAGGACGGAAAGATCCGCTACGCCCAGTCCGGCGGCCGCCAGGTGCCGACGGCCGGCAGCACCGAGCAGCCCGCCGTGGCCGGCTCCGACGTGGAGCTGACCATCGACCGGGACATCCAGTGGGCCGCGCAGAACGCGATCACCGAGCAGGTCAAGAAGTCCGGGGCCGACCGCGGCTACGTGATAGTGCAGGACACCCGGACCGGCGAGGTCCTGGCCATGGCCAACGCGCCCGGATTCGACCCCAACGACCTCTCGCACGCGAACTCGGCGGCCCTCGGCAACGCCGCGCTCCAGGACGCCTACGAGCCCGGCTCCACCGCCAAGGTCATGTCGATGGCGGCGGTCCTGGAGGAGAACGCGGCCACCCCGCTGACCCATGTCACCGTGCCCAACCGGCTGCACCGCGGCGACCGCCTCTTCCAGGACGACGTCGACCACGAGACCTGGCACCTCACGCTCAACGGCGTGCTCGCCAAGTCCAGCAACATCGGCACCATCCTGGCCACCGGCCAGCTCGGCAGGACGCAGCCCGAGGTCAACCGGACGCTCTCCTCGTACCTGCGCAAGTTCGGCATCGGCTCGGCGAGCGGACTCGGCTTCCCGGGCGAGACGTCCGGCATCCTCGCCCCCGCCGACAAGTGGTCGACGTCGCAGCAGTTCACGATCCCGTTCGGCCAGGGCTTCTCCATCAACGCGATGCAGGCGGCCTCCGTGTACTCGACCATCGCCAACGGCGGCGTACGGGTCGAGCCCACCCTGGTGCGCGGCTCCACCGGCGCCGACGGCAAGTTCATCGCCGCGCCCAAGCCCAAGCAGACCCGCGTCGTCAGCCAGAAGACGGCGCGGACGGTCGCCCAGATGCTGGAGTCCGTCGTCGACGACGTGGAGGGCACCGGCACCGCGGCCCGGATCCCCGGCTACCGCGTCGCGGGCAAGACGGGCACCGCCAACCGGGTGGATCCCGCCACCGGCCGCTACAAGGGCTACACGTCGTCGTTCGCCGGGTTCGCGCCCGCCGACAAGCCGCGCGTCACCGTCTACTGCGCCATCCAGAACGCCACGAAGGGGAGCTACTTCGGCGGCCAGATCTGCGGCCCCATCTACAAGAAGGTCATGGAGTTCGCCCTCAAGACCCTCCAAGTCCCGCCCACGGGCGCCAAGTCCGCGAAACTGCCCGTCTCTTTCAAGCCATGACGGTCAGAACCGGCCGGACCTGCCGTGACCATGATCACCCCACACAGTGAAGACAGCCTGAAGACCCCGTGACAACCATCACCCCCGATCCAGGGAACCAGCCCGCGCCACGCCCCTCGCTTCGCTCAGGGCGGGCCGGGCCCGGTACGCTCACCGCCGTGCCACACGCTGATCAGTCCCAAACCACCCAGAAGGGCGCACCCGTGACATATCCCGGGCCGCCGCGACCGGCCGAGGTCACCGCCGCATCCCTCGTGGAACTGGCCGGTCAGCTGGGGGTCGCCGTACCCCGGGCCACGGTCGAGGTCACCGGCATCACCCATGACTCCCGCGCGGTTCGCCCCGGCGATCTGTACGCGGCCCTGCCCGGAGCCCGCGCCCACGGCGCCGACTTCGCCGCGCAGGCCGCGGGTCTCGGCGCCGTCGCCGCGCTCACCGACCCGGCCGGCGCCGACCGCGTCACCGCCGCCGGACTCGCCGCGCTCGTCGTCGAGAACCCGCGCGGACAGATGGGCGAGCTCGCCGCGACCATTTACGGCCACCCCGGCCGTGACCTGTTGCAGATCGGCATCACCGGCACGTCCGGGAAGACCACGACCGCGTACCTCGTCGAGGGCGGTCTGCGGGAGGTGCGCTCCACCGGGCTCATCGGCACGGTCGAGATGCGCATCGGCGACGAGCGGATCAAGTCCGAGCGGACCACCCCCGAAGCCACCGACCTCCAGGCGCTGTTCGCCGTCATGCGCGAGCGCGGCGTCGACGCCGTCGCCATGGAGGTCTCCAGCCACGCCCTCGTGCTCGGCCGGGTCGACGGCTGCGTCTTCGACGTCGCCGTCTTCAACAACCTCAGCCCGGAGCACATGGAGTTCCACCGGGACATGGAGGACTACTTCCAGGCGAAGGCGCAGCTGTTCACGCGTGCGCGCAGCAAACAGGGCGTCGTGAACTACGACGACGAGTACGGGCGCCGGCTCATCGACGAGTCCGAGGTCCCCGTCGTCACCTTCTCCGCCGAGGGCCACCCCGACGCCGACTGGCGCGCCGAGGACGTCGAGGTCGGGCCGCTCGGCTCGACGCTGACCGTCGTCGGCCCCAAGGGCGAGCGGATCGCCGCCAAGGCACCGCTGCCGGGCCCCTTCAACGTCGCGAACACCCTCGCCGCGATCGCCACCCTGGCCGTCGCCGGGATCGACCCGCAGACCGCGGCCGACGGCGTCGCCGCCGTGCCCGGCGTGCCGGGCCGCCTGGAGCGCGTGGACGCCGGGCAGGACTACCTCGCCGTCGTCGACTACGCGCACAAGACCGACGCCGTCGAGTCCGTCCTCAAGGCGCTGCGCAAGGTCACCGAGAACAAGCTGCACATCGTGCTGGGCTGTGGCGGGGACCGGGACAGGACGAAGCGGATGCCGATGGGCGCCGCCGCCGCGCGGTTCGCCGACACGGCCATCCTCACCTCCGACAACCCCCGCTCCGAGGACCCCCTCGCGATCCTCGCGACGATGCTCGCCGGCGCCGCCGACGTGCCGGCCCACGAGCGCGGCGACGTCGCCGTCTTCGAGGACCGGGCCGCGGCCATCGCCGCCGCCGTCGCGCGCGCCGAGCCCGGCGACACCGTGCTCGTCGCCGGCAAGGGCCACGAGCAGGGACAGGACATCGCCGGGGTGGTGCGTCCCTTCGACGACCGCCTGGTGCTTCGCGAAGCCATCGAGCAAACCCAGGGATGAAGTTGTGATCGCCCTCTCCCTCGCCGAGATCGCCACAGTCGTCGGCGGGCAGACGTACGACATACCGGATCCGCAGGTCCGGGTCACCGGACCGGTGGTCAGGGACTCCCGTGAGGTGGAGCCCGGCAGCCTGTTCGCCGCCTTCGCCGGTGAGCGCGTGGACGGCCACGACTACGCCGCCGACGTGGTCGCCAAGGGCGCCGTCGCGGTCCTGGCCACCCGGCCCGTCGGAGTGCCCGCCATCGTCGTCGACGACGTCAAGGCGGCGCTCGGCGCACTCGCCCGGCACGTCGTCGCCCGGCTCGGCGCCACGCTCGTCGCGCTGACCGGCTCGGCCGGCAAGACCAGCACCAAGGACCTCATCGCCCAGGTGCTGCGGAGCAAGGCCCCCACGGTCTTCACGCCCGGCTCGTTCAACAACGAGATCGGGCTGCCGCTCACCGCGCTCTCCGCCACCGACGAGACACAGTTCCTCGTCCTGGAGATGGGCGCCCGCGGCATCGGCCACATCCGCTACCTGACGGACCTCACGCCCCCGAAGGTCGGCCTCGTCCTCAATGTCGGAACCGCCCACATCGGCGAGTTCGGCGGCCGCGAGCAGATCGCGCAGGCAAAGGGGGAACTCGTCGAGGCGCTGCCCGCCGACGGCACCGCGATCCTGAACGCCGACGATCCGCTGGTGAAGGCGATGGCCTCGCGCACGAAGGCGAAGGTGCTCCTCTTCGGAGAGGCCGCCGAAGCCGACATTCGTGCCGAGAATGTCCGTCTCACGGAGAACGGCCGCCCTTCCTTCAGCCTTCACACACCCTCCGGGTGCAGCGAAGTGACCTTGCGGCTGTACGGTGAGCACCACGTGTCGAACGCGCTCGCTGCGGCCGCCGTCGCCCACGACCTCGGTATGTCCGTGGAGGAGATCGCCCTCGCGCTCTCCGAGGCGGGCACCCTGTCCCGCTGGCGGATGGAGGTCACCGAGCGCCCGGACGGCGTCACGATCGTCAACGACGCCTACAACGCGAACCCCGAGTCCATGCGCGCGGCTCTCCGCGCCCTGGTGGCCATGGGCAAGGGGCGTCGTACGTGGGCGGTGCTCGGCCAGATGGCCGAGCTCGGTGACGACGCGCTGGCCGAGCACGACGCGGTCGGACGGCTCGCCGTCCGGCTCAACGTCAGCAAGCTCGTGGCAGTCGGGGGCAGGGAAGCGTCCTGGCTGCGACTGGGCGCCTATAACGAGGGTTCGTGGGGTGAGGAGTCGGTGCACGTGTCCGACGCACAGGCGGCGATCGACCTGTTGCGCAGCGAGCTGCGCCCGGGAGACGTCGTGCTCGTGAAGGCGTCCAGGTCGGTGGGCCTGGAGAGCGTTGCACAGGCGCTGCTGGACGACGTACAGGGCGGGGCTGATGCCCGATGATGAAGCAGATTCTCTTCTCGGGTGTCATCGGTCTCTTCCTGACCCTGGTCGGCACCCCGCTGCTCATCAAGCTGCTGGCCCGCAAGGGCTACGGCCAGTACATCCGTGACGACGGCCCGCGCGAGCACCACTCCAAGCGCGGTACGCCGACCATGGGTGGCATCGCCTTCATCCTGGCGACGCTCATCGCGTACTTCCTCAGCAAGCTGATCACCGGCGCCGCCCCGACCCTGTCGGGCCTGCTCGTCCTCGGTCTGATGGCGGGCATGGGCCTGGTCGGCTTCCTCGACGACTACATCAAGATCGTCAAGCGGCGTTCGCTCGGTCTGCGGGCCAAGGCGAAGATGGCCGGACAGCTGATCGTCGGCATCGCCTTCGCGCTGCTCGCCATCAACTTCGCGGACGTCCGCGGCAACACCCCGGCCTCCACCAAGCTCTCGTTCGTCGAGGACTTCGGCTGGACGATCGGCCCGGTGCTCTTCGTGGTCTGGGCGCTGTTCATGATCCTCGCGATGTCGAACGGCGTGAACCTGACCGACGGCCTCGACGGCCTCGCCACCGGCGCCTCCGTGATGGTCTTCGGCGCCTACACCTTCATCGGTGTCTGGCAGTTCCAGGAGTCCTGCGCCAACGCGCAGACCCTCACCAACCCGGGCGCCTGTTTCGAGGTCAGAGACCCACTCGACCTGGCCGTCGTCGCCTCCGCCCTCATGGGCTCCTGCTTCGGCTTCCTGTGGTGGAACACCTCACCGGCCAAGATCTTCATGGGTGACACCGGCTCGCTCGCCCTCGGCGGCGCCCTCGCGGGTCTCGCGATCTGCTCGCGCACCGAGCTGCTGATCGCCCTCCTGGGCGGCCTGTTCGTGATGATCACGATGTCCGTGGTCATCCAGGTCGGCTCGTTCAAGATGACCGGCAAGCGGGTCTTCCGCATGGCGCCACTGCAACACCACTTCGAACTCAAGGGGTGGTCCGAAGTCCTTGTCGTGGTCCGGTTCTGGATCATCCAGGGCATGTGCGTGATCGTCGGACTCGGCCTCTTCTACGCAGGATGGGCAGCCAAGAAGTGACCTCCCTCTGGGCAGGCAAGAACATCACCGTCGCCGGTCTCGGCGTGAGCGGCCTCAGCGCCGCCCGCGCCCTGGCCGGCCTCGGCGCGTCGGTCACCGTGGTCGACGGCGGCGACAGCCCCGCTCACCACGAAAAGGCCGCTCTCCTGCGAGAGGCGGGTATCTCCGTACAGCTCGGCGACGCGACCACCCTGCCCGAGGGCACCGATCTCGTCGTCACCTCGCCCGGCTGGAAGCCTTCGTCGCCCCTGTTCGCGGCGGCCGCGGCGGCCGGTGTCGACGTCGTCGGCGACGTGGAGATCGCCTGGCGGCTGCGCGGTCCGGGCGCCGCGCCCTGGCTCGCGATCACCGGCACCAACGGCAAGACCACGACCACGCAGATGCTCGCGTCGATCCTGGAGGCCGCGGGCCTGCGCACGGCGGCCGTCGGCAACATCGGTACGCCGATCATCGACGTCGTCCTCCAGGGCGACGACGCCTACGACGTGTTCGCCGTGGAGCTGTCCTCCTACCAGCTGCACTGGGCGCCCTCGCTGCGCGCCCACTCCGGCGCCGTCCTCAACCTCGCGCCCGACCACCTCGACTGGCACGGCTCCATGGAGGCCTACGCCGCCGACAAGGGCCGCATCTACGAGGGCAATCAGGTCGCCTGCGTCTACAACGTCGCCGACAAGGCCACCGAGAACCTGGTCCGCGAGGCCGACGTCGAGGAGGGCTGCCGCGCCATCGGGTTCACCCTCGGCACGCCCGGCCCCTCCGAACTCGGTGTCGTGGACGGCATCCTGGTCGACCGCGCCTTCGTCGCCGACCGGCAGAAGAACGCGCAGGAGCTCGCCGAGGTCACCGACGTACGCCCGTCGGCCCCGCACAACATCGCCAACGCCCTCGCCGCGGCCGCCCTCGCCCGCGCCTTCGGCGTCGAGCCCGCCGCCGTGCGCGACGGGCTGCGCAACTTCACGCCGGACGCGCACCGCATCGCGCACGTCGCCGACGTCGACGAGGTCGCGTACATCGACGACTCCAAGGCCACCAACACCCACGCCGCACAGGCGTCGTTGGCCTCCTACGAGTCCATCGTGTGGATCGCGGGCGGGCTCGCCAAGGGAGCCACCTTCGACGAACTGGTCGCCGACGCAGCTAAGCGGCTGCGGGGCGTCGTCCTGATCGGCGCCGACCGTGGCCTGATCCGTGAAGCCCTGGAGCGACACGCGCCGGAAGTACCCGTCGTCGACCTCGACCGGACCGACACTGGGGCGATGTCGGCGGCGGTCCAGGAGGCAGCACGGCTCGCCCGCCCGGGGGACACCGTGCTGATGGCTCCGGCCTGTGCGTCGATGGACATGTTCACCAACTACAACAAGCGTGGCGAGGCGTTCGCGGAAGCAGTCCGCGAACTCGGCGCCACCAGCGTCTGAGGGACCCACGGGTGCCCGGTGACGCCGGGCACCCTTCGGGAGGGGACGTGGCAGCGCAGACCGCTTGCGGAACGGGGGTCCGTGATGGCCGGTAGCACCACCAAGCGCCCCGCCGCACCACCGCGCAGGACGAGCAAGGTCTACCGGGCCCGCGCCAATCCGCTGCGCCGCCTGTACACCCAGGCACGCCGCGCCTGGGACCGGCCGCTCACCGCCTACTACCTGATCCTCGGCTCAGCGCTGCTCATCACCGGCCTCGGCCTGGTGATGGTGTACTCGGCGTCGATGATCACGGCCCTGCAGATGGGCCTGACCGGTTCCTACTTCTTCCGCAAGCAGTTCATCGCCGCCGTCCTCGGCTCGATCCTGCTGGTGCTCGCGATGCGGATGCCGGTGAAGCTGCACCGCGCGCTCGCCTATCCCATCCTCGCCGTCAGCGTCTTCATGATGGCGCTCGTCCAGGTGCCCGGGATAGGGGTGTCGATCAACGGCAACCAGAACTGGATCTCGCTCGGCGGCCCCTTCATGCTCCAGCCCAGCGAGTTCGGCAAGCTGGCGCTGATCCTCTGGGGCGCCGACCTGCTCGCCCGCAAGCACGACAAGCGGCTGCTGACCCAGTGGAAGCACATGCTGGTGCCGCTGGTCCCGGTCGCCTTCCTGCTGCTCGGCCTGATCATGCTCGGCGGCGACATGGGCACCGCGATCCTGCTCACAGCCATCCTTTTCGGCCTTCTCTGGCTCGCCGGAGCGCCCACCCGGCTCTTCGTCGGGGTGCTCACCGTCGCGGGCGCCATCGGCGTCATGCTCATCAAGACCAGCCCCAACCGAATGGCCCGCCTCGCCTGCCTGGGCCGCGCCGACGCGGGCCCCGACGACATGTGCTGGCAGGGACTGCACGGGATCTACGCCCTGGCCTCGGGCGGATTCTTCGGTTCCGGCCTCGGCGCCAGTGTGGAAAAATGGGGTCAACTTCCCGAAGCGCACACCGACTTCATCTTTGCCATCACCGGTGAGGAACTGGGCCTGGCAGGGACGCTGTCGGTGCTCGCCCTGTTCGCGGCTCTAGGCTATGCGGGTATCCGCGTGGCCGGACGCACGGAGGACCCCTTCGTTCGATACGCCGCGGGTGGTGTGACGACCTGGATCACGGCGCAGGCCGTGGTCAACATCGGTGCGGTGCTCGGCCTGCTGCCGATCGCCGGTGTCCCGCTCCCGCTGTTCTCGTACGGAGGTTCCGCACTGCTGCCGACCATGTTCGCCGTGGGACTTCTGATCGCGTTCGCGCGGGACGAGCCGGCGGCGCGGGCGGCCCTCGCCATGCGGCGAACCTCGGGGGAGCGTGGGATGAGATGGAACACGATGCGACGGCGCGCCACGGCGCGTACGTCCGGAGAGCGGTGAATTTCGGTGCATGTCGTACTCGCCGGTGGGGGGACCGCCGGCCACATCGAGCCGGCGCTCGCCCTCGCGGACGCCCTGCGCAGGCAGGACCCGACCGTGGGCATCACGGCCCTCGGCACGGAGAGGGGGCTCGAGACACGGCTCGTACCCGAGCGTGGCTACGAACTGGCGCTGATCCCCGCCGTCCCGCTGCCCCGCAAGCCCACCCCTGAGCTGATCACCGTCCCCGGGCGGCTGCGCGGCACCATCAAGGCCGCCGAGCAGATCATGGAGCGGACCAAGGCGGACGCGGTGGTCGGGTTCGGCGGCTATGTGGCGCTGCCCGGCTATCTGGCCGCCAAGCGGCTCGGCGTGCCGATCATCGTGCACGAGGCCAACGCCCGGCCCGGCCTGGCCAACAAGATCGGTTCGCGGTACGCGGCCCAGGTCGCCGTCTCCAGCCCGGACAGCAAGCTGCGCAACTCCCGCTACATCGGCATCCCGCTGCGCCGCACCATCGCCATGCTGGACCGGGCCGCGGTGCGCCCCGAGGCCCGCGCCGCGTTCGGCCTCGACCCGAACCTGCCGACGCTGCTGGTCTCCGGCGGCTCCCAGGGCGCCCGCCGGCTGAACGAGGTCGTCCAGCGCGTCGCCCCGCTGCTCCAGCGGTCCGGCATCCAGATCCTGCACGTGGTCGGTCCCAAGAACGAACTGCCGCAGGTTCAGCAGATGCCGGGTATGCCCCCCTATATCCCGGTACCGTACGTGGACCGGATGGACCTCGCGTACGCCGCGGCCGACATGATGCTCTGCCGCGCGGGCGCGATGACCGTCGCCGAACTCTCCGCCGTCGGGCTCCCGGCCGCCTACGTCCCGCTGCCCATCGGCAACGGCGAACAGCGGCTCAACGCCCAGCCGGTGGTCAAGGCAGGCGGCGGCCTGCTGGTCGACGACGCGGAGCTGACCCCGGAGTGGATCCAGGGCAACGTACTGCCCGTGCTCGCCGATCCGCACCGGCTGTTCGAGATGTCCCGCGCCGCGTCCGAGTTCGGCCGCAGGGACGCCGACGACCTGCTCGTCGGCATGGTGTACGAGGCGATCAACTCGCGTCACCAGTGACGTAGAAGGAGCGAGCGTGGCCGGATCGGCTGTGACGGACCGAGAGGACGCCGAGGCGTACGAGGCCGGCCCGCCCCCGCCCCGCTTCCGTCGTCCGAGCGTCCGCACGCTCATCGTGACCGGAGTGCTGCTCGTCCTGATCGGGGCGGGCAGCATCTGGTCGCTCTACGGTTCGCAATGGCTGCGCGTCGAGCGCGTCACGATCTCCGGAACCGAGGTCCTGACGCCCGCCCAGGTGCGCGACGCGGCCGCCGTTCCCGTCGGTGCCCCGCTGATTTCCGTCGACACGGATGCCATTGCGGACCGGCTGCGCCAGAAATTGCCCCGAATTGACGCAGTTGATGTGGTGCGTTCCTGGCCGCACGGAATCGGGCTGAAAGTGACGGAACGCAAGCCGGTTCTGATTGCCGCGGACGAGCGAAATTCGGGCAAGTTCGTCGAAGTCGACCATGAAGGCGTGCGTTTCGCGACGGTCGACAAGGCCCCGAAGGGCGTTCCCCGACTGGAATTGACGCCCGATCAGCGGGGCGCGGCGGCCAGTCTGCGCCGTTTCGGCCCCGAGCGTCTGACCCGGGAAGCCGTGCGGGTCGCGGGCCTGCTGCCCGCCGCGGTGGCGCGCGACACCCGGACCGTCAAGGTCCGTTCCTACGACGACATCTCGCTGGAACTCACCGGCGGACGGACCGTCGTCTGGGGAAGCGGCGAGAAGAGCGCGCAGAAGGTACACGCTCTCGCCGCTCTCATGAAAGCCGCTCCGAAGGCACGGCACTTCGACGTGAGTGTTCCCACCGCCCCTGCGTCAGTGGGGAGTTGACGCACATCAGCGCAGGCCAGCACCCTGGTTGGGCAGCGCTACGGCTGATCACATAGGGTGAAAAGAAAAACGGGAGGTTCGGCGTGTTCGTTGAACGGGCGCCACTTGTCGACTTAGTGTCAGGTTCGGAAGAGTCCAGGGAACAGACACACTGGTAACCCTAAACTTCAGCGTTAGGGTTCGGGTCGGCAGCCGACTAGTAGTCAACTAGTAGTCCGGACCGCCCCAATTCGGCATCAGTCGTCGCAGCGCAGAAGGCGAGCGACGACACGTAACTCGAGGCGAGAGGCCTTCGACGTGGCAGCACCGCAGAACTACCTCGCAGTCATCAAAGTCATCGGTGTCGGCGGCGGTGGTGTCAATGCCATCAACCGGATGATCGAGGTCGGTCTCAAGGGCGTCGAGTTCATCGCCATCAACACCGACGCGCAAGCCCTGTTGATGAGCGACGCGGACGTCAAGCTCGACGTCGGCCGTGAACTCACCCGCGGACTCGGCGCCGGAGCCAATCCGGCCGTCGGCCGCAAGGCGGCCGAGGACCACCGCGAGGAGATCGAGGAGGTCCTCAAGGGGGCCGACATGGTCTTCGTCACCGCCGGTGAAGGCGGCGGCACCGGCACCGGCGGCGCGCCCGTCGTGGCCAACATCGCACGCTCGCTCGGCGCCCTCACGATCGGCGTGGTCACCCGCCCGTTCACCTTCGAGGGACGGCGCCGGGCGAACCAGGCGGAGGACGGCATCGCCGAGCTCCGCGAAGAGGTCGACACCCTCATCGTCATTCCGAACGACCGGCTCCTGTCCATCTCGGACCGGCAGGTCTCCGTCCTCGACGCGTTCAAGTCGGCGGACCAGGTCCTGCTCTCCGGTGTCCAGGGCATCACCGACCTGATCACCACCCCGGGTCTGATCAACCTCGACTTCGCCGACGTCAAGTCCGTGATGTCCGAAGCCGGTTCCGCCCTCATGGGCATCGGCTCGGCCCGCGGCGACGACCGCGCGGTGGCGGCGGCCGAGATGGCGATCTCCTCGCCGCTCCTGGAGGCGTCCATCGACGGCGCCCGCGGTGTGCTGCTCTCCATCTCCGGCGGCTCGGACCTCGGTCTCTTCGAGATCAACGAGGCCGCGCAGCTGGTCAGCGAGGCCGCGCACCCCGAGGCGAACATCATCTTCGGTGCCGTCATCGACGACGCCCTCGGCGACGAGGTGCGGGTCACGGTGATCGCCGCCGGCTTCGACGGCGGACAGCCGCCGGCCAAGCGGGAGAACGTCATCAGCTCGTCGTCGGTCAAGCGCGAGGACCCGGCCGCGGCGGCCCGTGCCGCGTCGGCCGCCGAGCCCTCGCGTCCGACCTTCGGCAGCCTCGGCAGCGTCACGCCCCGCGAGGAGCTGAAGCCGGAGCCGGCCGAGCCCGCCCCGGTGAACGAGGCCCCGTCGGCCCCGGTCGCCCCGCCCCACGTGCCCCGGCCGTCCTACCCGGACAGCCAGGCCGAGGAGCTGGACGTCCCGGACTTCCTGAAGTGACCTCGGGAAGCTCGGACCACTGAAGTGATAGGACAGCTCGACGCCGTGCCAGCGGCGTCCCCGGCAAGCGGCGCCCACTTCGCCTTCACCGACCGGTGGGGCGGGGTGAGCGCCGCTCCGTACGAGGAGCTCAATCTCGGCGGGGCCGTCGGCGACGACCGCGACGCCGTGCTCCGCAACCGGGAGCTGGCCGCCCGGGAGCTCGGCCTCGAACCGGCCCGGGTCGTCTGGATGAACCAGGTGCACGGGCCCGACGTCGCGGTGGTGGACGGGCCCTGGGCCACGGACGCCGCCGTACCGAGCGTCGACGCCCTGGTCACCGCACGGCCCGGCCTCGCCCTCGCCGTGCTCACGGCGGACTGCACCCCGGTGCTGCTCGCCGATCCCGTCGCCGGAGTCGTTGCCGCCGCACACGCGGGACGCCCCGGCATGGTCGCGGGGGTGGTCCCCGCCGCGGTCGGGGCGATGGTGAAGCTCGGCGCGGAGCCGGGCCGGATCGTCGCCCGCACCGGGCCCGCGGTCTGCGGGCGCTGCTACGAAGTCCCCGCCGACATGCGGGCGGAGGTCGCCGAGATCGAGCCGGCGGCGTACGCCGAGACCAGTTGGGGCACTCCGGCCGTCGATGTGACCGCCGGTGTGCACGCGCAACTCGAAAGGCTCGGAGTGCACGACCGGCGCGCGTCGCCGGTGTGCACCCTGGAGTCGCACGACCACTTCTCGTACCGCCGCGAGCGCACCACCGGGCGCCTCGCGAGCTATGTCTGGCTGGACTGAAACGACATGACGGACCTTCAGGGACGTAAGGACGAACTCACCGCGAACCTGGCCCGGGTGGAGGAACGTATCGCCGCCGCCTGCGCCGCCGCGGGTCGCAAGCGCGAGGACGTCACTCTCATCGTGGTCACCAAGACCTATCCCGCGAGCGACGTCCGGATCCTGTCCGGGCTCGGTGTGCGGCACGTGGCCGAGAACCGTGACCAGGACGCCGCACCCAAGGCGGCCGAGTGCGCGGACCTCCCGCTCACCTGGCACTTCGTCGGTCAGTTGCAGACCAACAAGGTGCGTTCCGTGGTGGGTTATGCCGATCTGGTGCAGTCCGTGGACCGGGCGAGGCTCGTCACGGCGCTGTCCAAGGAGGCGGTACGGGCCGAGCGCGAGCTCGGTTGCCTGATCCAGGTCGCCCTCGACGCCGACGAGGACGGCCGGGGCGAGCGCGGTGGCGTGGGAGTGGGCGGAGTGGAGGAGTTGGCGGCGCGCGTGGCCGAGGCGCCGGGGCTGCGGCTCGACGGACTGATGACCGTCGCGCCGCTCACCGGGGACTACGCGGGCCGGCAACAGGCGGCGTTCGAGCGCCTCATGGATTTGTCGACTGCCCTGCGCGCGGCCCATCCGGCTGCGAACATGGTCTCGGCAGGGATGAGTTCGGATCTCGAGCAGGCCGTGGCGGCCGGAGCGACACATGTGCGCGTCGGTACGGCGGTCCTCGGTGTCCGGCCGAGGCTCGGGTAACGTCGCCAAGAAGTCGGACCACAGCAGAAAATATGGTCATTCTCGCTGATGGGCGGGGAGATCGCGTGGATCGCGGGCATTTTGGTTGACGTCAGCCGATCCACCACAGAGCGGAGGACTCAGAGCATGGCCGGCGCGATGCGCAAGATGGCGGTCTACCTCGGCCTCGTGGAGGACGATGGGTACGACGGCCGGGGGTTCGACCCCGACGACGACTTCGAACCCGAGCTCGACCCGGAACCCGAGCGTGACCGCCGGCGGCACGAGCCGTCGCACCAGTCACACAGTGCGCGTTCAGTGATCGAAGAGGACGAACCGGTACGAGTGGTGCAGCCGCCCGCTCAGCGCGAGCCGGTCCGTCCCTCGGCTTCGCTCGGCGCTGAATCGGGACGTCCGGCACGAATCGCCCCCGTGGCATCCATCACACCTGAACGTCAGAGCCTGGAGAAGAACGCACCGGTGATCATGCCCAAGGTCGTGTCCGAGCGGGAGCCCTACCGCATCACCACGTTGCACCCCCGGACCTACAACGAGGCCCGTACCATCGGGGAACACTTCCGTGAGGGCACTCCGGTGATCATGAATCTGACGGAGATGGACGACACCGACGCGAAGCGACTTGTCGACTTTGCCGCCGGTCTCGTCTTCGGTCTGCACGGAAGCATCGAGCGGGTGACGCAGAAGGTGTTCCTGTTGTCGCCTGCTAACGTCGATGTCACGGCGGAGGACAAGGCCCGCATCGCAGAGGGCGGGTTCTTCAACCAGAGCTGAGACGCAGCACTAGTTCAACGACTAGCTAGGTACTAGTCATGAGGCACGAGACACAGGGGAGAGGGAACCACCGACATGGGCGTGGTTTTGGATGTGGTCTACATCGCGCTGATGTGTTTCCTCATCGTGCTGATCTTCCGGCTGGTCATGGACTATGTCTTCCAGTTCGCCCGCTCGTGGCAACCCGGCAAGGCGATGGTGGTCGTTCTGGAGGCCACCTACACTGTCACTGATCCACCGCTCAAGCTTCTGCGGCGGTTCATTCCGCCGCTGCGTCTCGGGGGCGTGGCGCTCGACCTGTCCTTCTTCGTACTGATGATCATCGTCTATATCCTGATCACTGTCGTGAGCGGGCTGTGAGCGCGATGTCAACTACGGTCTTGCCGAATGCCGACGACAACGTTGAGGTGAAGAGATGCCGCTGACCCCCGAGGACGTGCGGAACAAGCAGTTCACGACCGTCCGCCTCCGAGAAGGCTATGACGAGGACGAGGTCGATGCCTTCCTCGATGAGGTCGAAGCCGAACTGACCCGTCTCCTGCGTGAGAACGAGGATCTGCGCGCCAAGCTGGCCGCGGCCACGCGTGCCGCCGCGCAGAACCAGCAGCAGGGCGGTATGCGCAAGGGTCCCGGCGGCCCCGGTGGTCCCGACGGCCCCGGTGGTCCGCAGGACCAGCAGGGTCCCCCGCAGGGCATGCGGGGCCCGGGCGCCCCGGTGCCCGCCGGGATATCGGGCCCGCCGCAGCAGCAGATGGGCGGCCCCATGGGTGGTCCGCCGCAGCTGCCGAGCGGTGCCCCGCAGCTTCCGGCCGGTCCGGGTGGCCACGGTCCGCAGGGCGGCCCGCAGGGTCCCGGCCCGATGGGCCAGGGTCCGATGGGCCAGCAGCCGCAGCTCGGCGGCCCGATGGGCGGCCCCATGGGCGGCGGCGGTCCGATGGGCGGCCCGCAGATGCCGCAGCCCGGTCAGGGCCCCGGTGGCGACAGCGCCGCCCGTGTCCTCTCGCTGGCCCAGCAGACCGCCGACCAGGCGATCGCCGAGGCCCGCTCCGAGGCCAACAAGATCGTCGGCGAGGCCCGCAGCCGCGCCGAGGGTCTCGAGCGTGACGCCCGTGCCAAGGCCGACGCCCTGGAGCGGGACGCGCAGGAGAAGCACCGCGTCGCGATGGGCTCCCTGGAGTCCGCCCGCGCCACGCTGGAGCGCAAGGTCGAGGACCTGCGCGGCTTCGAGCGCGAGTACCGCACGCGTCTGAAGTCGTACCTGGAGTCGCAGCTGCGTCAGCTGGAGTCCCAGTCCGACGACTCGCTGGCTCCGCCGCGCACCCCGGCCACCGCCTCGCTGCCGCCGTCCCCGGCGCCGTCGATGGCTCCCGCCGGTGCCGGTGCCCCCTCCTACGGTGGTAACCAGACCATGGGTGGCAACCCGTCCGCCGGTGGCCCGTCGTACGGCGGCCAGCAGCAGATGTCGCCCGCCATGACGCAGCCGATGGCTCCGGTGCGGCCGCAGGGCCCGCAGCCGATGGGTCAGGCTCCGTCGCCGATGCGCGGTTTCCTCATCGACGAGGACGACAACTGAGCCCGGCTGTAGCGCCCTAGAGGCGTCGGCGTTCATTCAGGCCTCGGCCCGGATCGTTTCTGCGATCCGGGCCGAGGTCTTTGTGTTGCCCGGGGGCGTGACGGGGTGCTGTCTCGGGGCTCCGCCCCGGACCCCGCTCCTCAATCGCCGGAGGGGCTGCCCGATGGTTCGGGCAGCCCCTCCGGGAACGGTGCACTACGCCTTGCGGAGGCGGAACTCCAGGCTCAGGCCCTCGTCCGTGAACGGCTCGCCGTAGGCGGCGTCCGCCTCGCCCTGGGCGAAGTCCGTTGCGAGGACCTCGTCGGCGATCAGGCCGGCGTGCTCGGACAGCGCCGAGATCACCGCCGGGTCCGTGGACGTCCAGCGCAGGGCGATCCGGTCCGCGACGTCCAGGCCGCTGTTCTTGCGGGCCTCCTGGATCAGGCGGATCGCGTCACGGGCCAGGCCCGCCTGGCGCAGCTCCTCGGTGAGCTCCAGGTCGAGGGCGACCGTGGCCCCCGAGTCGGAGGCCACCGACCAGCCCTCGCGCGGGGTCTCGGTGATGATGACCTCGTCGGGAGCCAGGTCGACCTTCTCGCCGTCGACCTCCACCGAGGCCGTGCCCTCGCGCAGGGCGAGGGAGAGCGCCGCCGCGTCCGCGTTCGCCACGGCCTTCGCGACGTCCTGGACGCGCTTGCCGAAGCGCTTGCCGAGCGCCCGGAAGTTCGCCTTGGCGGTCGTGTCGACCAGGCTGCCGCCCACCTCGGAGAGCGAGGCCAGCGACGACACGTTCAGCTCCTCCGTGATCTGCGCGTGCAGCTCGGGGGAGAGCGTGTCGAAGCCGGAGGCGGCCACCAGCGCGCGGGACAGCGGCTGGCGCGTCTTGACACCCGACTCCGCGCGCGTGGCGCGGCCCAGCTCGACCAGGCGGCGCACCAGCGCCATCTGCGTGGACAGGCTCGGGTCGATCGCCGACAGGTCGGCCTCCGGCCACGACGACAGGTGCACGGACTCCGGGGCGCCCGGGGTGACCGGGACGACCAGGTCCTGCCAGACCCGCTCGGAGATGAACGGCGTCAGCGGCGCCATCAGCTGGGTGACCGTGACGACCACCTCGTGCAGGGTGCGCAGCGCGGCCTTGTCGCCCTGCCAGAAGCGGCGGCGCGAGCGGCGCACGTACCAGTTCGAGAGGTCGTCGACGAACGCGGACAGCAGCTTGCCGGCGCGCTGGGTGTCGTACGCCTCGAGCGCCTTGGTGACCTCGTCGGTGAGCTGGTGCAGCTCGGACAGCAGCCAGCGGTCCAGTACGGTGCGGTCGGCCGGGGCCGGGTCCGCCTCGCTGGGTGCCCACTCGGACGTACGGGCGTACAGGGCCTGGAAGGCGACCGTGTTCCAGTACGTGAGGAGCGTCTTGCGGACGACCTCCTGGATGGTGCCGTGGCCGACCCGGCGGGCCGCCCACGGGGAGCCGCCGGCCGCCATGAACCAGCGCACCGCGTCCGCGCCGTGCCGGTCCATCAGCGGGATCGGGTCCAGCGTGTTGCCCAGGTGCTTGGACATCTTGCGGCCGTCCTCGGCGAGGATGTGGCCGAGGCACACCACGTTCTCGTACGAGGACTTGTCGAAGACCAGCGTGCCGACCGCCATCAGCGTGTAGAACCACCCACGCGTCTGGTCGATGGCCTCGGAGATGAACTGCGCCGGGTACCGGGACTCGAACAGTTCCTTGTTCTGGTACGGGTAGCCCCACTGCGCGAACGGCATCGAGCCCGAGTCGTACCAGGCGTCGATGACCTCCGGCACGCGCGTCGCCGTCGACGGGCAGCCCTCGTGGGTGCAGGGGAAGGTGACGTCGTCGATGTACGGGCGGTGCGGGTCGAGCTGCGACTGGTCGGTGCCGGTCAGCTCGGACAGCTCCGCGCGCGAGCCGACGCAGGTGAGGTGGCCCTCCTCGCAGCGCCAGATCGGCAGCGGGGTGCCCCAGTAGCGGTTGCGGGACAGCGCCCAGTCGATGTTGTTGGTCAGCCAGTCGCCGAAGCGGCCGTGCTTGACCGTCTCCGGGAACCAGTTGGTCTTCTCGTTCTCCTGGAGGAGGCGGTCCTTGACGGCCGTGGTGCGGATGTACCAGGACGGCTGCGCGTAGTAGAGGAGCGCGGTGTGGCAGCGCCAGCAGTGCGGGTAGCTGTGCTCGTACGGCAGGTGCCGGAAGAGCAGACCGCGGTCCTTGAGGTCCTCGGTCAGCGATTCGTCCGCCTTCTTGAAGAAGACGCCGCCCACGAGGGGGAGGTCGGGGGTGAAGGTGCCGTCGGGCAGCACCGGGTTCACGACGGGGAGGCCGTACGCCTTGCAGACCTTGAGGTCGTCCTCACCGAACGCGGGGGACTGGTGGACCAGACCCGTGCCGTCCTCGGTCGTCACGTACTCGGCGTTGACCACGAAGTGGGCCTCGGCCGGGAACTCGACGAGCTCGAACGGGCGTTGGTACTTCCAGCGCTCCATCTCGGCGCCGGTGAAGGACTCGCCGGTCGTCTCCCAGCCCTCGCCGAGCGCCTTCTCGACGAGTGGCTCGGCGACGACCAGCTTCTCGGTCCCGTCGGTCGCCACGACGTAGCGGACCTCGGGGTGCGCGGCGACCGCCGTGTTGGACACCAGCGTCCAGGGGGTCGTCGTCCAGATCAGCAGCGAGGCCTGACCGGCCAGGGGACCGGAGGTGAGGGGGAAACGGACATAGACCGAGGGGTCGACGACCGTCTCGTAGCCCTGCGCCAGCTCGTGGTCGGAGAGGCCGGTGCCGCAGCGCGGGCACCAGGGGGCGACACGGTGGTCCTGGACCAGCAGGCCCTTGTTGAAGATCTCCTTCAGCGACCACCACACCGACTCGACGTAGGCGGGGTCCATGGTGCGGTACGCGTCGTCGAGGTCGACCCAGTAGCCCATGCGGGTCGTCAGGTCGGAGAAGGCGTCGGTGTGCCGGGTCACGGACTCGCGGCACTTGGCGTTGAACTCGGCGATGCCGTACGCCTCGATGTCCTTCTTGCCGGTGAAGCCCAGCTCCTTCTCGACCGCCAGCTCCACGGGGAGGCCGTGGCAGTCCCAGCCCGCCTTGCGCGCCACGTGGTAGCCGCGCATGGTGCGGAAGCGCGGGAAGACGTCCTTGAAGACGCGGGCCTCGATGTGGTGGGCACCCGGCATGCCGTTGGCCGTGGGCGGGCCCTCGTAGAACACCCACTCGGGGCGCCCTTCGGACTGCTCCAGGCTCTTGGCGAAGATCTTCTGCTCGTCCCAGAAGTCGAGCACCGCGTGCTCGAGGGCGGGCAGGTCGACCTGGGCGGGCACCTGGCGGTACTGCGTCATCAGTCTTCCTCCGGCGGATCTGCCTTCTTCCGTCGGAGGGACGAGAGCCTGCCGCCACTGCCGTGCGACGTACGCCGTGTGCGGCGCGCTCCCGCGGTACCACCCTCCTTGGCCCTCCGGAGCGTGTGCTCCGGCGAACCCCCTCATTGGGGTCGCGATGCCGGGTCTAGCGGCCCCTGGACCTCGTCCTGGGCGTTCTTCCGGCGGCTCCGGGGTGATCTTCGCGTCGCGCTCGCCCCCGGGCTTCCACCGGCCCCGGGTCGCTCCTGGCTGCGTACGCCGCTACTCGTCCCCATCCATGCTTTTCGCTCCGCCCAGTGTACGGCGCCCGGGACGGGGCGGCAGACCGGTTTTCCCGGGGTCCGCGGCGGGCCGCGCCGCCCGGGTCGGGTGACCCGAATGGCGACACGCGCGCGGACCGGTCCCGGCGTGGGCCGCCGGCGGGCGGATTACCGGTCGGGGAGCTGGGCACAACGCTTGCAGGTTCGTCGCGCGCCGGGCGCCGGACCGTGGTGGAGGGGGTGGATCGGGGCGGGTGTCCCGTTGCCGCGGGCCTGGAGTCGATTTATCGTCCCAGCACGATTCGCGAGCAAGATCACAATATGTGAAGGGGCCGCGGCCATGGTGGCGAAGAAGACCGCCGTTCAGCAGTCGGAGTCCGGCAGATCGACGGGCGCGGGTGCCTCCGGCGGGGCGGCCCGCGCCACTGCCTCCGGCGGTGCCGGGAAGGACGTGGGGGGCAAGAAGAGCGCACGGGCGGAGGTGGCCGGGGACACCGCGGCGCCCAGGAAGGCGGCCAAGGCGGCCGAGGTGGCCAAAACGGCCGAGGCGGCGGACAGTGCGCCCGCGAAGAGCGCGCCCGCCAAGAGCGCGAAGAGCGCCGCGCCCGCCAAGAAGGCCACGAAGAGCACCAAGGGCGCGGCGAAGAAGACCGCGAAGGCGACCTCCGCCTCCGCGAAGAACGCGTCCGGCGCCGACACGGCGGCCGACGGCGCCGCCGAGGGCACCGAGCGACCCGCGGCCGCGCCCCGTACGAGCACGAGGACCGGTGCCGGGGACGGCACCGCGAGCACGGCGAGGCCCGGTACCGCCAAGAAGGCCACCGGGCGCAAGAGCGCGGCGAAGAAGGCGGTCGCCTCCGCGGCCGAGGACGCGGCCGAGGCCGCGAAGACGACGGGAGCCACGACAGTGGTTGCGAAGAAGACACAGGGGACGGCCACGGCCGCGAAGAAGCCCGAAGCGGTTCCCAAGGCGCGGGCGGCCGCCGCCGAACCCGGCGAGCTGGCGGTCCGGCCCGGCGAGGAGCCCTGGACCCCGGACGAGGTCGAGGAGGCGCGCGCCGAGCTGCAGAGCGAGGTGCTGCGGCTCGGCAGCGAGATCGCCGCCGCCGAGGAGGGCCTCGCCGGCCTGATGCGGGACTCCGGGGACGGCGCGGGCGACGACGACGCCGACACGGGCACGAAGAACATCACGCGTGAGCACGAGATGGCGCTCGCGGCCAACGCGCGCGAGATGCTGCTCCAGACCGAGCGGGCGCTGGAGCGGCTCGACGCCGGCACCTACGGGCTCTGCGAGAACTGCGGGAACCCCATCGGCAAGGCGCGCATGCAGGCCTTCCCGCGGGCCACCCTGTGTGTGGAGTGCAAGCAGAAGCAGGAGCGGCGCTACTGAGCGTCAGCACCCGTCGCGCAGCCGAGAAGCAGCCGAGTCGTGGCCGTACCGTCCTCGTACGGCCGCACACGTGTGCCGTACGCTCGTCCCCAGTCAGGTACTAGGTTGAGGGACTCACGTGGCAGAAGCGGAGCGCGTCATCGGTACGCCGGATTCCTCTGAGACGGGGGCGGTCGAGCCCGAGCAGGCCGCCGCCGCCGAGCGGCCCAAGGGCAGGCGGCGGCTCGTCGTGCTGCTCGCCGTGGCCGCGCTCGCGTACGCCCTCGACCTCGTGAGCAAGCTCATCGTGGTCGCGAAGCTGGAGCACCAGGACTCCATCCGGGTCCTCGGCGACTGGCTCCAGCTGGAAGTGATCCGCAACCCCGGCGCCGCCTGGGGCATGGGCGAGGCCTTCACGATCGTCTTCACGGTGATCGCGGCCGCGGTGATCGTCGTCATCGTGCGGCTCGCGAAGAAGCTCTACAGCACGCCGTGGGCGATCGCGCTCGGGCTGCTGCTCGGCGGCGCGCTCGGCAATCTCACCGACCGGATCTTCCGGGCACCCGGTGTCTTCGAGGGCGCCGTCGTGGACTTCATCGCGCCGAAGCACTACCCGGTGTTCAATCTGGCCGACTCCGCGATCGTGTGCGGCGGCATCCTGATCGTGCTGCTGTCCTTCCGCGGGATCGACCCCGACGGCACCGTCCACAAGGACTGACCGCGGCCCTGGTGGCAGGGCTGCGGTTCGGGGCTGTCGGTGCGCTCCTGCATACTCGACGGGTGAGCACGATTCCCGAGATCCGAACCCTGCCCGTGCCCGACGGCCTGGAGGGCGAGCGCGTCGACGCCGCCATCTCCCGCATGTTCGGCTTCTCCCGCACCAAGGCCGCCGAGCTCGCCGCCGCCGGGAAGGTCACGGTCGACGGCTCGGTCGTGGGCAAGTCCGAGCGGGTGCACGGCGGGGCCTGGCTCGAGGTGGAGATGCCGCAGGCGCCCGCCCCGGTGCAGATCGTCGCCGAGCCCGTCGAGGGCATGGAGATCGTGCACGACGACGACGACATCGTCGTCATCGTGAAGCCGGTGGGCGTCGCCGCCCACCCCAGCCCCGGCTGGACCGGCACGACCGTGATCGGCGGCCTCGCCGCGGCCGGGTACCGGATCTCGACGTCGGGCGCCGCCGAGCGCCAGGGCATCGTGCACCGGCTCGACGTCGGCACCTCCGGCCTGATGGTCGTCGCCAAGTCCGAGCGCGCGTACACCTCGCTGAAGCGCCAGTTCAAGGAGCGCGTCCCGGACAAGCGCTACCACGCGCTCGTGCAGGGCCACCCCGACCCGATGAGTGGCACGATCGACGCCCCCATCGGCCGGCACCCGAACCACGACTACAAGTGGGCCGTGACCGCCGACGGCAAGCCGTCCGTCACGCACTACGACCTCATCGAGGCCTTCCGCGCGGCTTCCCTGCTCGACATCAAGCTGGAGACGGGCCGCACCCACCAGATCCGGGTGCACATGTCCGCGCACCGGCACCCGTGCGTCGGCGACCTCACGTACGGCGCCGACCCCACCCTCGCCAAGCGCCTCGGCATCACCCGACAGTGGCTGCACGCGGTGCGCCTCGGGTTCGAGCACCCGTCCGACGGCCAGTGGGTCGAGTTCGCGAGCGAGTACCCCGACGACCTCCAGACGGCGCTGGACCGGGTCCGGGCGGAGAGCGCATGAGCGCCGCGTACGACCTCCGCGTCGCCGAGTCCGAGACGGACCGGGCCGCCTGCTTCGCCGTCCGCAGGGACGTCTTCGTCACCGAGCAGGGCGTGCCGCAGGAGCTGGAGTACGACGCGTACGACACGGACGCCGTGCACGTGCTGGCCGTCCGGGAGGACGGGACCGCGCTCGGCACCGGCCGGCTGCTGACCGGCGAGGCCGCCGCGGTGAAGAACGGCGGGGCCGAGGACGTCGGCGCCCTCGGCCGCCTCGCCGTGGCCAAGGCCGCCCGGGGCCTCGGAGTGGGCGCCGCCCTGGTCGGCGCCATCGAGGACGCCGCCCGGGACCGCGGGCTCTCGGCCGTCGATCTGCACGCCCAGACCCACGCGCTGGGCTTCTACGAGCGGCTCGGGTACGAGGTCTACGGCCCGGAGTTCCCGGACGCCGGGATTCCGCACCGGGCGATGCGCAAGTCGATCCGCTGAGCCCGGGCGCGGCCCGGTCCGGCTCGGGACCGGGTTCGCCGCCGCTCGAATCGGTGCGCCCCGCACCGCTTTCGAGCCGTTCTGCCCCGGATCGCGTGGCACCCTGGACGACGGTACCCACATGATCGTCGAGCCTGGTCGGAGCATCCGTGGATCAATTGGCCCTGCTGTTCGTGCTGCTGCTCGGGGCCGTCCTGAGCGTGCCGCTCGGCGACCGGCTCAAGCTGCCCGCGCCGATCCTGATGACCCTGCTCGGCATCGTGCTCGCCCTGATCCGGGCCGTGCCGAACGTCGACATCGACCCCGACCTGATCCTGCCCCTCGTGCTGCCGCCGCTGCTCTACGCGGCCGTGCACCGCACGTCCTGGCGGCAGTTCGCGGCCAACAAGCGGCCCATCTTCCTGCTCGCCGTCGCCCTCGTCTTCGTCACCACGGCCGGCGTCGCCTTCGTCGCGAACGCCGTGGTGCCCGGTCTGTCGCTCGCCGCGGCCGTCGCGCTCGGCGCGCTGGTGGCGCCGCCCGACCCGGTCGCCGCGACCGCCGTCGCGGGCCAACTCGGGCTGCCCCGGCGGATGGTGTCGATCCTGGAGGGCGAGGGGCTGTTCAACGACGTGACGGCGATCGTGCTCTACCACGTCGCCATCGCCGCCGCCGTCAGCGGCACCTTCTCCCTGCCCCGGGCCGCCTTCGACCTCGTACTCTCCGCCGTCGTCGCGATCGCCGTCGGGTTCGGGCTCGGCTGGGCCGCCAACAAGCTCATGGGCTACCTCGGCGACGCCACCCTCCAGATCGGCCTGACCCTCCTCATCCCGTACGCCTCGTACGTCCTCGCCGAGGAGCTCAAGGGCTCGGGCGTGCTCGCCGTCCTGACCACGGCGATCTTCCTCGCCGAACACGCCTTCGACGCCGATGACGTGCTCACCCGGCTCACCGGCCGCGCCTTCTGGGACGTCGTCGACACCCTCGTCACCGGTGTCGCCTTCGGACTGATCGGCCTGGAGGTGCACAACGTCATCAGGACCGCGCAGGGCCGCTGGGGCGAGATGCTGGGCTGGTCGGCCGCGGTCGTCGCCGTCGTCATCGTCGTACGGCTGCTGTGGCTCGCGCCGATGACCTGGGTGACGAAACGGATGCACGCGCGTCGCGACTTCGACGAGGACATCCCGCTGAGCTGGCGGGAGACCGTCGTCATGTGGTGGTCCGGGATGCGCGGGGTGGCGTCGGTGGCGCTGGCCCTCGCCATCCCGCTGACCATGGACGACGGTTCGGCCTTCCCCGACCGCGACGAGATCGTCTTCATCGCCTTCGGCGTCATCATGGCGACCCTCGTGCTCCAGGGACTGAGCCTGCCCTGGCTGGTGACGAAGCTGAACGTGCGCGCCGACACCGAGGCCGAGCAGGAGTACGAGAAGGAGCTGGCGCTGCGCGCCGCGAAGGCCGCGAAGCGGCGGTACAAGGAGATCGAGGAGGTCGAGGAGCTGCCGGCCGAGGTGCAGGAGCAGATGCTGCGCCGGGCGTACGACATCGGGCTGCGCATCAATCCCGAGATGGGGGCCGAGGAGCGGCGCGAGACGCAGGCCAAGCGGTATACGCGGATCAAGCGGGTGCGGCGGATCCAGGCCGAGATGATGTCGGCCGCGCGGCATGAGGTGCTGGCCGCGCGCAGTGAGCCCGGGGCCAATCCGGAGGTCGTGGATCGGGTGCTGCGGCAGCTGGATGTACGGAGTCTGCGCTAGCCCTGCCGGGGGTGGCGGGGTGTCGTGGTTCCCCGCGCTTCGGGGTGGTTCTTCGGGCGCGGGCCGGTGGCCGCTTCTCGCGGAGTTCCCCGCGCCCCTGAAAACAAGTCGTCACGCGCGGCTCTCGTCGTGGCTGGTCGCGCAGTTCCCCGCGCCCCTGAAGGCATGCGCTGCGCGCGGCCTTCAGGGGCGCGGGGACGGCGATCGTCAGCCGCGGCCGGTGCGTGGGGCCTTGCCGTCGCGGGACAGGATGTGGCCGGAGAAGGCCTCCATGGCCTCGTCGGGGGCGAGCAGCGCCGTCGCCGTGTTGATGCGCGGCAGCGCGTACGGGTGCTTCTCGGTCAGCCAGCGCAGCATCTGCTCGCGGACCGTGACCCGCACCGTCCAGATGTCGTCGGCGTCCTTGGCCGTGACCAGGGCGCGGACCTGCATCGTGGAGGGCGTGGTGTCGGTGACGGCCAGCCCCCAGTCGCGGCCGTCCCAGGCGGCGCACTCGCCGAGGATGTCGCGCAGCCGCTCGCGCATCTCGTGCAGGGGCGCGCTGTGGTCGAGGTGGAAGAAGACGGTGCCGGTCATCTGGGCGCCGCCGCGGGACCAGTTCTCGAACGGCTTCGACGTGAAGTACGACACGGGCATGGTGATCCGGCGCTCGTCCCAGGTGCGGACGGCGAGGAAGGTGAGGGTGATCTCCTCGACCGTGCCCCACTCGCCGTCCACCACGACCGTGTCCCCGATGCGGACCATGTCGCCGAAGGCGATCTGCAGCCCGGCGAAGAGGTTGCCGAGCGTGGACTGGGCGGCGACACCGGCGACGATGCCGAGGATGCCGGCCGAGGCCAGCAGCGAGGCGCCGGCGGCGCGGAACGCGGGGAAGGTCAGCAGCATCGCCGCGACCGCCACCACGCCGACCACGGCCGTGACGACGCGCTGGATGAGGGCGACCTGGGTGCGCACCCGGCGGACCCGGGCGGGATCGCGGTGGACGGCGGCATAACGGGCGTAGGACGACTCGACGATCACCGCGGCGACCCGGATGATCAGCCAGGCGGTGGCGCCGATGAGCACCAGGCTGAGGGCCTGGCCGATCCCGGCGGAGTGCTCCTTGGCGAGCTTCGTCTGGTCGTACGAGCCGCGCAGCAGTGCCGCGCAGAGCACGAACTGGAGCGGCAGTCTGCAGCGGCGCAGCAGGCCCCACAGCGGTGTCTCGTGGTGGCGTCGGTCGGCGCGCTGCAGCAGCCGGTCCACAGCCCACCCGACGAGGAGGGTGATGAGGACCGAGCCACCGATCACGATCACCGGGCGCAGTACGTTCTCCATCTCCATGCCTTGGACCGTAACCGGGATCCGGCACGCCTAACCTGCGGCGTTCCTGGCACCATGGAACGCATGAACATCATGCTGTTCCACTCGACGTTCGGTCTGCGGCCCGCCGTGAAGGACGCGGCCGACCGGCTGCGCGCCGCCGGTCACGAGGTGTGGACCCCCGATCTCTTCGAGGGCCGCACCTTCGACACCGTCGAGGAGGGCATGGAGTTCAAGGAAGAGATCGGCAAGGACGAACTGCTGAAGCGGGCGGTGCTCGCGGCCGCGCCCTACTCCGACCGGGGCCTGGTCTACGCGGGCTTCTCGCTGGGCGCCTCCATCGCGCAGACCCTCGCGCTGGGCGACGAGAAGGCCCGCGGGCTGCTGCTGGTGCACGGCACGTCGGACATCGCGGAGACCGCGTCCGTGGACGAGCTGCCGGTCCAGCTGCACGTCGCCTCGCCGGACGTCTTCGAGACGGACGACTGGCTGAACACCTGGTACCTGCAGATGGGGCGCACGGGCGCCGACGTCGAGATCTACCGCTATCCCGGGGCCGGCCACCTCTACACCGACCCCGGACTGCCGGACTACGACGAGGAGGCCGCCGAGGCCACCTGGCGGGTGGCGCTCGGCTTCCTGGACTCGCTCTAGCCGGTCCGCGCGGACGTCACTTCACGGGCGCGTCCGCGCGTTCGGCCCTCTGGGTGCCGGTGCGCGTGCGGTACGAGCGTTCCCAGGCGGACGTGGCGTTCCGGTCGGTCCGGTCCGAGATCACGTAGTAGTCCATCTGCGCCCGCTCGGCGGTGACGTCCAGGACGCCGTAGCCGTGGGAGTCCATGTCGAGCCACTTCACGTGCCGGTTGGCCGCCTTGACGGCGCCCTCGGCCACCGTGGAGAGCGTGCCGGGCGCGACGTGCAGGATGTCGTCGAGGTTGTCGGACGTCACGGACGTGACCACGAACTCCGTCGCCGCGGACGGCGAGAGCGGGTAGGTGCCCGCGGTCACCGGGACGTCGTTGGCCCACGCCATGTGGATGTCGCCGGTCAGGAAGACGGTGTCCTTGATGCCGCGTTCGCGCAGGTGGGAGATCAGCTCCTTGCGGTCGTGCGTGTAGCCGTCCCACTGGTCGACGTTGATGGCCAGGCCCTCCTTGGGCAGGCCGAGCAACTCGGCGAGCGGTGCGAGGAGATGGGTCGGCAGGGAGCCGAAGGCGACCGGCGAGATCATCACCGAGGTGCCGACCAGCTTCCACTGCGCGTTCGAGGCGGCGAGCCCGGACTTCAGCCAGTCGAGCTGGGCGCGGCCGGTGATCGTGCGGCCGGGGTCGTCCACGGCGCCGCTGCCGACGCTCGCCTGCTGCGAGCGGAACGATCTCAGGTCCAGCAGGTGCAGGTCGGCCAGGGCGCCGAAGCGCAGCCGCCGGTAGACGGTGCCCGCGATGGACGGGCGCACCGGCATCCACTCGAAGTAGGCCTGCTTGGCGGCGTCCCTGCGGGCCGCCCAGGCGCCCTCGGTGTCGGGGGAGTGGTTCTCGGCGCCGCCCGACCAGGCGTCGTTGGCGAACTCGTGGTCGTCCCAGATGGCCACCAGCGGGTGGGCCGCGTGCATCGCCCGTACGTCGTCGTCGGTCTTGTGCGCCCCGTGCCGGGTCCGGTAGTCGGCCAGTGAGACGATCTCGTGGGCGGGCTGGTGCGGGCGGACGGTGTACTGCGCCGACGGGTACTCGCCGGTCCTGTACTCGTAGAGGTAGTCGCCGAGGTGCAGGACCGCGTCCAGGTCGGCGCGGGCGGCCAGGTGACGGTAGGCGGAGAACCAGCCGGCCTCCCAGTTGGCGCACGACACGACGCCGAAGCGCAGCTCCTCGCGGGCGTCGGCGGCGGGCGCGGTCCTGGTCCGTCCCACGGGCGAGTACGCGTCGCCCGTGAAGAAGCGGAAGTAATAGGCGCTCGCCGGGCGCAGGCCCCTTACATCCGCCTTCACGGTGTGGTCGGACGCGGCGCTCGCCGTCGTGGTGCCGCGGCCCACCACCGTACGGAACGCCGGGTCCTCGGCGATCTCCCAGCTCACCGGGGTGTCGGGCCCCTTGCCGGAGCCGGGCACGGCCTCGGCGGTCGGCGTCACCCGCGTCCACAGCAGGACGCCGTCGGGGAGCGGGTCGCCGGACGCGACGCCGTGCAGGAAGGCGGGCCCGTCGGCTGCCCGTGCCACGGGAGCCGCGAGCAGCGGGGCGGCGAGGGCGGCGCCGGCGGCCGCGGCCTTGACCACCGTACGGCGGCTCGGAGTTGAGATATCTGCGTGAAGTCGACTGGTCACGGAGGAGCACACTACTGACCGGTACGCGCCAAGGGCGGGCGAACTCCGAAGAGTTCGCCCGCCCTTCAGCGGTACGTCAGACGGGACCCGGCCGGATCAGCCCGCGAGCGCCTTCTGGATCGCCGTGTTGAACTCCGCCACCGTCATGGGGGCGTTCTGGCCGTCGGAGCCCACGAGCTTCTTGCCGTCCATGACGAGGGACGGGGTACCGCGCACGTCGTCCTTGTTCGAGTCGAACGTCTTGGACATCTTCATGGCCCAGTTGTCGTACGTGCCGTCCCGGACGTCCTTCTGGAAGGCCTTGTTGTCCTTCAGCGCGTCCACGGTGTTCGCGACCTTGATCAGGTAGTCGTCGCTCTTGAACTCGTCCTTGGTCTCGTCCGGGTGGTACTTCTTCGAGTACAGGGCGGTCTTGTAGTCGAGGAAGGCGTCCTGGCTGACGTTCAGGGCCGCGCCGAGCGCGCTCAGCGCGTTCTTGGAGCCCTCGCCGTTGGAGCCGATCTTGTCGCCGCCGTCGCCGTCGATGAAGGTGGCGCCGATGTACTGGATCTTGAACTTGCCGTCCTCGACGTCCTTGTGCACGGTCGAGCCGACCGTCTGCTCGAAGGCCGCGCAGACCGGGCAGCGCGAGTCCTCGTAGAGCTTCAGGGTCTTCTTCGCGCTGTCCTTGCCGATCACCACGGTCGTGCCGTTGGTACCGGTGGTGTGGGCGGGCGCCACGACGTCGGCGCTCTTCGCGTCCTTGGCCTCCTCCCAGTGGGAGGGCTTCATGGCCTGCACCGCGAAGTAGCCGACGCCGCCGGCTATCGCGAGGACACCCACGATGGACCCCACGACGATCGCCTGCCGCTTCGCCTTCGCCTTCTTCGCCTGCTTCTCGCGCTCGATCCGCAGCCGCTCGCGGGCCGCCGTCTTCGCCTGCTGGCTGTTGCGCTTGCTCATGATGTTCGTACTCCGTAGCTGTGAAGGATGAGGGGGACTGTCGTGTACTGGCTCAGGCGGCCAGGCACGGCGGTCCGCGCCGTCCCACGGAGTGCACCCAGATCCGGACGCGGGCGGCCGGCACCGGGGCGGCCGGGCGGGGCCGGGCGGCCACCGGCTCCAGATGCGCGGTGACCGTGGCCCAGGCGACGATCAGCGGCCGGAACGCGAACGCGGCCAGCGCGCGCAGCGACTGGGCCAGCGCCTGCTCGCCGCGGCGCAGCCACAGCGCCGCGAGCAGTCCGACCGTGACGTGCGCGCCGAGCAGCAGCCAGGAGGCCGCAGGTCCGGGGTGCGCGAGCAGGCCGGCGGCCCTGCCGGTGCCGCCGGTCATCTGCGCCAGGGGCGTGCCCACGTTCCCCGCGCACAGCACGTCGAAGCCGAACGAGCGCAGGGGACCCGCGACCGGGCCGCCCGCCGCCCCGTAACAGACGTGCTGCCCGGTGGTGAAGACCGTGTCCGCGGCCAGCTCCAGCGGGACCAGCAGCGCCGCGATCCGCCCGAAGCCGCGCTCACGTCCGGCGAGCGCGTACGCGATCACGAACACGGCGGCGGCGATCGCGCCGACCGTCGGCAGCGGCAGCGGGGCCCGGGACAGCAGCACGTGCGACGCGGCGGACAGCGTCACGGCCACGGCCGTGAAGAGCGCCGCGCGCACGGCTTTGAGCTGGGTCCCGGATATGTCGTCCATCGCCGAGGAGTGTGCCATGGCCGACGGTAAACGATGCCTAAAGGGTGGCTGTGTGTCAGAGGCCGGGGATCCGGCCGTTGCGGAACAGGTCCACGAAGATCTGGTGGTCCTCCCGCGCGCGGGCGCCGTAGCGGTGCGCGAAGTCGACCAGGAGGTCGGCGAAACCGTCCTCGTCGGCGGCGATCGCCGCGTCGATCGCGCGCTCCGTGGAGAACGGCACCAGCGACTCGCCGGACTGGTCGTCGGCCGCCGCGTGCATCGTCGCCGTGGCCCGGCCGAGGTCGGCGACGACCGCGTCGATCTCCTCCGGGTCGTCGATGTCCGACCAGTCCAGGTCCACCGCGTACGGCGAGACCTCGGCGACCAGCTGCCCCGAGCCGTTCAGCTCCGTCCAGCCCAGCCACGGGTCCGCGTGGGCCTGGAGCGCGCGCTGCGAGATGACCGTGCGGTGCCCCTCGTGCTGGAAGTAGCCGCGGATCGCCGGGTCCGTGATGTGGCGCGAGACGGCCGGGGTCTGGGCCTGCTTCACGTAGATCACCACATCGTTCTCCAGGGCGTCGCTGTTGCCCTCCAGGAGGATGTTGTACGAGGGCAGGCCCGCCGAGCCGATGCCGATGCCGCGGCGCCCGACGACGTCCTTCACGCGGTACGAGTCCGGGCGGGCCAGCGACGACTCCGGCAGTGTCTCCAGATAGCCGTCGAAGGCCGCGAGCACCTTGTAGCGGGTCGCCGCGTCCAGCTCGATGGAGCCGCCGCCGGGCGCGAAGCGGCGCTCGAAGTCGCGGATCTCCGTCATGGAGTCGAGCAGCCCGAAGCGGGTGCGCGAGCGGGCGTCGCGCAGCGCGCCGAGCAGCGGGCCCTCGGCCGTGTCCAGGGTGAACGGCGGCACCTCGTCGTTCTTCGCGCCGGTGGCCAGCGAGTGGACCCGCTCGCGGTAGGCCGACGCGTACGTGCGCACCAGACCGGTGATCTGCTCGTCGCTGAACGCCTTCGCGTAGCCGATCAGCGCCACCGAGGCCGCGAAACGCTTCAGGTCCCAGGTGAAGGGGCCCACGTACGCCTCGTCGAAGTCGTTCACGTTGAAGACCAGCCGGCCGTTCGCATCCATGTACGTGCCGAAGTTCTCCGCGTGCAGGTCGCCGTGGATCCACACCCGGCTGGTGCGGTCGTCCAGGTACGGGCCGCCGTGCTGCTCACGCTCCAGGTCCTGGTAGAACAGGCAGGCCGTCCCGCGGTAGAAGGCGAAGGCCGAGGCCGCCATCTTGCGGAACTTGACCCGGAAGGCGGCGGGGTCCGCGGCGAGCAGCTCGCCGAACGCGGTGTCGAAGACGGCGAGGATCTGCTCGCCGCGCTCTCCAGCGGTGGGCTGCGGGTCCGACATCGCGGGGTGCCTCCTGGTGCAGATGGTGCGTGAGCTGTGTGACACGCAGGGCAGGTGTTCTGACCTGTCCAACGCCCGACCGTACTCCGGAGTGCCCGTCGGTTGTCAGCGGTCGGTCGTAGACTTCCAAGCTGTCCCCAGACCGTCGCCGCGCGTTTTCCATCGGAGGCCCCCACCGTGTCAAAGCCGCCCTTCACGCACCTGCACGTCCACACCCAGTACTCGCTGCTGGACGGTGCCGCGCGGCTGAAGGACATGTTCAACGCGTGCAACGAGATGGGCATGACGCACATCGCGATGTCCGACCACGGCAACCTGCACGGGGCGTACGACTTCTTCCACTCCGCGCAGAAGGCGGGCGTCACGCCGATCATCGGCATCGAGGCGTACGTCGCCCCGGAGTCGCGGCGCAACAAGCGGAAGATCCAGTGGGGTCAGCCGCACCAGAAGCGCGACGACGTGTCCGGTTCGGGTGGTTATACGCACAAGACGATCTGGGCGGCGAACAAGACGGGCCTGCACAACCTGTTCAAGCTGTCCTCGGACGCGTACGCCGAGGGCTGGCTGCAGAAGTGGCCGCGCATGGACAAGGAGACGATCTCCCAGTGGAGCGAGGGCCTGATCGCCTCCACCGGCTGTCCCTCCGGTGAGCTGCAGACCCGGCTGCGCCTCGGCCAGTTCGACGAGGCCCTGAAGGCGGCCTCGGAGTACCAGGACATCTTCGGCAAGGACCGGTACTTCCTGGAGCTGATGGACCACGGCATCGAGATCGAGCGCCGGGTCCGCGACGGCCTCCTCGAGATCGGCAAGAAGCTCGGCATCCCGCCCCTGGTGACGAACGACTCGCACTACACGTACTCCCACGAGTCCGTCGCGCACGACGCCCTGCTCTGCATCCAGACCGGCAAGAACCTCTCGGACCCGGACCGCTTCCGGTTCGACGGCACGGGCTACTACCTGAAGTCGACCGACGAGATGTACGCCATCGACTCCTCGGACGCCTGGCAGGAGGGCTGCCGCAACACCCTGCTGGTCGCCGAGCAGATCGACACCACCGGCATGTTCGAGAAGCGCGACCTCATGCCGAAGTTCGAGATCCCCGAGGAGGGCTACACCAACACCACCTGGTTCAAGGAGGAGGTGCGCCGCGGCATGGCGCGCCGCTTCCCCGGCGGTGTCCCCGAGGACCGGCAGAAGCAGGCCGAGTACGAGATGGACATCATCATCCAGATGGGGTTCCCCGGGTACTTCCTGGTGGTCGCCGACTTCATCATGTGGGCGAAGAACAACGGCATCGCGGTGGGCCCCGGCCGTGGCTCCGCGGCCGGCTCGATCGTCGCGTACGCCATGGGCATCACCGACCTCGACCCGATCGAGCACGGACTGATCTTCGAGCGGTTCCTCAACCCCGAGCGCGTCTCCATGCCCGACGTCGACATCGACTTCGACGAGCGCAGGCGCGTCGAAGTGATCAGGTACGTGACCGAGAAGTACGGCGCCGACAAGGTCGCCATGATCGGCACCTACGGCAAGATCAAGGCCAAGAACGCGATCAAGGACTCCGCGCGCGTGCTCGGCTACCCGTACGCGATGGGCGACCGCCTCACCAAGGCGATGCCCGCCGACGTCCTCGGCAAGGGCATCGACCTCGACGGCATCACCAACCCCTCGCACCCGCGCTACAGCGAGGCGGGCGAGATCCGCGGGATGTACGAGAACGAGCCGGACGTGAAGAAGGTCATCGACACCGCCAAGGGCGTCGAGGGCCTGGTCCGCCAGATGGGCGTGCACGCCGCCGGCGTCATCATGTCCAGCGAGCCGATCGTCGACCACGCCCCGCTGTGGACCCGGCACACCGACGGCGTGACCATCACGCAGTGGGACTACCCGCAGTGCGAGTCGCTCGGCCTGATCAAGATGGACTTCCTGGGCCTCAGGAACCTGACGATCATGGACGACGCCGTGAAGATGGTGGAGGCCAACAAGGGCAAGAAGCTGGAGCTCCTGTCCGTGCCGCTGGACGACCCCAAGACGTACGAACTGCTCTGCCGCGGTGACACGCTCGGCGTCTTCCAGTTCGACGGCGGGCCGATGCGCTCGCTGCTCCGCCAGATGCAGCCCGACAACTTCGAGGACATTTCCGCCGTGTCGGCCCTGTACCGGCCGGGCCCGATGGGCATGAACTCGCACACCAACTACGCCGAGCGCAAGAACGGCCGGCAGGAGATCACGCCGATCCACCCGGAGCTCGAAGAGCCCCTGAAGGAGACGCTGGGCCTTACCTACGGCCTCATCGTGTACCAGGAGCAGGTGCAGAAGGCCGCCCAGATCGTCGCCGGGTACTCGCTCGGCGAGGCCGACATCCTGCGCCGCGTGATGGGCAAGAAGAAGCCCGAGGAACTGGCGAAGAACTTCACCATCTTCCAGGAGGGCGCCCGGAAGAACGGCTTCTCCGACGCGGCGATCCAGGCCCTGTGGGACGTCCTGGTGCCCTTCGCCGGATACGCGTTCAACAAGGCGCACTCCTCCGCGTACGGCCTGGTCACCTACTGGACCGCGTACCTGAAGGCGAACTACCCGGCCGAGTACATGGCGGCGCTGCTCACCTCGGTGAAGGACGACAAGGACAAGTCGGCCGTCTATCTCAACGAGTGCCGGCGCATGAAGATCAAGGTCCTCCCGCCGAACGTGAACGAGTCGGTGCACAACTTCGCCGCCCAGGGCGACGACGTGATCCTCTTCGGCCTGGAGGCGGTCCGCAACGTCGGTACGAACGTCGTGGACGCGATCATCCGCTCGCGCAAGGCGAAGGGGAAGTACTCCTCGTTCCCCGACTACCTCGACAAGGTCGAGGCGGCGGCGTGCAACAAGAGGACGACCGAATCGCTGATCAAGGCGGGCGCGTTCGACGAGATGGGGCACACCCGCAAGGGCCTCACCGCGCAGTACGAGCCGATGATCGACAACGTCGTGGCGGTCAAGAGGAAGGAAGCGGAAGGGCAGTTCGACCTCTTCGGCGGCGCCGACGAGGAGAGCGACGCCCCGGGCTTCGGGCTCGACGTCGAGTTCTCCACCGACGAGTGGGACAAGACCTACCTGCTCGCCCAGGAGCGCGAGATGCTCGGCCTGTACGTCTCCGACCACCCGCTGTTCGGCCTGGAGCACGTGCTCTCCGACAAGGCGGACGCGGGCATCGGGCAGCTCACCGGCGGTGACTTCGGTGACGGCGCGGTCGTCACGGTCGGCGGCATCATCTCGGGCCTCCAGCGCAAGATGACCAAGCAGGGCAACGCCTGGGCGATCGCCACCGTCGAGGACCTCGCCGGTTCCATCGAGTGCATGTTCTTCCCGGCCACCTATCAGCTGGTGTCCACCCAGCTCGTCGAGGACGCGGTCGTCTTCGTCAAGGGCCGGCTCGACAAGCGCGAGGACGTGCCGCGTCTGGTCGCCATGGAGATGCAGGTCCCCGACCTGTCGAACGCGGGCCCGAACGCGCCGGTGATCCTCACCATCCCCGCCCTGAAGGTGACCCCGCCGATGGTCAGCCGCCTCGGTGAGATCCTCTCCAACCACCGGGGCGACAGCGAGGTGCGGATCAAGCTCCAGGGCCCGCGCAAGACCACGGTCCTCCGGCTCGACCGGCACCGGGTCAAGCCGGACCCGGCGCTCTACGGCGATCTGAAGGTGCTGCTCGGCCCGTCCTGCCTGGCGGGCTGACACGACTGTGCGAGGGCCGCACCCGGACTACCGGGTGCGGCCCTCGCCGTGCCGCGACGGTCCCGCGGCGAACGTCAGTTGTGCCCGAAGCGGCGCTCGCGGTGCTTGCGGGCCACATCCCCCGGTGTGGCCTGGACGGCCGACTTCGCCTCGGCCTCCATGGCCGACGACCGGGCCTGCTCCTGCGGCTCTGCCGACTTCTGCTGCTGATTGCGGTTCTGCTTGCGGTTCTTGGCCATGGTGATTGCCTCCTGCGGGGGAACTAGGGGCCAGGGCCGGTTTCAGATTCACATAGCGGGAACAAGACCGCATTTCGGACTATTACCGTGTGTGATCCAGGGATCGGGTCCGGTTCGCGCCACCTTCACGGCTTCCGCCACGCCGAAGATCGAGTTCGGGCCGTTAAGGCCCGCGCTGTCGGGCAGACTCGAAGGAAACCCGAAGCGAACGCACGGGCGTGTCGGCGAAAGAGGGTGGACCGCATGGACCGTTGCATCGTCCTGGTGGACGCCGGGTATCTGCTGGGTGCTGCCGCGAGTCTCCTCGCGGGCGAGCCCTCCCGGTCCCGGATCCATGTCGACCACACCGCCCTCATCCAGGGGCTGCGCGAGCGCGCCGAGTCCGAGACCGAGCGCCAGCTGCTGCGCATCTACTGGTTCGACGGCGCCCCCGACCGGGTTCCGCAGCCCGAACACCGCAGGCTGCGCGTGATGCCCCGGGTCACCGTCCGGCTCGGCGCCCTGACCCGCAGCGACGGACGCTGGGCGCAGAAGGGCGTCGACGCCGCCATGCACGCCGAGCTGACCGAGCTGGCGCGCAACCGGGCCTGCTCCGACGTCGTCCTGGTCACCGGCGACGGCGATCTGCTGCCCGGCATGATGGCCGCCAAGGAGCACGGCGTCGCCGTCCACCTGTGGGCCGTCCAGGCCGCCGACGGCGACTACAACCAGTCCGAGGACCTGGTCGCCGAGGCCGACGAGCGGCGGGTGCTCGACCGGACCTGGATCACCAAGGCCGTCCGCGCCAAGGAACTCGGCGGCATCTGCGCCCCGCCGCCCGCCCCGCGCCCCGAGATCGCCGCGATCCTCTCCGCGCCGCTGCCCGAGTCCGCGCCGGCCGCCGCCGGGCGCCTCGCCGACCGGGACGCCGACGCGCCGCTCGTCCAGCACGCCCCCGCCGAGCGCGCCGAGCGGGCCGAGAGCGACCCCGAGGACCGCTCCGGCGCCGTCAAGGGCGTCCCCACCCCGAAGGACCTGGCCGCCCTGCGCGCGCCCGGCACCCAGCCCGCGCAGCACCCGGCCAACGCGACGCTGCGCTGGTCCTCCGACAAGGGCTGGGTCGAGCGGCCCGGCGGGGGCGGCGAGCCCCCGGATTCCGCGTCGCTGCCGACCCTGGCCCAGCTCACCACCGCCGAGCAGCGCTGGGCCGACCGCGAGGAGGACATCACCACGGTCGGCGGCGACCCGTACGAGGTGGGGCAGGTGTTCGCCCGGCGCTGGATGGGCCGCCTCGGCGACCAGACACAGCTGCAGAAGCTGTCGACCATGTACCCCCGGGTGCCGCACCGCATCGACGGCGAGCTGCTCCGGTACGCCGCGCGGTTCGGGCTGCTCGCCCACAAGGACGACCAGATCGACGAACACGACCGGTACGCGATCCGGGCCGGGTTCTGGCGGGAGGTCGATGTGCGGACCGGTGCCGAGCACGCTGCCGCGGGGGATTGAGCGCCGGGTGCGCCTTGCCGTCTGCCGTGTCGGCGCCGAGTGCCGTCCGCGGGTGCGTTGTGGCTGGTCGCGCCGTTCCCCGCGCCCCTTCAGGGCGCTTTTTGCCGCACCCGCGCGCAATGTGCGGCCTCCGACCCCGTACTCTCGTTCCTCGTGAGTACGCGCACCGGTGAGCCCGCCCTGGAGCATGACAGGGGTGCCGTCGTGTGCTCGGTGCGCGGGCTGCGGAAGACGTATCCGGCCTCGCGCGGGCGGCGTGGGACGCCCGGGACGCCCGCGGTGCGGGCCACCGACGAGGTCCGGCTCGACATCGCGCGCGGCGAGATCTTCGGCCTGCTCGGGCCGAACGGCGCCGGCAAGTCCACCCTCGTACGACAGCTGACCGGGCTCATGCGGCCGGACGCCGGAAGCGTCGAGATCCTCGGGCACGACATCGTGCGCCATCCGGAGCGGGCCTCGCGGATCCTCGCCTACCTCGGCCAGGAGTCGACCGCCCTCGACGAGCTCACCGTCTCCCTCGCCGCCGAGACCACCGGGCGGCTGCGCGGGCTCAGCCTCAAGGACGCCCGGGCCGAGCGCGACGACGTCCTCGACGAACTGGGCATCGCCGCCATCGCCGGGCGGCCGCTCAAGAAGCTCTCCGGCGGGCAGCGGCGGCTCGCCTGCTTCGCCGCCGTCCTCGTCGGCGAGCGGCCGCTGCTCGTGCTCGACGAGCCCACCACCGGCATGGACCCTGTCGCCCGCCGGGCCGTCTGGGCGGCCGTGGACCGCAGACGCGCCGAGCGCGGCGCCACCGTGCTGCTCGTCACCCACAACGTCATCGAGGCCGAGACCGTCCTCGACCGGGTCGCCGTGATGGACCAGGGCCGCGTCATCGCCTGCGACACCCCCGCCGGGCTCAAGGAGCGCGTCGCCGGCGAGGTGCGGGTCGAGCTGGTGTGGCGCCAGGAGGCGCCGACGGAGCTGGCCGAGGTCGCACGGCTGCGCGAGCACGCCGTCGAGTCCGGGCGGCGCTGGTCGCTGCGGCTCGCCCCCGACGAGGCCCGCCGCGCCGTCGCCGCCGTCACCGGCGGCCCGGCCTTCGACTTCCTCGACGACTTCACGCTCGCCACCCCGAGCCTGGAGGACGTGTACTTGGCGCTCGGCGGCAGCCGCAGCGGCGTGAAGGGCCTGGTGAAGGCATGAGTGTCGTATCCGCCGACGCGGTCCGGGCCGTGGAACCGGCCGTCACCGCCGACCCCGGCGCCGGCCGCGGCGAGGACGGGCTCGCGCCACGGGCCCGGTTCCTGCCGTCCCTCGCCGCCGTCTACCGCGCCCAGCTCTCCCGGGCCCGGGTGGCCCGGATCCCGCTGCTCTTCGTGGCGACCTTCCAGTCCATCGGGATCATGATCCTGATGCGGGGCGTCGTCGACGAGGGCGGCCGCGAGGCGCAGGCCGTCGTCGCCGGGTCCGCCGTGCTGGTCGTGGCGTTCGTCGCGCTGAACCTGCTGGCCCAGTACTTTGGCCAGCTGCGCGCCGCCGGCGGACTCGACCACTACGCGACGCTGCCGGTGCCGCCCGCCTCCGTGGTCCTGGGCGCGGCGGGCGCGTACGCGTCGTTCACCGTGCCGGGCACCCTGGTCACCGCGGTCGTCGGCTGCGCCATGTTCGATCTGCCGCTCGCCCATCTGTGGGTGCTCGCCGCCGTGATCCCGCTCGCCGGGGCCGCCCTCGCCGGACTCGGCGCCGCGCTCGGACTGCTCGCGCCCCGGCCGGAACTGGCCACCCTGCTCGGCCAGTTGGGCATGTCCGCGGCGCTGCTGCTCGGCGTGCTGCCCGCCGACCGGATGCCCGAAGCGGTGCGCTACGCCCGCGATCTGCTGCCGTCCACGTACGGCGTCGAGGCCTTCGCCCGCACCTTCGGCGACCACCCCGACTGGGCCGCCGTCCTGCTCGACCTGGGCGTCTGTGCCGCCGTCGGCGTCGCCTCGCTGGCCGTGGCGACCTGGGCGTACCGTCGGGCGGCCGTCCGGTGACGCGCCCGGCCGACACGCCTGGCACGATGGCAGGGTGACCGCACCGCTGACACCGCCGCCGCATCAACCCCCGGACGACAACGGGCACGGAAACCCGTGGCAGGCCCCGGACCCGATGGCCGGGCATCTGCCGCCGCCCGCGCCGTCCCCGGCACGCGAGGACGGGCCAGGACTGAAGGCCGAGCTGCGCGAGGCCGTCGTCGTGTTCGTCGGTGTCGCCCTGTTCGGGCTGCTCCTCGGCGTCCTGTGGCTGTGGCTCGCGCCGCGCGTCCCGCTCGTCTCCGACAGCACGGCCGTCTACCTCAAGGACAGCGAGGGCGAGCAGGCCATCGGGATCGACGGCACGTTCGCGCTGCTCGGACTGGCGTTCGGCGCCGTGACCGCCCTGCTCGTCTTCCTGTGGCGGCGGCGCGGCGGCATCGGGATCGTCGTGGCGCTCGCGCTGGGCGCGCTGCTCGGCGGGGTGCTCGCCTGGCGGTTCGGGATCTGGCTGGGACCGACGCGGGACGTCGCCGCCCACGCCAAGGAGGTCGGCAAGGGCGTCGTGTTCGACGCGCCCCTCGAACTGAAGGCCAAGGGCGCGCTGCTCGCGTGGCCGCTGGCCGCGATGGTCGTCCACCTCGCGCTCACCGGACTGTTCGGCCCCCGCGACCCCGACCCGTACGCGGAGTACTACGCGCCGCGGGGCACGGACGCGGCGCCGGGACCGGAGGCCCAGGGCTCCTCGATGTGACCGGCGCGAGCCCGGCCGGGGACACGGTCGACGGACCGCGTCCCCGGCCGGCTGTGCGAGGCACTGAACGTCAGGCGGGCCTGCGCCCGTGATTGGCCTTGCCCTTCTTGATCCGCCACTTGCGCTTGCGCGTCCTCTTCGACATGTCCTTGGTGCTTAGCCGAAGCGGCGCGGTCCGTCGAGGGGTCACGCACGCCCGACGGGCGCGAGCACCGCGCCGGTGAGCGCCGCCAGATCCGCGGCGGCCAGTTCGACCTCCAGGCCGCGGCGGCCCGCCGACACACAGATGGTCGGGTGCTCCGCGGCCGACGCGTCGATGACCGTCGGCAGCTTCTTGCGCTGCCCGAGCGGGGAGATGCCACCGCGTACGTAGCCCGTGGTGCGCTCGGCGAGCGCCGGGTCGGCCATCGCGGCCCGCTTGCCGCCGACCGCCGCCGCGAGCGCCTTCAGGTCGAGCTGGCCCGCCACCGGGACGACGGCGACGGTGAGCCGGCCGTCGACGTCCGCGACGAGCGTCTTGAAGACCCGGTCGGGGGAGACGCCCATCGCCTCGGCCGCCTCCTCGCCGTAACTGGGATGGGCCGGGTCGTGCTCGTAGGAGTGCACGGTGAAGGCGGTGCCCGCGGCCGTCAGCGCGACCGTCGCCGGAGTACCGCCGGACTGCTGCTGCTTCTTGGACTTCTTCGCCAACGTGCCGTGCCCTTCGGGTCAGTTGAGGCTGGTCGCCTGTCTGGTGAGGTCCGTCGCGGGCAGCGACGGCAGATGCCGGATGATCGCCGTCTCGGCGCGCAGCAGCTTCAGCTCCTCGCGCAGCCGGGACGCCACGTCACCGGCCTCCAGGAGCCGCTGCCGCGTCGGTACGTCGAGCACCGCGGCCGCGGCGACCAGGTAGGACACCACCGACGGCTCGTCCGGCAGCTCCGCGCCCGTGGTCAGGGTCCGCTCGCGGGCCCCGGCGAGCCGCTTCTGGTACGACCGGAACGCGCGCAGCACGCCCTCGGCCAGGGCTCCCGCCTCGTCGCCGTCGTCGTCCGGCAGCACCTCCACCTCCGCGGTGAGGTACGGGCCCGAGGCGTCCACCGAGTGCAGCTCGACGCGCTGGGTGCCGGTCGCGAGCACCTCGAAGCTGCCGTCGGCGCGCTCGCGGATCGTCGCCGCGTCGGCGATGCAGCCGACGGTGTGGAAGGAGCTGATCGGGTCGTCGCCGAAGCCCGCCGCCGGGCCCGCGCCGGCCTCCTTCGTGGTGAGGTCGTCCGGCATGCCGGCGGCGCTCGGCGCGACCTCGTGGCCGTCGCGGATCGCCACGACCACGAAGTTGCGGGGCTCGTCGGAGACGGCCGGGTCGTCGTCGGGGTCGTCGGAGTCGGCGGGCCCGGAAGGAGAGTCCTTCAGCAGGTCGCGCATCAGGGCGCGGTAACGCTCCTCGAAGATGTTCAGCGGGAGCACGAGCCCGGGGAACAGCACCGAGTTGAGCGGGAAGAGCGGAAGCCGGACGGTGGTCACGACGGTCAAGAGTAATGGTCGCCGGAGGTCCGCTCGCCGCCGAGCAGCGGGAGCGCCGCCGCGACCTCCAGACGGACGCCGTCGCGCAGGTGCAGAAACTCGCCCAGCGGGTCGTCGGAGAGCCGGTCCCAGGGGAACGAGGTCGCGTACGGGCCGATGAGCCGCAGCTGGTCCAGGGCGTCCTGCCAGCGTTCGAGCTGGATCAGGACGCAGGCCAGCAGATTGCGCACCTCGGCGGGCCAGGGGTCCGCGCCGTCGTACGTGGCCGAGAGCCCGACGGCGAGATCGGCCGCCGCGTCCAGGCGGGCCCGCGGGATGCCGCGCGGGGACTGATCGGTGAGATAGGCGAAGGCGGCGCGGGCCGGGAGGGCCTGGAGCAGGGAGCCGGGCAGCGCGTCCTCGGCGGCGCGCTCGGCGAAGTCGAAGCACTCCGCGTGCGAGCCGTACCAGGCGGCCGACAGGTACTGCAGGGCCGCGACGTGGCAGCCGTAGTGGTGCGTGGAGCGGCGCACCGCCTGGGCCCACAGCTCCTCGAAGACGGTGTGCGGGGCGTTCGCGCCGCGGGCGTGGTCCAGGGCGAGGCGCCAGGGGACCGGGTCGCTGCGGTCGGCGTCGGCCGCGGCCAGGATCAGCGGGGTGACGTCGCGGAGCAGTTCGGCGCGGGCCGGGGAGCCGAAGGCGCGGGCCACCGCGACCTCCGCCTTGACCAGGAGCAGGTCGGGGTCGTGCGGGGCCGCCGACTGCCAGGCCGTGAACCATTCGGGGCGGGCGGCGGCGAAGGCGGCGAGGCGCTGGACGTACCGGTCGCGGTTCTCCCACTCGGCGGCCTCGCGGGTGTGGGCGAGGAGCTTCGCGGCCGGGCCGTACTCGGTGTGGCCCGCGGCGGCCAGGGCGGTGGCGAGGCGGGCGTCGGGGGCGTCGAGGAGGATGTCGTCGTCCGGGGGGAGGCCTTCGGCCAGGGACGCCGTGTGGCGGATCATGCGGGCTGTGCGGATGAGGGCGCGGAGCAGGGGCATGTCCGCGTCCTCCTTTTCGGCGGGCCTTGTCGCTGCCCTGGGATGACGGGCTCTGGGGGGCCATGGTTGCTTGTGGGTGGGTAACGGTTTGGGGCGGGGTCGTGGTCACGGGTCGGGCTGTGACCGTGCCGGGCGGGTGGGGCCGGGGTGCGGGCCCGATGAGCGCTCGCCCCGTGCCGGCGGGGCTAGTTCCTGCGGAGCAGGCGGGTGGCGCCCGCTGCCACTGTGGTGGCCAGGATCCAGCCGAGCATGATCAGGACGGCCGCCAGCCACTGCCAGCCGTCGGTGAGCCGCCAACTGTGCTCCTGCCCCAGGTCGATCACCGGGAGCAGCAGGTCGAGGGCGAAGAGGGCCGGGTCCCAGCGCGGGCCCTGGCCCGGCTGTATCGGCGGATGGTGGGCACGGCTGAAGGCGACCGCGCTGACCGCCCAGAGCACGGCCATCCAGACGGCGGCCCGGCCCGGCCGGTACCCGTAGGCGACCGTCCAGTCCTGCATGTAGCCCCATACCTTGGCCGCCACCGGCAGCGTCTCGCGGCGCCGGCGCTGCTTGGCGAGCAGCACCTCGCGGGCGTCGGCGTCCTCCCCGCTGTTGCGCAGGATGGTGGCGAGCTGCTCGTACGGCTCGGGCCGGTACTCGGGCGTGGCGTCGGAGAGCCAGCACAGCCTGCGGCGCAGCGGGAAGGCGCCGATCGGGATCAGGTTCTCGTACGTGAAGCCGCTGACCCGGAACTGCCCCGCGAGCGGCCAGCTCGTCGCCTTGTCGACCAGATTGACGACCCTCGCGCCGCTCAGCACGACGACACCGCGCTCCGGCCGCTCCCCGGTGAAGCGCAGCTCGGGGGTCTGGACGCGGCGCAGGGACAGCTCCTGGTCGTGTTGGAGCGTGAAGCGGGCCGCTTCCAGGTCGATGGCGTCGCCGAAGCGCCCGTCGTCGAGGCGCAGGCCGCCCACGCACTCGAACCGCTGCACCCGGGTGCCGCGGGCCGGGGTGCCGTTGGACTGGAGCGGGTTGCCCCCCACCCCGGCGGGGGTCAGGTACAGGGTGCGCTCGACCGTCAGCTGCGGGGCGTTCAGCGCGCGCCGCCCGTGCGTGTTGCTCAGCCGGCTGCCGCGCAGGGACAGCGAGACGCCCACGGTCGCGCCGCGCAGGCTCAGCTCGCCGTGCGTCTCCAGCATCTCGGCCTGGAGGTCCTGGCCGACCGACATCCCGTCCCCGGCGATCGACTTGCCGGTCCGGTCGCGGAACGCCACCGCCTGGTTGAGCAGCAGGTCCGTGCCGATGTGCGCGTCGGTGAGCCGGACGCCGGTGTGGAACCGGGAGCGGGCCAGATGCAGATCGCCCTCGGTGTGCACCCGGGCGGCCTCCAGACGCGGCACCGAGCAGTTCACCAGCCGCAGCGTGGTGAAGTGCGCCTCCGGCAGCAGCACCTCCTTCTCGAAGCGGCAGTCCTTCAGCTCCACGTACGGCTCGATCGTGCCCCCCGCGAGATCGAGCGTGTCCGTGATCTGCACGCCCTGGAGCTTCAGCGACGACACCCGGCCGTCCAGGGCCGGCGGACCGTCGAGCAGCAGCCACGCCACGATCCGCCCGCGCACGCTGCGCTCAGGCCCCCAGGGGTGCCCGCCGTGCGGATCGTCGGCGTCCATGCGGCCCGACCGCAGGTCGTAGAGGCTTCCATTGCGGAACGCCTGCCACATCCCCACCTCCGCCGCGGTCAGCCCGTCCGGCACGTCGCCATCGCCGCCGCAGGCCGTCGTCCCGTCGACCACGCCTGTCCTGCCTCCCCGTACGTCCTCACGTTCCGTCGCGCCGGCACGTCCCGGGCGTTGCGCGCGTCCCATCGGCATCTGCCGCTCACAGGTTGTGTACGACCGGTCATGCCCGCTCGGTGACAGCTTGAACGCCAGGGGTGAAGGTCTTCCTCCGGTCCCCGAACATCGGCCGAAACCGCACGTGTATCAGTCACTGATACGGGCGACCGGCGGCAAAGGCGCGTCTGAGAGAATTGGTGCGTGATCTCTCGAATCGATCTGCGCGGCGCCGCCCTCCCCGAGGGCCAGGCCCTGCGCTCGCTGCTGCCCCGAGCCGACTTCGACGTCTCGGCCGCCCTGGAGAAGGTGCGTCCGATCTGCGAGGACGTGCATCATCGCGGCGACGCGGCGCTGATCGAGTACGGGGAGAAGTTCGACGGAGTGACGCTGGAGTCGGTGCGGGTGCCGGCCGAGGCCCTGGCCAAGGCCCTCGCCGACCTCGACCCGGCCGTCCGCGCGGCCCTGGAGGAGTCCATCCGCCGGGCCCGCGTCGTCCACCGCGAGCAGCGCCGTACCGGCCACACCACGCAGGTCGTGCCCGGTGGCTCGGTCACCGAGAAGTGGGTGCCGGTCGAGCGCGTCGGCCTGTACGCGCCCGGCGGCCGGTCCGTCTACCCGTCGTCCGTGATCATGAACGCCGTACCGGCGCAGGAGGCCGGCGTCGAGTCGATCGCGCTCGCCTCCCCGCCGCAGAAGGAGTTCGGCGGCCTGCCGCACCCGACGATCCTGGCGGCCTGCGCGCTGCTCGGCGTCGACGAGGTGTACGCGGCGGGCGGCGCCACCGCCGTCGCGATGTTCGCGTACGGCACCGAGTCCTGCCCGCCCGCGAACATGGTGACCGGCCCGGGGAACATCTGGGTCGCCGCCGCCAAGCGCTACTTCACCGGCCGGATCGGCATCGACGCCGAGGCCGGCCCGACCGAGATCGCGGTCCTCGCCGACGCCACCGCCGACCCGGCGCACGTCGCCTCCGACCTGATCAGCCAGGCCGAGCACGACCCGCTGGCCGCCGCCGTCCTCGTCACCGACAGCGAGGAGCTGGCCGCCGCCGTCGAGCGCGAGCTGGCGCCGCAGGTCGCCGCGACCAAGCACGTCGAGGACCGCATCCTGCCCGCCCTCAAGGGCGAGCAGTCCGCGATCGTCCTCGTGGACTCGCTCGACGACTGCCTCAAGGTCGTCGACGCGTACGGCGCCGAGCACCTGGAGATCCAGACGGCGGACGCCGCCGCCCGAGCCCAGCGCGTGAAGAACGCGGGCGCGATCTTCGTCGGCCCGTGGGCGCCGGTCTCCCTCGGGGACTACGCCGCCGGGTCCAACCACGTCCTGCCGACCGGCGGCTGCGCCTGCCACTCCTCCGGCCTGTCCGTCCAGTCCTTCCTGCGCGGCATCCACATCGTCGACTACACGAAGGACGCTCTCGCCGAGGTCGCCCACACCGTGGTGACGCTGGCCGAGGCCGAGGACCTGCCCGCGCACGGCGCCGCCGTCAAGGCCCGCTTCGGATGGAAGGTGCCGACGGACAAGTGACGCACATCGACGACCTTCCCGTACGCGACGAACTGCGCGGCAAGTCCCCTTACGGCGCGCCCCAGCTCGACGTCGCCGTCCGGCTGAACACGAACGAGAACCCGTACCCGCTGCCCGAGCCGCTCGTCGCGCGCATCGCCGAGCGGGTCGCGGACGCGGCCCGCACCCTCAACCGCTACCCCGACCGGGACGCGGTGGAGCTGCGCACCGAGCTGGCCCGGTACCTGACCCGTACGACCGGCCACGAGGTCACGTACGAACAGGTCTGGGCGGCCAACGGGTCGAACGAGGTGCTCCAGCAGCTCCTCCAGGCGTTCGGCGGCCCCGGCCGCACCGCCCTCGGCTTCGAGCCCTCGTACTCGATGCACCCGCTGCTCGCCCGCGGCACCAACACCGGCTGGGTCAGCGCCCCGCGCAAGGACGACTTCTCGCTGGACGTGCCCGGCGCCGTCGAGGCGATCCGCACCCACCGCCCCAGCGTCGTCTTCATCACCAGCCCCAACAACCCCACCGGCAACGCCGTGGCCCGCGAGGACGTCCTCGCGCTGTACGAGGCGGCCGGCCGGGACGCCATGGTGATCGTCGACGAGGCGTACACCGAGTTCAGCCACGGCGCCTCCCTGCTCGAACTGATCGAGGGCCGCCCGAACCTCGTCGTCTCGCGCACCATGTCGAAGGCGTTCGGCGCCGCGGGCCTGCGCCTCGGCTACCTCGCCGCCGACCCGGCCGTGGTCGACGCGGTCCAGCTGGTGCGCCTGCCCTACCACCTGTCGGCCGTCAACCAGGCGACGGCGCTCGCCGCCCTGGAGTACACCGACACCCTGCTCCAGTACGTCGAGCAGCTGAAGGCCGAGCGCGACCGCGTGGTCGAGGAGCTGAAGGGGCTCGGCTTCGACGTGACCGTCGCCGACGCCAACTTCATCCAGTTCGGCGTCTTCGACGACCCGCACGCCGTCTGGCGGTTCATCCTCGACCGCGGCGTCCTGATCCGTGACAACGGAGTGCCGGGACGGCTGCGCATGTCGGTCGGCACCCCCGAAGAGAACGACGCGTTCCTGGACGCGGCCCGTGAAGTGAAGAAGGAGTTCGGCGCATGAGCCGCGTAGGACGCGTAGAACGTACGACCAAGGAGACCTCGGTCCTCGTCGAGATCGACCTCGACGGCAGCGGCAAGGTCGACGTGTCGACGGGGGTCGGCTTCTACGACCACATGCTCGACCAGCTCGGCCGCCACGGCCTCTTCGACCTCACGGTCAAGACCGAGGGCGACCTGCACATCGACTCGCACCACACCATCGAGGACACCGCCCTCGCCCTCGGCGCCGCCTTCAAGCAGGCGCTCGGCGACAAGGTCGGCATCTACCGCTTCGGCAACTGCACCGTCCCGCTGGACGAGTCGCTCGCCCAGGTCACCGTCGACCTCTCCGGCCGCCCCTACCTCGTGCACACCGAGCCCGAGAAGATGGCGCCGATGATCGGCGAGTACGACACGACGATGACCCGGCACATCCTGGAGTCGTTCGTCGCGCAGGCGCAGATCGCCCTCCACGTCCACGTACCGTACGGGCGCAACGCGCACCACATCGTGGAGTGCCAGTTCAAGGCCCTCGCCCGCGCGCTGCGCTACGCCTCCGAGCGCGACCCGCGCGCGGCCGGCATCCTCCCCTCGACGAAGGGTGCCCTCTAGTCATGAACGGCCTCGCGACCGTCCTCATCCTCGTCGGCCTCTTCCTGGTCGGCGGCATCATCTCGTTCACCAAGCAGGGCATGGGCAAGAGCCTCATCACCCTGCTGTCGATCAGCGCCGGCCTGTGCCTCGTCGCGGGCGTGCTGCGGCTCGACTACTGGAACTGACGGCCATGACAGACAAAAAAGTTGTCGTCTTCGACTACGGCTTCGGGAACGTGCGCTCCGCCGAGCGCGCCCTCGCCCGCGCGGGCGCCGACGTCGAGATCACCCGCGACTACGACAGGGCGATGAACGCCGACGGCCTCCTCGTCCCCGGCGTGGGCGCCTTCGCCGCCTGCATGAACGGGCTGAAGGAGGCGCGCGGCGACTGGATCGTCGGGCGCCGGCTGTCCGGCGGGCGGCCCGTGATGGGCATCTGCGTCGGCATGCAGATCCTGTTCGCGCGAGGCATCGAGCACGGCGTCGAGGCCGAGGGCCTCGACGAATGGCCCGGCGTCGTCGAACCGCTGAAGGCCGACGTCGTCCCGCACATGGGCTGGAACACCGTCGACGCACCCGAGGACAGCGAGCTGTTCGCGGGTGTCGGCAGCGACGAGCGCTTCTACTTCGTGCACAGTTACGCCGTCCAGCACTGGGACATGGAGGTCAAGAACCCCCATATCCGTGCCCCCAAGGTCACCTGGTCGACCCACGGCGAGCCCTTCGTGGCCGCCGTCGAGAACGGCGCGCTGTGGGCGACGCAGTTCCACCCCGAGAAGTCCGGCGACGCCGGAGCCCAGCTGTTGAAGAACTGGATCGGAACCCTTTGACCATGAGCAAGCTCGAACTCCTCCCCGCGGTCGACGTCCGTGACGGCCAGGCGGTCCGCCTTGTCCATGGCGAGTCCGGCTCCGAGACCTCCTACGGCTCCCCGCTGGAGGCCGCCCTCGCCTGGCAGTCCTCCGGCGCCGAGTGGCTGCACCTGGTCGACCTCGACGCCGCGTTCGGCACCGGCGACAACCGCGCGCTGATCCGCGAGGTCACCGAGGCCATGGACATCAAGGTGGAGCTGTCCGGCGGCATCCGCGACGACGACACGCTCGCCGCCGCCCTCGCCACCGGCTGCACCCGCGTCAACCTCGGCACCGCTGCCCTGGAGACCCCCGAGTGGGTCGCCAAGGTCATCGCCGAGCACGGCGACAAGATCGCCGTCGGCCTCGACGTGCGCGGCACCACGCTGCGCGGCCGCGGCTGGACCCGCGACGGCGGCGACCTCTACGAGACCCTGGAGCGCCTCAACTCCGAGGGCTGCTCCCGCTATGTCGTCACCGACATCGCCAAGGACGGCACGCTCCAGGGCCCGAACCTGGAGCTGCTGAAGAACGTGTGCGCGGCCACGGACCGCCCGGTCGTCGCCTCCGGCGGCGTCTCCTCCCTCGACGACCTGCGCGCCATCGCCGAGCTGGTGCCGCTGGGCGTCGAGGGCTCCATCGTCGGCAAGGCGCTGTACGCCAAGGCGTTCACGCTGGAGGAGGCGCTGGAGGCGGTCTCCGTATGAGCGACGCCGTCCGCCGGACCCAGTCCGGTGCCCCCTGGGAGGAGGCGTTCGGGTACGCCCGCACCGTCGAACTCCCCAACGGTCTCGTGCTGGTCGCCGGCTGCACCTCCGTCGTCAACGGCGTGATCTCCGAGGGCGGCCCGTACGAGCAGACGAAGAACGCCTTCAACGTGGCGATCGAGGCGCTGGGCGAGCTGGGCCTCGGCCGCGACGACGTCGTGCGCACCCGCATGTACATCACGCACGCGCGGGACGTGGACGAGGTCGGCCGGGCCCACAAGGAGCTGTTCGACACCGTCCGCCCCGTCGCGTCGATGCTGATCATCTCCGGCTTCGTCGACCCGTCGCTGGTCGTGGAGGTCGAGGTCGAGGCGTTCCGCCCGCAGACAGGAGACGCGCGGTGAGCCTCGCGGTACGCGTCATCCCGTGTCTCGACGTGGACAACGGGCGGGTCGTCAAGGGCGTCAACTTCCAGAACCTGCGCGACGCGGGCGACCCCGTCGAGATGGCGAAGGTGTACGACGCCGAGGGCGCCGACGAGCTGACGTTCCTGGACATCACCGCCTCCTCCGGCAACCGGGAGACCACCTACGACGTGGTGCGCCGCACCGCCGAGCAGGTCTTCATCCCGCTCACCGTGGGCGGCGGTGTGCGCACCGCCGAGGACGTGGACAAGCTGCTGCGCGCCGGGGCCGACAAGGTGGGCGTCAACACGGCGGCCATCGCCCGGCCGGAGCTGATCCGGGAGATCGCCGAGCGGTTCGGGCGGCAGGTGCTGGTCCTCTCCGTGGACGCGCGGCGCACCGAGTCCGGGTCGTTCGAGGTGACGACGCACGGCGGGCGGCGGTCCGCCGGGATCGACGCCGTCGAGTGGGCGCATCAGGCCGCCGAGCTGGGGGCCGGGGAGATTCTGCTCAACTCGATGGACGCCGACGGCACCAAGGACGGGTACGACCTGGAGATGATCTCGGCCGTACGCAAGCATGTGTCCGTGCCGGTGATCGCCTCGGGCGGCGCCGGGCGTCTCGATCACTTCGCGCCGGCCGTCGCGGCGGGGGCCGATGCCGTGCTCGCGGCGTCCGTCTTCCACTTCGGTGACCTGCGCATCGGAGAGGTGAAGTCCTCCCTGCGCGAGGCTGGTTGCCCGGTGCGCTGAGCACTCCGTGCGGGCCTGCGGGTGGGTGGGCCTGCGCTTTTGTCGGGTTGTCGCCCGGCTGGCGCCCGGTGGCCGCTTCTCGCGCAGTTCCCCGCGCCCCTGAGATGCGCACTGCGTGCGCCATCTCATCAGAGGCGCGCCACCCGCCCTTCCTCGGAGGCGCGCGAAGCGCAGCCTCAAGGGGAGGCCGCGCGTCAGCGCATGCCTCAGGGGCGCGGGGAACTGCGCGACCAGCCCCCACCGGAGCCGCGCTCCAGAGGGTTGTGCGGGGGCACAGTGTCCTCGCGTGGTGGTTGGGGGCGGGACCAATCGGTGTCGGGTGCGGGACGGCGCACGTCTAGCGTGGTCCGGGTGACCGGCATGAGCGTGCTGTTGCTGACCGCCGCCGCGTACGAGGCCGACCCGGAGGGACCCGGCGCCGACGCGGGGCTCGTGCTGCGGGCCGCGACGGCCGCCGGACTCGACGCGCACGCCCTGGACGCCGCCGCACGCGCGGGCCTGACCCGCGACGCCGACGGACGGCTGCGCCTGCCGGACCCGCGCGCCCGGTACACGGCGGAGCCGCCCGCCCGGCGCAGGGAGGCGCACCGTCTGCTGGCCGAGGCCGCCACGGGGGAGCGGCAGCGCCCGGCGGGCCTGCTGCACCGGGTGCTCGCGACGCCGTACCCGGACGAACGGCTCGGCGCCGAACTGGCCGCCGCGGCGGCGGAGCCGGGCCCGCCCGCGGGGGAGCGGGCCACGGCGCTGGCCCTCGCCGCCGGACTCGCACCGGACCCGGCGGTGCGGGCGGCCCGTCTGGTCGCGGCGGCCGACCGCTACCGGCGCGCGGGCCGAGCGGCGCGGGCCCGCGAACTCCTCGACCGGGCCGCCGAGTCGGCGGTCCCCGACCCTGTACGCGGGCAGGCCGCGCTGGTCCACGGCCTGCTCGCGCTGCGCGACGGACCCGTGGCCGACGCCCGCGAGTCCCTGCTGCTGGCCGCCGGGCAGAGCGCCCCGGGACCGGCCCTCGACGCCCGGCTCGCGGCGGCGGAAGCGACCTGGGCGCTCGGCGACGCGGAGGGGTACCGGGAGATCGTCGGCGTCCAGGGGATCCCGCCGGGACCCGGCGCCGTCCTCGACTACCGCCTCGGCATGTCCGCCTCGCTCGGCGAGCGCTTCCTGGCCGGCCGGGCCGCCCTGGCCCGCGTCGTCGAGCGGGCCGCGTGCGCCGAGGAGGGGGAGCCGGACGTGCTGCTGCGGGCCGGAGCCGCCGCCCTCGTCGCCGGGCGGGTCGACGCCGCCTGCCGGATCGGCAGCAGGGCGCTCGCCGCGGCCCGCGCCCGGGACGCGGCGCCCGAAGTGCCCCGGGCCCTGGAACTGCTCGCCTACGGAGAACTGCGCTCGGGACGCCACGCCCGCGCCCGCGCCCACGCCGAGGAGGGGCTTGCCACCGCCCGCGCCGGCGGGCAGCGCAACCTCGTCGCGGGCCAGCACGCCATCCTCGCCCTGGTCGCCTCCCTGGACAGCGACACCGGCATCGTCGCCCGGCACGCCTCGGCCGCCCAGCACATCGCCGACCGGCACGGCCTCGTACAGACGGCGACGCTCGCCCAGTGGGCGCTGGCCCGGGCCGATCTGGCGCGCGGCCGGGCCGCCGAGGCGACGGCCCGGCTCGCCCCGCTGACCGGGCCGGGGCCGCGCGGCGGCCACTTCGCGGTGCGGATGCTCGCCGTGCCCTGCCTCGTGGAGGCGGCGGCCGCGGCGGGTGAGCCGGGCGGGGCCCGCGAGGCCGTCGCGGAGTTCGCCGTGTGGGCCGAGCGCGGATACGACCCGCAGGCCCCGGCCCAACTCGCCCGCTGCCAGGCCCTCCTCGACCCCGGCGACGACCGCTTCGGCGAGGCCCTGGCCCGCCACGACCGCACGGGCGGCGGCGACTTCGAGCGGGCCCGCACCGCCGCCCTGTACGGCAAGTGGCTGCGCCGCACCCGCAGACCGGCCCGCGCCAGGGTGCTGCTGCGCGACGCCCTGGTCGCCTTCGAGCGGTGCGGCGCTTCGGTCTGGGCCGCGCAGACGGCCGCCGAACTGCGGGCCACCGGCGAGGCGCCCGGCTACGGTCGGCCCAGCCCGGAACTGGCCGAGCTGACCCCGCAGCAACTGCGCATCGCGCACTGCGTCGCCGAGGGCGACACCAACCGCGAGGTCGCCCGCCGCCTCTCGGTGAGCCCGCGCACCGTGGACCACCACCTGCGCAACGTCTTCGCCCAGCTCGGCGTACGCTCGCGCGTCGAGCTGGCCCGGCTCGTGCACCGCGCGGAACGCCCCGCCACCGCCTCCTGACCGGCCCCCGTCGCCGGGGACCGCGCGCCGCCCGCCACATCCCCGTACCGCATCGTTTTCTTCCGGGGGCTGGAGACCGACTGGACGGTATGCCATTCTGCGGGCCCGGGGCGGAGCCGCCGCGCCCCGGCGCGAGCCGAACCGTGGAGGACCGATGCCCGCGCACCTCGTACGCCCCAAGCCCGCCACCACGCCCGCGGCGGTGGGAGTGCTGCGTCGCGCGGCGCTCCCGCTGATGGGCCGGCTCCCCGCGCTCACCGACCGGCTGGTGGCACAGCTGCGGGAGCGGGAGCCCGCCTACCGCGCCGCGATCGAGGCCGACCCCGCCGAGGTGCGCCGGGAGGTGCAGCGCTCGCTGCGGCACAGCGTCGGCTCCCTGCTCGACCCGGCCCGCTCGCGCCCGGCCGCCCGCGCCTGCTCGGCCCGGATCGGTGCCGAGCGCGCCGCGTCCGGCCTGCCGCTCGACGCCGTGCTGCACGCCTTCCGGCTCGGCGGCGCCCTGATCTGGCACGCCCTGATCGACGAGGTCACCGTCCAGCGGCCCGAGGACGCCCACCTGCTCGTCCACCTCGCCGCCGACGTCCGTGGCTTCGTCGACGAGCACTGCGCCTGCGTGGCCGACGCCTACCGGCAGGCCGAGCGCGAACTGACCTGGCGGCGCGACAACCGGCGCCGCCTGAGAGCCGCCGCCCTCCTCGACGGCGCCACGCGCATCGCCGATCTGCCCGCGGCCGCCGCCGAGTTGAACCTGCCCGAGCGGGGCCGGTACGCGGTGGTGCTCGTCGCGGGCGGGCCGGGCGCGCCGCCCGTGCTGCCCGGCGAACCGCGGGCGGTGTGGCACCCGGGCCCCGACGGGCGGCGCGGCATCGTCCCCCTCACGGACCGGACCAGCGCCGGACTCGCCGCCGCCTGCCGCGCGACGACGGACCGCGTCCCGGGACTGCGGATCGGGGTCAGCCCCGCCGTCGACGGCCTCGCCGCGGTCGGCGCCGCCCGGCGGCTCGCCGAGACCGCCCTGCGCATCTGCCCCGCGGCCGGCGGCACCGTGCTCCTCGACGACGAACTGCCCGCCGCCCTCGTCGCCGCCGCCCCCGGACTGGGCCGGCTCCTCGCCGACCGGGTGCTCGGCCCGCTGCTCGTCCTGCCGCCCGCCGACCGCGGCCTCCTGCTCGACACCCTGACCGTCTGGCTGGACTGCGACGGCTCCGCGCAGCGCGCCGCCGCCCGCCTCTACTGCCACCGCAACACCGTGCTCAACCGGCTGCGCCGCTGCGAGCAGCTGACCGGGCGCAGCCTCGCGCGCCCGGCCGACCTCGTGGAACTCGGGCTCGCCCTGAGCGCGTACCGGCTGCGGCGGGACTGACCCCCTGCGAATTCACGAAGCATCTGTTGCGCAATTTTTGTTGCGCAACATTTCTTGCGCATCTACGGTCGAGGTATGTCAGAGCCACGCCGCATCGCGGACCTCGCCACCCTCAAGGCCTTCGGCCACCCCCTGCGCATGCGGCTCTACGGAGCCCTGAAGATGCGCGGGACCGCCACCGCCTCCCAGCTCGTGGACGACCTCGACGACGGCACGGCCGTCTCCCTGGTCAGCTACCACCTGCGCAAGCTCGCCGAGCACGGGCTGATCGAGGAGGCCGAGCGCCGCGAGGGCGGCGACGCGCGGGAGCGCTGGTGGCAGGCCGCCCAGGAGACACTCCGCATCGAGAGCAAGGACTTCCGGGACAGCCCGGAGGGCGCCGCCGCCCACACCGCCCTGTCCCGCGTCATGTACGACCAGCGCCGCGACCACTACCTGCGCTTCCTCGAACAGCGCGCCGGATGGAGCGCCGAGTGGCAGGACGCGCACGACAGCTCCGACTTCATGGCCCGGCTCACCCCGGACGAACTCAAGGACATGACCGCCGAGTTGCACGCCGTCGTCGCCCGGTACACCGAGCACGGCAGGACCGCGGACCCCGAGGGCCGCGAAATGGTCGGCGTCCACCTGTACGCGTTCCCGATGAGAGGCTGACCGCGATGGTCCTCGACCCGCTCACCGCCCGGCGCCGCTACAGCGCGGTGTCGTTCCTGTTCTGGCTGCCCGTCGGCCTCTGCGTCCCCGTCCAGGTACTGCTGCTGACCGAGCGCGGCGTGTCCCTCGCCGCCATCGCCGCCCTCTTCGCCGTGCACTCCCTGACCGCCGCCGCCCTCGAACTGCCCACCGGGGGCCTCTCCGACGTCCTCGGCCGCCGCGCCGTCCTCGCCGCGTCCGGCGTGCTCACCGCCGCCGCCCTCGCCCTGACCGCGTTCGGCACCACCGTCTGGGTCCTGGTCCTCGCCATGGCGCTCAAGGGCGCCGCCCGCGCCCTCAACAGCGGCCCCGCCGAAGCCTGGTACGTCGACACCGTGCAGGCCCACGAAGGCCCCGACGCCGAACTGCGCCCCGGCCTCGCCCGCGGCGGCGCCGCCGGAGCCGCCGCCCTCGCCCTCGGCACCCTGTGCGGCGGCCTCGGCCCCTGGCTGCTCGACCGCGACGGCCGCCTCGAAGCCGCCACCGGAGTGCCGACGCTCGCCGTGCCCCTGGTGCTCGGCGCGCTCATCAGCGCCCTCTACGTCGGCTACGTCATGGTCGCCCTGCCCGAACCCCCGCGCCCGCCCGCCACCCTGCGCGGCGTCCTCGCCGGCATCCCCGGCACCATCGCCTCCGGCGTCAAGCACACCGCGCGGGACGCCCTGGTGCGCCGCGTCGTGCTGACCGCCGCCGCCGTCGGCAGCGCGATCGGCGTCGTCGAACTGCTCACCCCCGGCCGCGCCGCCGACCTCACCGGCAGCGCCGACGGCGGCGCCGTGCTCTACGCGGTCCTCGCCTGCGCCGGATTCTGCGGCACCGCCCTCGGCAACCGCCTCGCACCGCTCGTCGCCCGCCTCACCCGCAGCGGCGAACGGGCCGTCCTCGTCGGCGAGTTCGCCGCCGTCCTCGGCATCGCCCTGCTCTGCGTCACCGCGGCGGTGGACCTCGCCGCCCCGGCCGCGCTCGGCTATCTCCTGGTCTACGTGGGCATCGGCGCGGCGAGCCCCAGCGTCAGCGAGTTCCTGCACCGCCGCACCGACAGCTCGGGACGCGCCACGGCCCTGTCCGTGCAGTCCCTCGCCCTGCAACTCGCCGGAGCCTGCGGCAGCATGGTGGCGAGCGCCCTGCCGGCCGGGGCGGCGGCCTGGCTGCCCGCGCTGCTCGGCCTGACGGCGGGCGCACTGCTGTGGACCCGCCGCGCACCCGCCGCAACTCCCGTGCCGCGCACGGTGATCGACCAGGAGCCGGTTACAGCCCCAGCGCCTTCGTCTCGGTGAGCCGGTCCACCGCCGCCTTGTCGCCCTCCAGCTCCACGTCCGCCGCGGCCTGCCGGCCGAACGCGAACATCAGCAGCTCGGCCGGCTCGCCGGTGACCGTGACCACCGGAGCGCCCTTGTGGGCCACCGCCGTCTGCCCGTCGGGCCGCCGCAGCACCAGCCCGACCGGCGCCTTGCGGCCCACCATCCGGGCCATCCGCTCCAGGCGGGACCACAGCGCCTCCGAGAACACCGGGTCCAGCTCACGCGGCGACCAGTCGGGCTGCGCCCGGCGCACGTCCTCCGCGTGGACATAGAACTCCACCGCGTTCGACGCCTCGTCGACCTGCTTCAGGGAGAAGGGCGAGAAACGCGGCGGACCGGTCCTGATCAGCTGGATCAGCTCCTCGTAGGGCTTCTCCGCGAACTCCGCCTGGACCCGGTCCAGACGCCCCGCGAGCTGTTTGAGGAGGATTCCGCCCGCCGCGTCGGGGCGCCGCTCGCGCACCACGACATGGGCCGCGAGATCACGGGCGGTCCAGCCCTCGCACAGGGTGGGCGCCTCCGGGCCCGCCGCCTCCAGCAGGTCCGCGAGAAGAAGCCGTTCACGCTTGGCATGGGTCGACATGGCCGCCAGCCTACGACCGGCCCCGCCGTCCGGACAGTGGACGCCGACAGAACCCGCACAAGTGGCGCGGCACAATGACACGTATGACCAGCACGCCCCAGTCCAGTGACCTCGACCCCGCCATCGCCGCCCGCCTCAAGCGCAGCGCCGACGGCCTGGTCCCCGCCATCGCCCAGCAGTACGACACCGGCGAGGTGCTGATGCTCGGCTGGATGGACGACGAGGCACTGCACCGCACCCTCACCACGGGCCGCTGCACCTACTGGTCGCGCAGCCGCCAGGAGTACTGGGTCAAGGGCGACACCTCCGGCCACTACCAGCACGTGAAGTCCGTCGCCCTCGACTGCGACGCCGACACCGTGCTCGTCAAGGTCGACCAGGTCGGCGCCGCCTGCCACACCGGCGCGCGGACCTGCTTCGACGCCGACGTCCTCCCCGTCACCCAGTAAGGTCGGCCGCCATGGATCTCGAGACCTTCCGCAAGCTGGCGACCGACCGCCGAGTGATCCCCGTCAGCCGCAAGCTCCTCGCGGACGGCGACACCCCCGTCGGCCTGTACCGCAAGCTCGCCGCCGAGCGGCCCGGCACGTTCCTCCTGGAGTCCGCGGAGAACGGCCGGTCGTGGTCCCGCTACTCGTTCGTCGGCGTCCGCTCGGCGGGCACCCTCACCGAGCGCGACGGACAGGCCCACTGGCTGGGCACCCCGCCCGTCGGCGTCCCCGTCGACGGCGACCCGCTCGCCGCCCTGCGCGCCACCGTCGAGACCCTGCACACCCCGCGCTACGAGGGCCTGCCCCCGTTCACCGGCGGCATGGTCGGCTACCTCGGCTACGACATCGTGCGCCGCCTGGAGAAGATCGGCCCCGGCGAGCGCGACGACCTGAAACTGCCCGAGCTGACGATGCTGCTCACCAGCGACCTCGCCGTCCTCGACCACTGGGACGGCTCGGTCCTGCTCATCGCCAACGCGATCAACCACAACGACCTCGACACCGGGGTCGACGAGGCGTACGCCGACGCCGTCGCCCGGCTCGACGCCATGGAGGCCGACCTCGGCAAGCCCGCCGACACCGCCCCGGCCGCGCTGCCGCCCTCCGAACTCCCCGAGTTCACCGCGCTGTGGGGCGGCGAGCAGTACCAGGCCGCCGTCGACGACATCAAGGAGCGCGTCCGCGCGGGCGAGGCCTTCCAGGTCGTCCCCTCCCAGCGCTTCGAAACCCCCTGCACCGCAAGCGCGTTGGACGTCTACCGCGTCCTGCGCGCGACCAACCCGTCCCCGTACATGTACCTCTTCCGGTTCGACGGCTTCGACGTCGTCGGCTCCTCCCCGGAGGCCCTCGTCAAGGTCGAGGACGGGCGCGCCATGGTCCACCCCATCGCGGGCACCCGGCCGCGCGGCGCCACCCCGCAGGAGGACCAGGCCCTCGCCGACGAACTCCTCGCCGACCCCAAGGAGCGCGCCGAGCACCTGATGCTCGTCGACCTCGGCCGCAACGACCTGGGCCGCGTCTGCGAGCCCGGCTCCGTCGAGGTCGTCGACTTCATGTCCATCGAGCGGTACTCGCACGTCATGCACATCGTGTCCACCGTCACCGGACAGGTCGCCGAGGACCGCACCGCGTACGACGTGCTCACCGCCTGCTTCCCGGCCGGCACCCTCTCCGGCGCCCCCAAGCCCCGCGCGATGCAGATCATCGACGAGCTGGAGCCCTCCCGCCGCGGCCTGTACGGCGGCTGCGTCGGTTACCTCGACTTCGCCGGGGACTCCGACACCGCCATCGCCATCCGCACCGCACTCCTGCGCGACGGCACCGCCTACGTGCAGGCGGGCGCCGGCGTCGTCGCCGACTCCGACCCGGTCGCCGAGGACACCGAGTGCCGCAACAAGGCCGCGGCCGTGCTGCGCGCGGTGCACACGGCGAACCGGCTCGGCGCGCACACAGTGTGACGTGACGCACGCCTCCCGCCCGGAAGCCCCCTCCACCTGTACAGAGGGGCGATAGTGGAGTACGTGACTGCCGTACCGCACCCCCGTACCGAAGCCGCCGAGACCGGCCCCGCCGCCAGGCGCGGCCGGCGCAGCCTCGCCGTCGCGCTGCTCTTCGGGGCCGTCGGCGCCGCGGTCGCGCTGCTCGCCTCCCGCCAGGAGTGGTGCTCGGGCGTCGCGGCCGTCGCCGGCGGCGACCTGGAGCTCTCCGCCAAGGGCAGCGACGTGACCGGCGTCCCCGCCGCACTGGCCGTCGTCGGCCTCGCGGCGCTCGTCGCCGTGTTCGCCGTGCGCCGCGCGGGCCGCTTCCTGGTCGCCTCGCTGCTCGCCCTGTCCGGCGCGGGCGCCGTCGCCGCCGCCGTGCTCGGCGCGGACGACAGCTCCGCCCTCGACGACAAGGCGGCCCAGGCCTCCGGCAACGCGGCGACCACCATCGACGCGCTCACCCACACCGCCTGGCCCTACGTCGCGGCGGGCGGCGGCGCCCTCATCCTGGTCGCCGGAATCCTCGCCGTGATCTACGGCGCGGCCTGGCCCTCGATGGGCGGCCGCTACGAGCGCTCCGGTGCCCCGCGGCCCAAGAAGCAGAAGGCCGTCGACCCGGACCGCCCCGAGGACCTGTGGAAGGCCCTGGACCGCGGCGAGGACCCGACGGGCGCCTGACGCCCGTCCACCAACCCCCCGTGCCGGAGCCGCGCAACGGTACGGGACAATGAGCGCAAGCAGCCTGAGCAACGCGCTGGTCAGCTGAGAGAATTACGCAACGAGGAGCAAGCCATGGCGGACAGCAGCCACGGACACACCCCGGCCGCCTGGACCGGTGTCATCATCGCCTTCATCGGCTTCATAGTCGCGGGCGCCTTCATGGTGATGGGCAGCGTCGTCGGCTTCTGGGCCGGCATGGCCCTGCTCGCCCTCGCCGCGATCGTCGGCGGCGCGATGCACGTCGCCGGTCTCGGCAAGCCGCGCCGCGCCGAGCTGAAGCTCAACCCCTCCGGCTCGGAGGCCTGAGCCACGTACACCGCGAAGGGGCGGCCGGCGACACGATCGCCGGCCGCCCCTTCGTGTCGCCGACAGGCGCGGGGCAGGCCCCCGGGGCAGAATTCACGGGTGACCGTCGAGACGACCGACACCGCGCCCGCGACCGCCCACGACCACCCCGGCCTCCTGCGCCGCACCGCGGTGCCGCTGGGCCTCCTCGGCGGCGTCGCGGCGGCCTTCGCCTATGTCGGCACCGTCGACCCCAACCAGCCGGGTCACTATCCGGCCTGCCCGCTCCTCCAGATCTTCGGGATCTACTGCCCGGGCTGCGGCGGACTGCGCAGCGCCCACGCGATCGTGCACGGCGACCTCACCGCGGCGCTCGGCGCCAACGCCCTCGCCGTCGCCGGGTACGCCCTCTTCGCCGTGGGCTGGACCGTGTGGGCCGTACGGGCCGCCCGGGGCCTGCGGGGCGTGCCGTTCGGCCTGCGCCCCGGCCGTGCGCACCTGTGGACGCTCGGCGCCGTCGTGCTCGTCTTCACGGTTGTCCGGAACCTGCCCCTGGGTGGCTTCCTGCACCCTTGATCATCCGTAACTGTCCAGGTGGTGGGACCAACGTCAACCGGATGCGGAGCCTCAGCCCGGCTACGGATACCATTTCAGTGACCAGCAGATTGCCCAGTGAACTGTCAGAAGGGAGTCCGCTCGCGTGAGTGTGCTCGACGAGATCATCGACGGAGTCCGTGCCGACCTCGCGGAACGGCAGGCGCGCGTCAGCCTCGACGAGCTCAAGGAGCGCGTGGCGAAGGCTCCCGCGGCCAAGGACGGGGTCGCGGCCCTGCGCGGCGACGGCGTCAAGGTCATCTGCGAGGTCAAGCGGTCCAGCCCGTCCAAGGGCGCGCTCGCCGCGATCGCCGACCCGGCCGGTCTCGCGGCCGATTACGAGGCGGGCGGCGCCGCCGTCATCTCCGTGCTGACCGAGCAGCGCCGCTTCGGCGGTTCGCTGGCCGACCTGGAGGCGGTCCGCGCCAAGGTCGACATCCCGGTCCTGCGCAAGGACTTCATCGTCACCTCGTACCAGCTGTGGGAGGCCCGTGCGTACGGCGCCGACCTCGCCCTGCTGATCGTGGCCGCCCTGGAGCAGCCCGCCCTGGAGTCCCTCATCGAGCGCGCCGAGTCCATCGGCCTCACCGCGCTCGTCGAGGCGCACGACGAGGACGAGGTCGAGCGGGCGGTGGACGCCGGGGCCAAGGTCATCGGCATCAACACCCGCAACCTCAAGGACCTCACCGTCGACCGCGGCACCTTCGAGCGCGTCGCCCCCGAGATCCCGGACCACATCGTCAAGATCGCCGAGTCCGGCGTGCGCGGCCCGCACGACCTGATCGCGTACGCCAACGCGGGCGCGGACGCGGTCCTCGTCGGCGAGTCCCTGGTCACCGGCCGCGACCCGAAGGCCGCCGTCGCCGACCTGGTCGCCGCGGGCGCCCACCCGGCCCTGCGGCACGGGCGGTAGTCTCACCGTCATGTCCATCGCCGCCCGCCTCGCCCCAGGCTGCCGCCCCCGCGGCTGCCGGGCCCCGGCACGCCGGGTGCGCGGGCGGCGCGTGCGCTACCACATCGGTGCGGAGCCGGGCCAGATCAACGGCATGCGATGGCAAGCGCCCCGTTAGGGGCGCGGTGAACGACGCGACCGGCCACCCAGGACAGGCCGCCCGACGACACACCCATGCCCCCACGGCGTTTAGTCATCACCAGAACCCACCGTGAGGTTGACGCATGCCCAGCGAGTACTTCATCCCTGACCCCGACGGTCAGATCCCCAGCGCCGAGGGCTACTTCGGCGCGTTCGGCGGCAAGTTCATCCCGGAGGCGCTCGTCGCCGCCGTGGACGAGGTCGCCGTCGAGTACGACAAGGCCAAGAACGACCCCGAGTTCGCCCGCGAGCTCGACGACCTCCTCGTGCACTACACGGGCCGCCCGAGCGCCCTCACCGAGGTACCGCGGTTCGCCGAACACGCGGGCGGCGCCCGGGTGTTCCTCAAGCGCGAGGACCTGAACCACACCGGCTCGCACAAGATCAACAACGTGCTCGGCCAGGCCCTGCTCACCAAGCGCATGGGCAAGACCCGCGTGATCGCCGAGACCGGCGCCGGCCAGCACGGCGTCGCCACGGCCACCGCCTGCGCGCTGCTCGGCCTCGACTGCAAGATCTACATGGGCGAGATCGACACCCAGCGTCAGGCCCTGAACGTGGCCCGGATGCGCATGCTGGGCGCCGAGGTCGAGGCCGTCACGTCCGGCAGCCGCACCCTCAAGGACGCCATCAACGAGGCGTTCCGCGACTGGGTCGCCAACGTCGACGAGACGCACTACCTCTTCGGCACCGTCGCCGGACCGCACCCCTTCCCGGCGATGGTCCGCGACTTCCACCGCGTCATCGGCGTCGAGGCCCGCCGCCAGATCCTGGAGCGCGCGGGGCGGCTGCCCGACGCCGCGATCGCCTGCGTCGGCGGCGGCTCCAACGCCATCGGCCTGTTCCACGCCTTCATCCCGGACGCCGGCGTCCGCCTGATCGGCTGCGAGCCGGCCGGCCACGGCGTCGAGACCGGCGAGCACGCGGCGACCCTGTCCGCGGGCAACCCCGGCATCCTGCACGGTTCACGGTCGTACGTCCTCCAGGACGACGAGGGCCAGATCACCGAGCCCTACTCGATCTCGGCGGGCCTGGACTACCCGGGCATCGGCCCCGAGCACGCCTACCTGAAGGACTCCGGCCGCGGCGAGTACCGCGCGGTCACCGACGACCAGGCCATGCAGGCGCTGCGGCTGCTGTCGCAGACCGAGGGCATCATCCCGGCCATCGAGTCGGCGCACGCCCTCGCGGGCGCCCTCGACGTCGGCAAGGAGCTCGGCAAGGACGGACTGATCGTCATCAACCTGTCCGGGCGCGGCGACAAGGACATGGACACCGCCGCCCGCTACTTCGGTCTCTACGACACCGAGGCCACCGAGGGGGAGTCCAAGTGAGCGGGAACCTTCAGCTGCTGTCCGACACCCTCGCCGGTGCCCGGGCCGAGGGCCGCGCCGCCCTCATCGCCTACCTCCCGGCCGGCTTCCCGTCGGTCGACGGCGGCATCGAGGCGGTCAAGGCCGCCTTCGACGGCGGCGCCGACGTGGTCGAGGTGGGCCTGCCGCACTCCGACCCGGTGCTCGACGGCCCGGTCATCCAGACCGCCGACGACATCGCGCTGCGCGGCGGCCTCAAGATCAAGGACGTCATGCGCACCGTGCGCGAGGCGTTCGAGGCGACCGGCAAGCCGGTGCTCGTCATGACGTACTGGAACCCGATCTACATCTACGGCGTCGAGCGGTTCACCACCGAGCTCGCCGAGGCCGGCGGCGCGGGCTGCATCCTGCCCGACCTGCCGGTGCAGGAGTCCGCCGAATGGCGGCAGCACGCCGAGAAGAACGGCCTCGGCACCGTCTTCGTCGTCGCGCCCAGCAGCCAGGACGCGCGCCTCGCCACCATCACCGCGGCCGGTTCCGGCTTCGTCTACGCGGCCTCGCTGATGGGCGTCACCGGCACCCGCGAGTCGGTCGGCAACCAGGCCAAGGAACTCGTCGACCGCACCCGGGCCACCACCGAACTGCCGGTCTGCGTCGGCCTCGGCGTCTCCAACGCGGTGCAGGCCCGGGAGGTCGCCTCCTTCGCGGACGGGGTCATCGTCGGCTCAGCGTTCGTGAAGCGGATGCTGGACGCCCCCGACGAGAAGGCCGGCCTGGAGGGCGTGCGGGCCCTCGCCGCCGAGCTCGCCGAAGGTGTACGGGGCACGAAGTAACACGGAGTCACGTACCCCTTACGGGTGGAATACGTTGCGGGGAGGCACGTTGGTGCCTCCCCGTCTCGTTGGCGCGGGTGTGAGTGAGAAGAACCGTGAGGGAAAGCGCGCCGCCCGCGAGCGACTGGCCGCGGAGCGCGAGAAGCAGAAGGCCGCGGAGAAGCGGCGCCGGACGTTGATCGTGGGCGCGAGCGTCGTCTGTGTGCTCGGCCTGGCCGCCGTGATCGGCGTGGTCGCCGCCAATTCCGGTGGCGACGGCGACAGTGACACCGCGTCCGGCCCGGTGAGCGCGCCGCAGGGCGCCGCCGGCACCGACAAGCTGGCGATCCCCGTCGGCCAGGACACCGCCAAGTCGACCCTCACCATCTGGGAGGACTTCCGCTGCCCGGCGTGCAAGGCCTTCGAGGACTCGTACCGCACGACCCTCCACGAGCTGACCGACGCGGGGAAGCTGAAGGTCGAGTACCACCTCGTCACCCTCATCGACTCGAACATGGGCGGCAGCGGCTCCCTGCGCGCGGGCAACGCGGCGGGCTGCGCCCAGGACGCCGGGAAGTTCCGCGACTACCACGACGTGCTGTACGAGAACCAGCCGGAGGAGACGGACGACGCGTTCTCCAAGAACAGCAAGCTGCTCGACCTGGCGGGCAAGGTCGACGGCCTGACCACGGACACCTTCACGTCCTGTGTGAACGGCGGCAAGCACGACACCTGGATCCAGAAGAGCTACAAGAAGTTCCAGGACGACAAGCTCTCGGGCACCCCGACGGTGATCCTGAACGGCAAGACGCTCGACCTGAACTCGCTGACGCCGCAGAAGCTGAAGGAGCAGGTGGAGGCCGCTGACAAGTAGTCCGTTACGGACCCGTTGCCGGGCTGCCGGACGCGGCCCGGGCCCGGCACGGTAGCGTCGACCCTGCCATGGAACTTGCCTACATCCCCAGCCCGTCGCGCGGGGTCGTCCACCTCGGACCGATCCCGCTGCGCGGCTACGCGTTCTGCATCATCATCGGCGTCTTCCTGGCCGTCTGGCTCGGGAACAGGCGCTGGATCGCCCGCGGCGGGCGGGCCGGCACGGTTGCCGACATCGCCGTCTGGGCGGTGCCGTTCGGCCTGGTCGGCGGGCGCCTCTACCACGTGATCACGGACTACGAGCTGTACTTCAGCGAGGGCCGTGACTGGGTGGACGCCTTCAAGATCTGGGAGGGCGGCCTCGGCATCTGGGGCGCCATCGCGCTCGGCGCGGTCGGCGCCTGGATCGGCTGCCGCCGCCGTGGCATCCCGCTCCCGGCCTGGGCCGACGCCCTCGCGCCCGGCATCGCGCTGGCCCAGGCCGCCGGCCGCTGGGGCAACTGGTTCAACCAGGAGCTGTACGGCAAGCCGACCGACCTTCCGTGGGCACTGAAGATCACCTCCGACACCGACGGCCGGGTTCCTGGCACCTACCACCCGACGTTCCTGTACGAGTCGCTGTGGTGCATCGGCGTCGCGCTGCTCGTCATCTGGGCCGACCGCAGGTTCAAGCTCGGGCATGGGCGGGCGTTCGCGCTGTACGTCGCGTCGTACTGCGTGGGGCGGTTCTGGATCGAGTGGATGCGCGTGGACGACGCGCACCACATTCTGGGGCTGCGGCTCAACGACTGGACCGCGATGCTCATCTTCCTGCTCGCCGTGGTCTACATGGTGGTGTCGGCGAAGGTGCGGCCCGGGCGCGAAGAGGTGGTCGAGCCTGTCACCGGGGACTCCGACTCCGTCGTGGACCTGGACAAGGGTGAGCCCGAGCCGGATTCCGGCTCTGAGCCGAAGTCGGATGCCGAGAAGGAGGCCTCCGCGGAGGCCGAGCCTGCGACTGAGGCTGAGGCCAAGAAGGGGTGACCTTCGGCTGACGGCCGGTGGCCGCTTCTCGCGCAGTTCCCCGCGCCCCTGAAGCGAGCTTCGCTCGCTCAGGGGCGCTTCGGTCATCGGGCCGCCAGGTCGAGGACCCGGTGCGCGCCCGCGACGACGGCGGGGTCCACGAAACGGCCGTCCGCCAGCGCCAGCGCCCCCGCATCGGCGGCCGCCGCGGAGACGATGTCGCGGGCCGCCGCCACCTCGGCCTCCGTCGGACGGAACGCCTCCTCGATCACCGGCAGCTGCCGCGGATGGATCGCGGTGCGCCCCAGGAAACCGAGCGCACGCCCCTCGGCGCAGGAGCGGGCCAGGCCCGCGGTGTCCCGGATGTCCGGGTAGACGGACTGCGGCGGCGGAGGCAGCCGGGCCGCACGGGCGGCGACCACCGCCCGGCCGCGCACCCAGGACAGACCCGTCGCGTCCGCGACGCCCAGGTCGGCGCGGAGGTCGGCCTCACCGAGCGCGATGCCGTGCACGGCGGGATGGCCCGCGATGTCGTAGGCGTGCTCGATGCCGAGGGCCGATTCGAGGAGCGCGTACAGCGGCGGCGCCGCACCCGCCCAGTCGGCGACGCGGGTCAGGTCTGCCGCGCCGGTCACCTTCGGCAGGCGCAGCGCGCCCAGTCCGGGCAGCCCGGTCAGGCGGCGCACCTCCTGCTCGGCGAGCGGTCCGTCGAGCGCGTTGACCCGGACGTGCACCGGTACCGGGTGCTTGTCGGCGAGGAGTTCGGCGGTCGCGTCGAGCGCGTAGGCCTTGCGGTCGGGGGCGACCGCGTCCTCCAGGTCGACCAGGACGACATCGGCGCCGGAGCCCAGCGCCTTGGCGACCACATCGGGGCGGTCCCCGGGGACGTACAGCCAGGTGACGTACAACGTGCTCATACCGCACCAGCCTCGCGCAGGGCGGCGACTTCCGCCTGCGACAGGCCGAGGCCGGACAGGATCTCGTCGGTGTCCGCGCCGTGCCCGCGGCCCGTCCAGCGGATCCCGCCGGGGGTCTCGGAGAGGCGGAAGAGGACGTTCTGCATCTTCACCGTGCCGAGGTCCGGGTCGGGCAGCTCGGTGACCGTCTCCAGGGCCCGGTACTGCTCGTCGTCGAGCACGTCACGGATGTCGTTGATCGGCGCGATCGCCGCCTCCGCCTTCTCGAAGGCCGTCACCACCTCGTCGCGGGTGTGCGCCGCGATCCAGCCGCCGACCGCGGCGTCCAGCTCGTCCGCGTGCGCGGCCCGGCCGGCGCCCGTCGCGAACCACTCCTCGTCGATGACCTCGGGGCGCCCCACCAGGCGCATCACGCGCTCCGCGATCGACTGGGCGGAGGTGGAGACCGCGACCCACTTGTCGTCGCTGGTGCGGTACGTGTTGCGGGGCGCGTTGTTCGTGGAGCGGTTCCCGGTGCGCGGCTGGACGTAGCCGAGCTGGTCGTACCAGGTGGCCTGCGGGCCGAGGATCGCCAGCATCGGCTCGATGATCGCCATGTCGACGACCTGGCCGCGGCCGGTGGTGTCCCGGCCGCGCAGCGCCGCCATGACCGCGTACGAGGTGGCGAGCGCGGCGATGGAGTCGGCGAGGCCGAACGGGGGCAGCGTCGGGGGTCCGTCCGGCTGGCCGGTGATCGCGGCGAAGCCGGACATGGCCTCGGCCAGCGTGCCGAATCCGGGGCGGCGCGCGTACGGGCCGAACTGGCCGAAGCCGGTGACGCGGGCGAGCACGAGGCGCGGGTTGGCGGCGCTCAGCTCGTCCCAGCCCAGCTGCCACTTCTCCAGGGTGCCGGGGCGGAAGTTCTCGATGACGACGTCCGACTCGGCGACCAGCCTGAGCAGGACCTCGCGGCCGCCGGGGGAGGAGAGGTCGAGGGTGAGGTTCTTCTTGTTGCGGCCGAGCGTCTTCCACCACAGGCCGACGCCGTCCTTGGACGGGCCGTGGCCGCGCGAGGGGTCCGGCTTGCGCGGGTGCTCGATCTTGACGACCTCGGCGCCGAAGTCGCCGAGCATCGTCGCGCAGAGCGGACCGGCGAAGAGGGTGGCCAGGTCGAGGACCTTCAGCCCGGTCAGCGGGCCGTCGGCGGTGTGCTGTCGCGGGGTCGTCATGCGCGGGCCTCCAGAGTGAGCCGGGCCAGTTCGTCGAAGCCGATGCCGTCGAAACCGGCGACCGTGGTGGCGAGCCGGTTCTTCAGCGGTGCTGTCCAGGACGAGGGCAGCACGTCCGGGTCGCCCGCGAGCAGACCCGCGATCGAGCCGGCCGTGGCGCCGTTGGAGTCGGTGTCCCAGCCGCCCGACACCGCGCGGCAGACGGAGCCCGCGAAGTCGCCGTCGGCGTGGGTGAGGGCCGCGGCCAGCAGCGCGGCGTTGGGCAGGACGTGGACCCAGTGGTGGTCGCCGTAGCGCTGGTGCAGGGCGTCCACGACCTGCTCGAACGCCTCGGGGGTGCCGGTGGGTTCGGCGGCGGCCGTGTCGATGCCGAACCGGATCGCCTGGGCGTAGCGGGACTGGGGCGGGATGTGGGCGAGGGCCGCGGTGAGGGTCTCGTGGACCGTGGTGGGGGCGGGGCCCGCCGCGTGGGCGATCGCGGCCGCCACGAACATCTCGCCGTAGACGCCGTTGGCGGTGTGCGTCAACGAGGCGTCGCGGTGGGCGAGTTCGGCGGCGCGGGCCGGGTCGCCCGGGTTCGTCCAGCCGAAGACGTCGGCCCGGATCTGGGCGCCGATCCACTCGCGGAACGGATTGCGGTACGTCGCCGTGTGCGGCGGCTCCAGACCGGCGAGGAGGTTGCGGTAGGCGACGCGCTCGGCGGTGAAGGTGCGGCCCGCGGGGAGTTCGTCCAGCCACAGCTTCGCCACGTCCTCGGTGCTGAAGTCGTGCCCGTGACGCTGGATCAGGAGCAGGCCGAGCAGCGGGTAGTTGAGGTCGTCGTCCTCCGGCATGCCGTCGATGTTCTCGGCGAGGGAGGTGGGGCGCGAGCGGCGGTTCCAGGGGTGCTCCCGGGCGATCTCCGGGTCCAGGCCCACTTCTGTGAACCAGCTCGTCAGGGGCCAGTTCCCCGTGGACCGGGCGATCGCCCGGATGCCGGTCAGGGTCAGCTTCTCGACGGGCTTGCCCAGCAGGCAGCCGGCCGCCCTGCCGAGCCACGCGGCGTGCAGCCGGCGCAGCTCGGTATCGGGATCTGCGGGCGCGGGCGCGGGCGCCGGGGCGGGGGGCAAGGGGGCCCGGTACTCCGCCGGTTCCGTCGCCGCGAGCGGGGACGGCTCGGCCGCCAGCTCGTCCAGCAACTCCTCTGCCAGCGCGCGGAGTTCGGGTGTGGCCGGGGTCGCGGAGGCGCCCGCCCGGTCCGGGGCGAGATGGCCGCCCGCCGCCACCCAGCGCCGTTCGGCACCGGAGGCGTCCCGGCCGTCCTGGGCCGCCTGGCGCAGTTCGTGCCCGATCAGGTCCTCGGGCTGGACCCAGGTCAGTCGCAGCATCACAGGCCCGCGATCGTCGCGAACGCGGCCTCGTGGGCGCGGCGGCGCTCCAGGTCGCGGGCGTGCACCTCGCGGGTGACCTGCGCGAGGGACGCCGCCGGGGTGTGCAGGTCGAGCTTGCTGGCCCGCGCGATCTCGGTGCTCCACTCCTTGGGGACGGCCTGCTCCCCGTACAGGGCGCCGACGATCGCGCCGCTCATCGTGGCGATCGAGTCGCAGTCGCGGCCGTAGTTGACCGAGCCGAGGACGGTCTGCCGGAAGTCGCCGCGGCCGACGAGCAGCATGCCGAGCGCCACCGGAAGCTCCTCGATGGCGTGCAGCCGGGAGGGGCGGCGGGCGCCGAGCGACGGCTTGCGGTACTCGGGGCCGACGGTGTCGAAGGGGGCCACGGCCTCCCGCAGCGGGGCGAGCGCGTCCTCGAAGTCGTCGTAGCGGGCGCCTACTTCGCAGACGGCCTCGATCGCGGACCGGGTGCCGTCCTTGGCCAGCTTCAGGGTTTCCTCGACGACCGACTCGGGCGTCGCGCCCGGCCGGTACGCGGCGGCGACGGCCGCCGCGAAGACGCCCGCGGCCTCGCGGCCGTAACTGCTCTGGTGGGCGCCCGCCACGTCCAGCGCCTCTTCGTACGCCTTCAGCGGGTTGCCCGCGTTGACCGCGCCGACCGGCGCCATGTACATCGCGGCGCCGCAGTTCACGATGTTGCCGACGCCCGCCTCGCGGGGGTCCACGTGCCCGTAGTGGATCCGGGCCACGATCCACTTCTCCGCGAGGAAGATGCGCTGCAGCGGCAGGGCCTCCGCCTCCAGCTCGGGGATCCAGCGGGGTGTGCCGATCAGGTCGGGGACCAGGTGGTCGGCGACGGCGTACGCGTCGAGGTGGTCGCGGACCTTCTCGTACACGCGGATCAGCGCGTGCGTCATCAGGGTGTCGTCGGTGACGTGCCCGTCGCCCTTGTGGTACGGGGCGATGGGCCGGGCCGTCTTCCAGTCGTCCTTGTAGAACGGCTCGACGATGCCGCGGACCCGGCCGTTGTGCCGCTCCGCGATCGCCTCGGGGGTCCAGCCCTCGACGGGGCCGCCGAGCGCGTCGCCCACGGCCGCGCCGACCAGGGCGCCGGTGGTGCGGTCTTCCAGGGACGGGAGGGAGGGGGCGTTGCTCATGCCGGAGTTCCTTCTGCGGTACGGGAGATGGAGTGAGGCGTGTTGTCGGCCAGGCGGGCCGCGAGGTGGGTGAGGTCGGTGCCGGCCAGGGCCGGCAGGGCGCAGCCGGCGAGGGTGCGGCAGGCGTCGCGCCAGCTGTCCGGGAGGGCGTCGGCGCCGCCGACCGCGCCGGTGAGGGCGCCGGCCAGGGCGGGTGCGCTGTCCGCGACGCGGGAGAGGCAGGCCGCGGTGGGCACCGCCTCGGAGACCGCGCCCGCGGCGGCCGTCGCCACCGCGAGGGCGACCGGGACGGTCTCCGCGGCCGCGATGCCGTAGCTGTAGACGTGGTCGACGATCTCGTGCTCCAGGACCGGGACCAGCGCGAACGCGTTACCGGGCAGGCCCGGGCGGGCGGCGGCCGCGGCGCGGCCGAGCTCGACGGCCCGGTGTGCGTTGCGGTGGATCTCGGTGCCCTCGGGGAGCTGGGCCAGCGCCGCGTCCACGCAGGCGTCGACGAGTTCTCCGCCGAGCGCCGCGGAGACGGCGGCCGCCATCGCGCGGGCGCCGTGCACGCCGTCGCCGTCCTGGGTGTAGCGGGCGTCGAACTCGGCCAGGTCCGCGGCCCGTTCGGGCTCGCCCGGGTGGACCACGGCGAGGACGGCGGCCCGGACGCAGGCCGCGTCGTCGAAGTAGTGCGGGTTGTCGTGGCCGGTGGCGGGCGGGCGCAGGCCCGCGGCGAGGTTGCCGAGGCCCGCGCGCACCGAGATGCGGGCGCGCAGCGGGATCTTGGCCGACTCGATCTCGTCGGCGCGGGCGGCGGCCGCCGCGATCTCGTCCGCGAGGGCGTTCCAGGCCAGGGAGAGCGCGGAGCGCACCCTCTGGTCGGGGGGCAGGTCGCCGAGGCCGTCGGCGTGGGCGGCGAGGACGGCCCGGGCCGTGAACGCCGCCCATTCGGCGTCGTCGGAGGGGCCGAGGCGGAGGGGTTCGGGGGGCTGGTTCAGGGCGATGGGGACGGGGAGCGTCGTCGTGGCGTTCTGCTCCGCGAAGGTGTCCAGTTCGCGGGTGAGGCGGCGGGTCCAGTCGGGGAGGCGGGCCGCGCGGTGTCGTCCCGACGGCCAGCCTGCCGCGTCGCCGGCTGCGATGCCGAGGAGGAGGCCCTCGATGCGGGCGGGGCTTGTCATGGGGTGGCCTTTCGGGGTTCGTTGCCGGGTGCGGGTCGCGTCGTGGCTGGTCGCGCAGTTCCCCGCGCCCCTGGGTCGTACGTCGGCTGACGGCCGGTGGGGCTTCTCGCGCGGTTCCCCGCGCCCCTGGGAGCGAGCTCCGCTCGCCCAGGGGCGCTGTGCGGAGGGTGGGCTTCGAGGGGAAGGCGCGTGCGGCGCAGGCCTTCAGGGGGCATCAGGCCACCGCGCCGGCGTGGTCCGGTGGGGGCGGAGTCAGCTCGTCGGCGACGTCCAGGATGTGCCGGCCCGCCATGGAGGGCAGACAACTGCCGCGAACGGGACCGATCGCGGAGGACCAGACGCCCGGAATCGACCCCTCCCCGCGCAGGGCCCCGGCCAACGCCCCGGCCACCGCCGCGGTGGTGTCCGCGTCGCGGCCCATGTTCACCGCGGTCAGGACCGACTCCCGGAAGTCGCCCCTGGCCACCGCGAACGCCCCGAACGCCAGCCCGACGGCCTCGGGCGCCAGGTCCGTCCACGGGTACCCGCCGATGACGACCGCCTTGCGCACCGCCCGCTCCATGGAGAGCTGGGTGCCCTCGGGATCGCGCCGGGCCCGCCGCGCCGCCGACACCGCACGGTGCAGCGACCGCGCGGTCCAGGAGTCGTCGGGGACCACCGAGAGCGCCGCCTGCACCACGGCCTCGGGGCTGTGGCTGACCATGGCGGCCGCCACCCCCGCCGCCACGGCCCGGCCCCCGAGGATGCCCTCGCCGTCGTGCGACACCGTGCCGTCGATCGCCACGAGCCGGGCCGCTTCGGCGGGGCGCCCGGCCGCGTACACCCCGAAGGGCGCGGCGCGCATGGCGAGGCCGTCGCTCCAGGCGTGCCGGTGCTGGGCGGAGATCGGCGCGGCGAGCCCCCGGCGCAGGTTCTCCAGGGTGCCGCGCTCACTGAACCCGGCGCCCCGGAACGGGCCCTCGTCGCGGTCCGCGATCCAGGTGTGCCAGGCCCGCTCGACGTGCTCGACCGTCAGCCCGGCGCCGTGCTCGGCGAGCAGCAGCCCGGAGAAGATCGCGTACTCGGTGTCGTCCGTGCCGGCCGGGTTCTCCGACACGAACCCCTCGATGCGGCCCCAGCGTTCGCGGATCTGGGACGGCTTCATGTTCTCCGCGGGGGCGCCGAGCGCGTCCCCGACGGCGAGTCCGAGGAGCGCGCCGCGAGCGCGGTCGCGCAGCGAGATCGGGGCCGGGGGAGGGGGCTGCGGGACCGTGCGCAGCCTGCGGGCCGAAGGGTCCGGGTCGACGCTGACGCTCATGGTGTGTTCGTGCTCATTTCTGGGGTCGTGCGGGTCGTGCGGGTCGTGCCTAGCGCTGGTAGCGGTCGAGGATGCGGTTGCCGTCCCCGGCCAGGCGCCTGCGCAGGTCGGCGAGGCCGATCCCGCCGTTGTAGTACTCCTGGTAGGCCGGGGTGGCGATCTTGTCCTTCCACTCGGCGTAGCCGCGCACCCCGAGGACGGGGGAGGGGCGCAGGGACGCCGCTATGTCGGCGCCGGTCCGCCAGCCGTACGCGGTCGTGGTGAGCGCGGGATCCTTCAGGGCCTCGGTGCTGGTGGGCAACAGCCAGTCGCCGCGCGCCAGTTGGACCTGGTGGCGGGCCTGCGTGAGGTACGCGACGAAGGCCGCGGCCGCCTTCTTGTGCCTGCTGTCCGCGGAGACCGAGAGGGTCTGCGGCGCGGTGCCCTGGGCGAGTCCTCCGGCGCCCGCGGGCATCGGCAGGACCGTCCAGTCGAAGCCCTTGGGGGCCTGCTGCTTCACCTGCTGGCGGTAGGAGAAGTTGAGCGGCAGCATCGCGTAGCGGCCCGCGAAGAAGCCCGGCAGGGTGTCGGAGCCCGACATGCCCAGGCCCGACTTCGGGGCCGTGCGGTCCTGGTTGACCTGGCGGTTGATCAGCTGGGCGATGGCCGAGTCGGGACCGTCGTAGCGGATCTCGTTCTTGCCGTCCTTGTCCTTGTAGAAGATCCGGCCGTCGGTGGACAGGGACAGGTTGACGGACTGGCTGACCGGTTCCTTCATGGACCAGGCGACGCCGTAGCGGTTGCGGCTGTGCGTCAGCCGCTTGGCCACGGCCTCGAACTCGTCCCAGGTCCACGGGCGTTCGGCCGTCGGGATACGGACGCCGGACTCCTTGAGCAGCTTCGCGTTGGCGATGATCACGCGCGGCTCCTGGAGGAACGGCACGCCGTAGATCTTGCCGTCGTACGTCGTCGTCGCCCAGGCCGCCTTCGGGATGTCCCGCTTCAGGGACTCGGGCAGATAGGGGGACAGGTCCGCGAGGTAGCCGCCGTAGCCGAAGTCGGTGAGGTCGGAGGCGTCGTCGTGGAAGATGTCCGGCGCCTCGCCGCCCTCGAAGGAGGTGAGGAGCTGGTCGTGGATGTTGTCCCAGCTGCCCTGGATGTACTTGACCCGGACGTCGGGGTGGGCCTTGTTCCACCGGGCGACGAGCGTCTTGTTGGCGTCGACCGACTCCTTCTGCCAGGCCAGGCTGAGGAATTCGAGGGTGATCGTGCCGTCGTCCGCGTCGGAGTCCGAGCCGCCGCAGCCCGCGACGGCGGTGGCGGCGAGGCCCGCCGCGGCGGCGGTGAGGAAGGTGCGCCTGCGCATCAGCCCTTCACCGCCCCGCTCATCATGCCGCCGACCAGGCGCCGCTGGAGCAGCGCGAAGAAGACGAGGCTGGGGATGGTGGCCAGGACCGAGGCGGCGGCCAGCGGGCCGAGGTCCGCGACGCCCTCGGCGCCGAGGAAGCGGGTGAGGATGACCGACATCGTCTGGTTCTCCGGGGACTTGAGGAGCACGAGGGCGAAGAAGAACTCGTTCCAGGCGGTGACGAAGGAGAACATCAGCGTCGCCACCAGGCCGGGCGCGAGGAGCGGCAGGACCACGCTGACGAGCGTGCGCAGCCGGCTCGCCCCGTCCATCGCCGCCGCCTCCTCCAGGGAGGTCGGCACCGACTTGACGTAGCCCTGGAGCATCCACAGGGAGAAGGGCAGGTTCCAGACGACGTACACGATGATCAGGCCGAGGAGGCTGTCGATCATGTGCAGGTTCTTCAGGACCAGGAACAGCGGGATGATCACCAGGACGAACGGGAACATCTGGCTGACCAGGATCCAGGCCGTGCCCGCCTGGCTCACCCGGGTCTTGTAGCGCACCATCACGTATGCCGCCGGGACCGCGATCGCGACCGAGATCACCGAGGCGCTGACCGCGACCACGAGGCTGTTGAGCGCCGAGCGCAGCAGCGGCTGCGCGTCGAAGGCCGCGCGGTAGTTGTCCAGGCTCGGATGCTGCGGGATCCACGTCGGGTCGATCGAGCCCAGTTCCTGAGCGGACTTGAAGGACGTGGAGAGCAGCCAGAGGAAGGGGAAGGCCAGGAAGACCATGTAGCAGAGCAGGGCCAGGTACTGACCCGTGCGGCCCGCGGTCCGGCGCAGCGTGCGGGGGGTGCTCATGCCACGTCCTCCTTCAGCTTCTTGCGCAGGAACACGGTGAGCAGCACCGCGATCACCGCGACCATGACCAGGCCCATCGCGGCCGCGTAGCCGAACTGGCCGTACTTGAAGGCCTCTTCGTACGCGAACAGCATCGGCAGCCGGGTCTTGCCGCCCGGGCCGCCTTGCGTCAGCACGTACACCAGGCCGAAGGAGTTGAAGTTCCAGATGAAGTTCAGCGCGGTGACGGCGAGGACGACGGGCTTGAGCGCCGGCCAGGTGACCGTGGTGAAGCGGCGCCACAGGCCCGCGCCGTCGAGCTGGGCGGCCTCGCGCAGCTCGTGCGGCACGTTCTGCAGACCGGCCAGGAGCACGACCGTCGTCTGCGGCATGCCCGCCCAGACGCCGACCACGATGACCGCGGGCAGCGCGTAGGACAGGTCCGAGAGCCAGTCGACGTTCTCGTGGATCAGCCCGAACTGCGTCAGCGTCTTGTTCAGCACGCCCGCGTCCGAGTGGTAGACCAGCCGCCACATGATGCCGACGACGACCTCGGGCATCGCCCAGGGGACGAGCGCGAGGGTGCGGGCCAGCCAGCGGAACCGCAGGTTCTGGTTGAGCAGCAGGGCCAGGCCCAGGGCCAGCACGAACTGCAGCGCCGTCACGCACACGGCCCAGACCAGGCCGATGCGGAACGACTCCCAGAACAGCCCGTCGTGGCGCAGGTCCAGGAAGTTGTCCAGGCCCACGAACTGGGTCGGCGCGGTGCGGCCCGCCTGCGAGTCCGTGAACGCGAGCGAGATGCCGTACAGAAGGGGGCCCACGCTGAGTATCAGGATCGGGATCAGCGCGGGGAGCAGCAGGAACCAGGCGCCCCGGTCCAGCCCCAGCGCACGCTTGCGCTGGTTCGGAGTACGGGGCGGCGGTGTGCCGCGGCTGCCCGGAACGGCGCTGTCCCGGGAGGCGGTGAGACTCATGGCGAGAACCTCGTGACTCTCAACTGTCGGGCGCCGCCCGGCCCGTGGAGGCACGGACGACGAGGCGGGGCGGGGCGGTGGTGGAGCGGGGGGTGGCGGTCTCGGTCACCGGCTCGGCGGGGTCGAGACGGTTCAGGAGAAGTTCGGCGGCGCGCCGACCGCGCTCGGTGGAGCCCAGGTCGACGCTGGTCAGCGGTGGCCAGCCGGCCTGCGCGAGCATGCTGTCGTCCATCCCGGCGACGGCGACGTCCTCCGGTATGCGCAGGCCACGGGCGTGCAGGGCGCGGGCGGCGCCGAGCGCGAGCTGGTCGTTGGCGCAGAAGACCGCGTCGGGGCGGCCCTCCGCGAGCAGCCGGTCGGCGGCCTCGGCACCCGACTCGATGCCGAAGTCCGTGTGCACGACGAGGTCCGGGTCGTATACGAGTCCGCAGTCGGCCAGCGCCGCCCGGTAGCCCTCGTCGCGGTTCCGGCCGGGGACCGTGTCCGCGGGGCCGTTGACGAAGGCGATCCGGCGGCGGCCCGTGTCGTGCAGATGGCGCACGGCGAGCGCGGCGCCCGCGACGGAGTCGGCACGCACACTGTCCACGGGCACTCCGTCGGGCAGCGAACCTATGACCACGACCGGGCCCGCGGCGGTGCGCAGCGCCTCGATGTGGGCGTCCGTGATGCGGATGGGGCAGAGGATGAGTCCGTCGCTGGTGCGGTCGCCGAGGCTGCGCAGCACCGCGAGCTCGTCGTCGACCACGGCGTCCGTGGAGTGCAGGAGCAGCCGGTAACCGGCGGCTTTGGCGACGGTCTGGATGGCGCGGACCATCGCCACGTACACCGGGTTGCCGATGTCGGGCATCGCGAAGGTGAGCTGGCGGGTGCGGCCGCCCTTGAGGGAGCGGGCCACCGCGTTCGGCACATAGCCGAGTTCGGCGGCGGCGCGCTCGACCTTGAGGACGGTGTCGCGGCGGGCCCCCACGCCGTTCAGGACGCGGGAGACGGAGGCGATGGAGACACCGGCGCGCTCCGCGATCGACACGATCGTCGGTTGACCCGTGCTCGTACCCATCGCGCTGCCCCCATACGTCGGTTGTGCCGGTCCTGTCCGGGAGATCCCGGCTCCTGTAAACGTTTCCCGCATCTGGAAACGTTTACAGATATTGCGACCATGTTTCCCCGGCGGTCAACGCGCCGATCGCGTGATCCATCTCACGAGTGATCCCGGGGCGTCCGCCGCGACGTCGTTGCGCAGGGCGCAAAAGCGCAGGTAAGTACGGCCTTCCTTGCTAGCGGCGGCGATTTTTCGCGCGTACTTTCGAGGCCGTAGAGAGCAAGGACCACAGGCGGCACAGGGGACGGGGATCAGCGACATGGCCATCATCGAGACCGAGGCGACGCTCCACGACGCGCACCGGGACAACCACACGCACCGCGATGTGAACGGCGGCTGGCTGCGCCCCGCGGTGTTCGGCGCGATGGACGGTCTGGTCTCCAACTTCGCGCTGATGGCCGGTGTCGCGGGCGGCGCCGTCGCGCAGCAGACGATCATCATCACCGGCCTTTCGGGCCTGGCCGCCGGTGCCTTCTCCATGGCGGCCGGCGAGTACACCTCCGTCGCCTCCCAGCGGGAGCTGGTCGAGGCCGAACTCGACGTCGAGCGGCGTGAGCTGCGCAAACACCCGGCGGACGAGGAGCGGGAGCTGGCCGAGCTGTACATCTCGCGCGGTGTCGAGCCGGAGCTCGCCCGCCAGGTCGCCGAGCAGCTGTCCAAGGACCCCGAGCAGGCCCTGGAGATCCACGCCCGCGAGGAGCTGGGCATCGACCCGGGGGATCTGCCCTCGCCGACGGTGGCCGCGGTCTCCTCCTTCGGGGCGTTCGCGCTGGGGGCCCTGATCCCCGTACTGCCCTATCTGCTCGGTGCGAGCGATCTGTGGCCGGCCGTCGTGCTGGCGCTCGTCGGGCTCTTCGCGTGCGGCGCGGTCGTGGCCAAGGTGACGGCCCGCTCGTGGTGGTTCAGCGGACTGCGGCAGTTGGCCCTGGGCGGGGCCGCGGCGGGTGTGACCTATCTCCTGGGCAGCCTTTTCGGTACGGCGATAGGTTGACGGTCGCCAGGTCACGGCCGGATGATGGCTATACAGGGCCTTGCATAAGTAGTCGTTACTGGACGGTTTCGAGTACTTGACCACGGGGCATGAGCCGTAAGCGCTGTGGGCAATGAGGCCCGCGGCGCACCGTCGGCTCTTTCCGGACATCGATCTGCCCGCCGGGCCGCCTTCCGCCGCCACCCCTGGCGTCCGCATGCTGGAACGAACTATCCACTTCTCGGGATTCGCTTCATCATGTAACCTGCGTGAAATTTTGCAGCAGCACGTATTTCGCAATACCAGCAGAGGGCCAACGTCGTCCCTCGGCACTTGAAAATGCCACGACGACGACGGGAGAGCCGATGCGTACGCCGCGCCAGCCGTCCCAGCATTCCGCCGGCCAGAACTGGTCGCACATGGATGCTCGCCCTGCCGCCCAGGGCATGTACGACCCGCGCAACGAGCACGACGCCTGCGGCGTCGGCTTCGTGGCCACCCTCACCGGTGAGGCGAGCCACACGCTGGTCGAGCAGGCGCTGACCGTTCTGCGCAATCTGGAACACCGCGGTGCCACCGGCTCCGAGCCCGACTCGGGCGACGGCGCGGGCATCCTGTCCCAGGTTCCGGACGCCTTCCTGCGCGAGGCGGTCGACTTCGACCTGCCCGCGGCCGGAGCGTACGCCGTCGGCATCGCCTTCCTGCCGGAGACCGGCACCGAGTCCTTCGTCTCGCAGATCGAGACGATCGCCGGTGAAGAGGGCCTGAACGTGCTCGGCTGGCGCGAGGTCCCCGTCGCCCCGCAGCTGCTCGGCGCCACCGCCCGCTCGACGATGCCGGCGTTCCGGCAGATCTTCGTCGCGGACGCCGCCGGTTCCGCCACCGACATCGCGCTCGACCGCAAGGCGTTCGTCCTGCGCAAGCGCGCCGAGCGGGAGGCCGGTGTCTACTTCCCGTCGCTCTCCGCCCGGACGATCGTCTACAAGGGCATGCTGACCACCGGCCAGCTGGAGCCCTTCTTCCCCGACCTGTCCGACCGCCGCTTCGCGTCGGCGATCGCCCTGGTCCACTCGCGCTTCTCGACGAACACCTTCCCGTCGTGGCCGCTCGCGCACCCCTACCGGTTCGTCGCCCACAACGGCGAGATCAACACCGTCAAGGGCAACCGCAACTGGATGCGCGCCCGTGAGTCGCAGCTCGCCTCCGAGCTGTTCGGCTCCTCGCAGGCGACCCTGGACCGGATCTTCCCGATCTGTACGCCGGACGCGTCGGACTCGGCGTCCTTCGACGAGGTCCTCGAACTGCTGCACCTCGGTGGACGTTCGCTTCCGCACAGCGTCCTGATGATGATCCCGGAGGCGTGGGAGAACCACGACTCCATGGACGCGGACCGGCGCGCCTTCTACCAGTACCACTCCACGATGATGGAGCCCTGGGACGGCCCGGCCTGTGTCACCTTCACCGACGGCGTCCAGGTCGGCGCCGTTCTCGACCGCAACGGTCTGCGTCCCGGCCGCTACTGGGTGACCGACGACGGCCTCGTCGTCCTCGGCTCCGAGGTCGGCGTCCTCGACATCGACCCGGCGAAGGTCGTCCGCAAGGGCCGCCTCCAGCCCGGCCGCATGTTCCTCGTGGACACCGCCGAGCACCGCATCATCGAGGACGACGAGATCAAGGCCGGCCTCGCCGCCGAGCAGCCCTACGCGGAGTGGCTGGAGGCCGGCGAGATCGAGCTCTCCGACCTGCCCGAGCGCGAGCACATCGTGCACACGCACGCCTCCGTCACGCGCCGCCAGCAGACCTTCGGCTACACCGAGGAAGAGCTGCGCATCATCCTCGCGCCGATGGCCAAGGCCGGCGCCGAGCCGATCGGCTCGATGGGCACCGACACCCCGATCGCGGCCCTCTCGGCCCGCCCGCGGCTCCTCTTCGACTACTTCACCCAGCTCTTCGCGCAGGTCACGAACCCGCCGCTGGACGCCATCCGCGAGGAGCTCGTCACCTCGCTGCGCTCCTCGCTCGGCCCGGGCAGCAACCTCCTGGAGCCCACGGCCGCCTCCTGCCGCTCGGTCACCCTGCCCTTCCCGGTGATCGACAACGACGAGCTGGCCAAGCTCATCCACATCAACGCCGACGGCGACATGCCCGGCATGAAGGCCGCGACCCTGTCCGGCCTCTACCGGGTCTCCGGCGGCGGCGAAGCGCTCGCCGCCCGCCTCGACGAGATCTGCACCGAGGCCGACGCCGCCATCGAGGCCGGCGCCCGCCTGATCGTGCTCTCCGACCGGCACTCCGACGCCGAGCACGCGCCGATCCCGTCGCTGCTGCTCACCGCCGCCGTCCACCACCACCTCATCCGCACCAAGCAGCGCACCCAGGTGGGCCTGCTGGTCGAGGCCGGTGACGTCCGCGAGGTCCACCACGTCGCGCTGCTCATCGGCTTCGGTGCCGCGGCCGTCAACCCGTACCTGGCGATGGAGTCGGTCGAGGACCTGGTCCGCGCGGGCACGTTCCTCAACGACATAGAGGCCGAGCAGGCCATCCGGAACCTGATCTACGCGCTCGGCAAGGGCGTCCTCAAGGTCATGTCCAAGATGGGCATCTCCACCGTCGCCTCCTACCGCGGCGCCCAGGTCTTCGAGGCCGTCGGTCTCGACGAGGCCTTCGTGGAGAAGTACTTCAACGGCACCACCACCAAGATCGGCGGCGCCGGTCTCGACGTCGTCGCCGGTGAGGTCGCCGCCCGCCACGCCAAGGCCTACCCCGCCTCCGGCATCGCCCCGGCGCACCGCGCCCTCGACATCGGCGGCGAGTACCAGTGGCGCCGCGAGGGCGAGCCGCACCTGTTCGACCCGGACACCGTCTTCCGTCTCCAGCACGCGACCCGCTCGCGCCGCTACGACATCTTCAAGAAGTACACGGGCCGGGTGAACGAGCAGTCGGAGCGCCTGATGACGCTGCGCGGCCTGTTCGGATTCAAGAGCGGCGAGGGTGTGGCCCGGCAGCCGATCTCCATCGACGAGGTCGAGCCCGTCTCCGAGATCGTCAAGCGGTTCTCGACCGGCGCCATGTCGTACGGCTCCATCTCGCGCGAGGCCCACGAGACCCTCGCCATCGCGATGAACCAGCTCGGCGGCAAGTCCAACACCGGTGAGGGCGGCGAGGACGCCGACCGCCTGTACGACCCGGCGCGCCGCTCGTCGATCAAGCAGGTCGCCTCCGGCCGCTTCGGCGTGACCTCCGAGTACCTGGTCAACGCCGACGACATCCAGATCAAGATGGCCCAGGGCGCCAAGCCCGGCGAGGGCGGCCAGCTGCCCGGCCACAAGGTCTACCCCTGGGTCGCCAAGACCCGGCACAGCACCCCCGGCGTGGGCCTCATCTCCCCGCCGCCGCACCACGACATCTACTCCATCGAGGACCTGGCTCAGCTGATCCACGACCTCAAGAACGCCAACCCGCAGGCCCGCATCCACGTGAAGCTGGTCTCCGAGGTCGGCGTCGGCACGGTCGCCGCGGGTGTCTCCAAGGCGCACGCAGACGTGGTCCTGATCTCCGGCCACGACGGCGGTACGGGCGCCTCGCCGCTCACCTCGCTGAAGCACGCGGGCGGCCCCTGGGAGCTGGGCCTCGCCGAGACCCAGCAGACCCTCCTGCTCAACGGCCTGCGCGACCGCATCGTCGTGCAGACCGACGGCCAGCTGAAGACGGGCCGCGACGTCGTCATCGCCGCGCTGCTCGGCGCCGAGGAGTTCGGTTTCGCGACCGCGCCGCTCGTCGTCTCCGGCTGCGTCATGATGCGCGTCTGCCACCTGGACACCTGTCCGGTCGGCATCGCCACCCAGAACCCGACGCTGCGCGAGCGGTTCTCCGGCAAGGCCGAGTACATCGTCAACTTCTTCGAGTTCATCGCCGAAGAGGTCCGCGAGATCCTCGCCGAGCTGGGCTTCCGCACCATCGAGGAGGCCGTCGGCCACGCCGAACTCCTCGACACCGAGCGGGCCGTGACCCACTGGAAGGCGCAGGGCCTCGACCTGGAGCCGCTCTTCTACGTGCCCGAGCTGCCCGACGGCGCCGTCCGCCACCAGCTGATCACGCAGGACCACGGCCTGGAGAAGGCGCTCGACAACGAGCTGATCAAGCTCGCCGCCGACGCCCTCGCGGCGAACGACCAGGCCGACGCCCAGCCGGTGCGCGCCCAGGTCGCCATCCGCAACATCAACCGCACGGTCGGCACCATGCTCGGCCACGAGGTGACGAAGAAGTTCGGCGGCGCGGGCCTGCCCGACGACACCATCGACATCACCTTCACCGGCTCGGCGGGCCAGTCCTTCGGCGCCTTCGTCCCGCGCGGTGTCACGCTGCGCCTGGAGGGCGACGCCAACGACTACGTCGGCAAGGGCCTGTCCGGCGGCCGCATCGTGGTCCGCCCGGACCGCGGCGCCGACCACCTCGCCGAGTACTCGACGATCGCCGGCAACACCATCGCGTACGGCGCGACGAGCGGCGAGCTGTTCCTGCGCGGCCGCACCGGCGAGCGCTTCTGCGTCCGCAACTCCGGTGCCACGGTCGTCTCGGAGGGCGTGGGCGACCACGGCTGCGAGTACATGACCGGCGGTCACGCGGTGGTCCTCGGCGAGACGGGCCGCAACTTCGCGGCCGGCATGTCGGGCGGCATCGCCTACGTCATCGACCTGGACACCGACAACGTGAACGCCGCGAGCGTCTCCGCCGTCGAGGCCCTGGACGACACCGACAAGCAGTGGCTGCACGACGTGGTGCGCCGCCACCAGGAGGAGACCGGCTCCACGGTCGCCGAGAAGCTCCTGGCCGAGTGGGACGTGGCCGTGGGCCGCTTCACCAAGATCATCCCCAGCACGTACAAGGCAGTGCTCGCCGCCAAGGACGCCGCCGAGCGAGACGGTCTCTCCGAGAACGAGATCACCGAGAAGATGATGGAGGCGGCGACCAATGGCTGATCCCAAGGGCTTTCTCAACCACGGGCGCGAGGTCGCCCAGACCCGTCCGGTCGGCGAGCGCGTGCGGGACTGGAACGAGGTCTACGTTCCCGGCTCGCTGCTCCCCATCATCAGCAAGCAGGCCTCGCGCTGCATGGACTGCGGCATCCCGTTCTGTCACAACGGCTGCCCGCTGGGGAACCTGATCCCCGAGTGGAACGACTACGCGTACCGCGAGGACTGGTCGGCCGCGCAGGAGCGCCTGCACGCCACGAACAACTTCCCGGAGTTCACGGGCCGGCTGTGCCCCGCTCCGTGCGAGTCGGCGTGTGTGCTGGGCATCAACCAGCCGCCCGTCACCATCAAGAACGTCGAGGTCTCGATCATCGACCAGGCGTGGGACCGGGGCGACGTCGCCCCGCAGATCCCCGAGCGCCTGTCGGGCAAGACCGTCGCCGTCATCGGCTCGGGCCCGGCGGGACTCGCCGCCGCCCAGCAGCTGACGCGGGCCGGCCACACGGTCGTCGTCTACGAGCGCGCCGACCGCATCGGCGGCCTGCTCCGCTACGGCATCCCCGAGTTCAAGATGGAGAAGCGCCACATCAACCGCCGCATCGAGCAGATGCGCGCGGAGGGCACCAAGTTCCGTACGGGCGTGGAGATCGGCCGCGACCTCGACGCCAAGAAGCTGCGCAAGCGCCACGACGCGGTCGTCGTCGCCGCCGGTGCCACGGTCTCCCGCGACCTGCCGGTCCCGGGCCGCGAGCTGAACGGCATCCACTTCGCCATGGAGTACCTGCCGCTCTCCAACAAGGTGCAGGAGGGCGACTTCGTGCAGCCCCCCATCACCGCCGAGGGCAAGCACGTCGTCGTCATCGGCGGCGGCGACACCGGCGCCGACTGCGTGGGCACCGCCCACCGCCAGGGCGCCGCCTCGGTCACGCAGCTGGAGATCATGCCGCGCCCGAACGACGACCGGAACCCGGTCTCGCAGCCGTGGCCGACCTTCCCGATGCTCTACAAGGTCACCTCGGCCCACGAGGAGGGCGGCGAGCGGGTCTACTCCGTCTCGACGACCCACTTCGAGGGCGACGAGGACGGCAACGTCCAGTGGCTGCACCTCACCGAGGTCGAGTTCATCGACGGCAAGCTGACCCCGAAGCCGGGCACGGAGCGCAAGATCCCCGCCCAGCTGGTGACGCTGGCCATGGGCTTCACCGGCACCGACCAGGAGAACGGCCTGGTCTCGCAGTTCGCCCTGGACCTCGACGAGCGCGGCAACATCGCCCGCGACGCCGACTTCCAGACGAACGTGCCCGGTGTCTTCGTGGCGGGCGACGCCGGCCGCGGCCAGTCGCTCATCGTCTGGGCCATCGCGGAGGGCCGCTCGGCCGCCCGCGGCGTCGACCGGTTCCTGACCGGCGCCTCGGACCTGCCGGCCCCGATCAAGCCGACGGACCGCGCCCTCATGGTCTGACGCCCCCCAAAAAACGTCCCGTACAAAGGCGTACGGAACAGAGCGCGACGCTCGCCCCACTGTCCCCGACCGGACGACTGGGCGGGCGTCGCGGTGCGTTCGGGGACGGTCACTTGGCGGGGGCGACCCAGGTGGTGACGACGGCCGCCGCCACGGCGAGCACCCCGACGAGGCCCAGCCAGCGGGCCGCTTCGACGAGTCGTGACCCGGGTGGCCGCGCGAGGGTGGCCGCCCGGGTGTCGGTGTGACTCAGTTGTGGAAGCCGATGTATCCGTTCCCGTCACGGTCGTTGCCCGACTTCGTGTACGCGTGGGTGTCCGCGTGCGCGCCCGACGGCTTGTAGAGGTAGATCGTGTCCTTGTCGTTGTTCCACATGAAGTTGCAGTTGTTGCGGTACACGACGTTCTTCGCGTCCGAGTCCGTGCCCTTGCCGCCGCGCAGGCGGACGTAGTCGCCGGGCTCGAGGGTGTGGCTCTTGGTGAAGGTGAACCTGTTGCCGGTCTTGTCCTTGACCACGTACCCCTTGAGGTTCACCGTCGCGGTCCTGGAGTAGTTCTTGACGGTCACGTACTCCTTGGACGTGTTGCCGCCGGAGCAGCGGTTGTCGTCCCTGCCCGGGGCGTCGTACTGGACTCCGCGCACCTTCAGCGCCGAGCTGTACTCGGTGCCCGCGTGCGCGGGGGCCGCGGTCAGCAGGGCCGCGGCCGCCAGCGCGGAGACGGAGAGCGCGGAGGTGGCGGCCAGGGTCGGACGTATCTGCATGTTGTTCCTTAACGGGCGTGCGTGGAGACGGGGTTGAGTGTCGCGAGCGAGCGCCGTGAGCGCGATGCGCACGCGTGTTTCACGCTTTAGACACACCATCTTCACGTTTGGTTGCACGGGTGCGCCGTGGAAACTCCCGCCTCACCGCACCCGGTACGTCTCCCCGTACACCTGCCACGTCAGCGGCGTCCTGAGGGCGAGGTTCCCGTCGTAGAGGAACTGCCGCTGGGCCGTGTCGACGCGGCTGGTGTCGATGCCCGCCTTCTTCGTGCGCATCGCCTTGCGGCGCAGGTCGAGGAAGATGTCGAGGTACGAGGCCTCCTTGCCGCCCTGCGACGGGGTGTCGGCCTCCTTGATCGTCGCCTCGCGCAGGCCGTAGAAGCCGGTGGGGCCGGTGCCGGGGCCGTGGAAGACCATCGCGTCGTAGTAGATGAACTGGCCCAGCGTGCCGAGGCCGTCCAGCTTGGCGAGGCGGACCGCGGGGTCGAAGTAGGCGCGGTCGCGTTCGCCGTCCTGGGCGTCACGGAAGGCCTGGCGGGTGGCCTCCTTCTTCCACGCGGCCGGGAAGCCGGGGTCCAGGCCCTCGTGCGAGTCGGTGCCGTCGACCTCGCGCAGGGCGGGGAGATAGCGGGCGAGGCCGTTGTCCGGGTGGCTCTTCGTGTAGCGCTCGACCAGGGTCAGGAGGTCGTGGGTGCCGCTGCAGAAACCGATGATGCCGGCCGTGTAGCCCTGCCCGTCGCCTATGTCCTCTATGTAGGCGTAGGCGCTGCGCCAGTCGAGAGTGGAGTTCTCCGCGCTGGCGACGAGCTGCTGGGCCAGTTCCTTCTTCGCCGGAGCGGCCAGGCCCGGCGGAAGGCTCGCGATCATCTTGTCGTCGGCCCTGCGCTCGGCCGCCGACTCGTCCGACTCGGGGGAGCGCGCCGACGCGGACGCCGAGGGACGGGCCGAGGAGCCCTCGCTCTCGCCACCGGGCGACAGAACAGAGAACGCCACCGTGGCGGCGGGAGCCACGGCGATGAAGGAGAGAAGCAGGCATCCGGCGCGTTTCATGCGGCACACAGTAAAGCCACGACACCTCCACCCCGAGGCGGGGTGGACGCCCCTCGGCCCGGCCCACTATTGACCCGAAGTCAGTCGAGGGTCGGGCTCGGGCGGAGTCACCCTTCCCGCACTCGAGGTCACGGGAGGATCTGTGAGCACCGAAGCGTTGTCGCGACCGGGAGGACCGGGAGGACCGGGGGAGCCGGGGGAACTGGCACAACTGAGTCAGGAGTTGGGCGTCCGGCCTCCCGCCGCCTTCGCCGAACTGGCCGCGGGGCAGCTCACCGTGCTGAGTGACGCGCTGCGCCGCGAGCACGAGAGCCGCGCCGCCGGTCTGAACGAGGCCGCGGAGAACGCCCTCACCCTGGTACCCGCACTGGCCAGGGGCCCCGTCCGCAGGGTCCTGTTCCGCCCGTCAGGAGGCTCCCGACCGTGAACGGCTCCGAGGCGCTCCAGTGCCGCGCAGAAGTCCTCAAGATCGAGCGGGTGCTCGCCGTCGCCCCGGGCACGCTCTCCTTCCTCGACGGACGGTCCGCCGCCGACCTGCGGCGCTTCCGTGAACAGGCCGTCGCCGCGCTCTTCGACCGGGCGCCCGACATGATCGACCGGATCGCCGCCGCCACCAGGCTGGTGCCCGCGACCGTCTCCGCCGCCATCGCGCAGAAGGCGCTCGGGCCGCGGCTCGCCGGCGCCGTCGCGGGCCGGATGGAACCCGCGCGGGCCGCCGCCGTCATCGACCGGCTGCCGGTCGCCTTCACCGCGGAGGCCTGCGCCCACCTCGACCCGCGCCGCATCCCCGGCATCGTCGACCGGCTCGACGAAGACCTCCTCGTGCGCATCGCGGTGGCCCTCGCGGGGCGCGGCGACCACCTCACGATGGGGCGGTTCGTCGGACACGTACGGGACTCCGCGCTGCTCCGGATCATCCCGCGGGTCGACGACGCGGCGGTGCTGCGGACCGGCTTCCTCATCGACCGGCGCGACCGGCTCGGCCGGGTCGTCGAACTGATGGGACAGGAGCGGCTGGCCCGGGTCGTCGCGGCGGCCTCCGGCGCGGGGCTGTGGCCGGAGACGCTGGCCGTGGCCGGCATGGTCACCGGCGAACGGCGCACCCAGATCGCGGAACTCACCGCCGACCGGCCCCGGGCGGAACTGGCGTCCCTGGTGTCCACCGTCGCGGCCGAGGGGCTGTGGGCGGAGCTGCTGCCGCTCGTCGCGCTGCTCGACGACGACCGGCTGCGCACCGTCGCCGCGCTGCCCGCGCTGCGCGATCCGGAACTGCTCGCGGACGTGGTGCGGGCCGTGGTGGCGAGCGGCCTGTGGGGCGCGTTCCTGCCGCTGGCGGACGCGCTGCCGACCGCGTCCCGCACGGTGATCGCCGCGACGGCGGCCGGGCTGCCGGAGGCCGACCTGACGGAACTCCTCCTCGACGTGGAGCGGCGGAACCTGTGGGAACTGGTCCTGCCGCTGATCGAGACCATGCCCGAGTCCGGCAAGGCCCGGGTGTTCACCCTGCCCGCCTTCCGGCCGACGGGCCGCGCGGAGGGCCTGACCGGGTAGGCAGGGGCTGATCCGGTGGGGTCGGATCAGGGCGGGCCGAGGCCCTGACCAGGCCGGCCGAGCGGTCCCGTACGCTCGGTCTCCGTGATCGACATCGACGTACGGGACCTCCCCGCCGCTGACCGCACCGCCGCCCTCTGGAAGAACGGGGGCGGCGTCACCCGCGAGGTCTTCTGCCATCCGCAGGGCGCGGGCATGGCGGACTTCACCTGGCGGGTGAGTCTCGCCGAGGTCGCGGCCGACGGCCCCTTCTCCGCGTTCCCCGGCGTCGACCGCACCCTCACCATGGCCGACGGCGACGGCATGGAGCTGACCGTCGACGGCCGGACCGTCCTCGTCGACAGCCCGTACGCGCCCCAGGACCTGCCCGGCGACGTCCCCACCGAGTGCCGGCTGCTCGGCGCCGGGAACGTCGTCAACCTCAACGTCATGTGGCGCCGCGACGCGCTGCCCGCCGCCCCGTCCGTCGCCGTCGTACGCGGCAGCCTCGAAGTCGGCCCCGAAGCGACCCTCGTCGTGGCGCTCGGCGAGGAGGGGGCCGAGGTCGCGGGCCGGGTGCTCGGCCGGTACGACGCCGCCCTCGTCGCCGGAGTCGCCCCGGTCCGCGCCATGGGCCCCACCGCCGTCGTCACCGGCATCGCCCCCGCCGGCGGCCGATCCGCCTGAACCGCTCCTCGCTCGGCCGACGGCGGAGTGCTCAGCCGGTGGTCGACCCTCCGTCCACCGTGAACTCCGCTCCCGTGATGTACGACGCCGCGTCCGACGCGAGGAAGAGCACGAGCGGGCCGACCTCCTCCGGGCGGCCCATCCGGCCCAGCGGCAGATGCGACCAGTCCCGCCCGGTGACCGATGCCGCCACCATCGGGGTGTCGATCGCCCCCGGGTGCACGGAGTTCACCCGGATCCCGTACGGCGCCAGGTCCAGCGCCGAGGATCTGGTGAGCCCGCGCAGGCCGAACTTCGACGACCCGTACGCCGCGTGCCCCTTGATGCCGATGAGTCCGGCGGTCGACGAGATGTTCACGATCGAGCCGCCGCCACCCGCCCTGAGAGCGGGCACGACGGCCTGGATCCCCAGGAACGGGCCCAACAGATTGACCCTGAGCAGCGTCTCGAAGTTCTCGTACGTCTCGTCCTCGACGGACGCGGTGCGCCACAGCGCCGCGTTGTTCACGAGCGTGTCGAGGCGCCCGTGGGCGTCGAGCGCGGCCCGCACGGAACCGGCCCAGTCGTCCGCCGACGTCACGTCGTGCCGCACGAACAACCCCTGCCCACCCAGGGACGCGGCGACTTCGCGGCCTTCCTCCTCCCGTACGTCCGTCAGCACGACCCGCGCCCCGGCCTCGGCGAACAGCCGAGCCTCGACAGCACCCTGACCGCGCCCGGCCCCCGTGACGATCACGACTTTGCCGTCCAGCGACATCGGCAACTCCCTTCCGGCTCCGGTGATGTGACGGTGCGGGGCGCCCCTCATGGGCGCCGTGCTCCCGTGGTACGCGCTTCCTCACCGTCCCCCGGACACCACACGCTCCCGGCACCGCGCAGGCGTCCCCCACGCGTCCCGCAACGGCCGTGCCTTCCGCAGCCACCACGACAGATCCAGCTCCTCCGTGTATCCCACGGCGCCGTGCAGTTGCAGCGCGGCCAGGGCTGCCCGGTACGCCGCCTCGCCCGCCGCCACCTTGGCCGCCGCGATGTCCTTCCTCGCTCTCTCGTCGGCTCTCCCGACCGCGCCGTGGTCCGAGACGGAAGCGACGGAGCCCCGGCCCGCCAGGGACAGCGCCGCCCCGAACACCAGCGGCCGCGCGAACTCCAGGCCGAGCAGCGCGTCCGCCAGCCGGTGCTTGACCGCCTGGAACGAGCCGATCGGCACCCCGAACTGCTTGCGCTGCCCCACGTACTCGACGGTTCTGCGCAGCAGTTCGAGGCCGACGCCGAGCGACTGCGCGGCGGTGAGCAGCGCGGCCAGATCGGTGGCCCGCGCCACGGCCCGCGCCGCGTCCTCCGCGACGATCTCACCGGCCTCGACCCGGAACAGCCGCCGCGCCGGATCGGCCGACTCCACCACCGCGCCCCGCACCACGGCACGCCGCACCTTCGACCCCGCCGCCACGAACACCGCGTCCGCCGCGTCCGCGTCCAGCACGAACGCGTCAGGCTCCGCGCCCAGCGACACCACGGCCCGGCCGGCGGCGATTCTCGGCAGCCACTCCTTCGCCGCCCCGCCCTCCGTCCCGCCGTCCTCGGCCAGATCGGCCAGCAGCGCCGCCGCGGCCGCCGTCTCCACCACCGGACCCGGCACCGCGTGCCGCCCCAACTCCACGTACGCCAGCGCCAGCTCGACCGGGAGCAGCCCCACGCCGTCGTACGCCTCGGGCACGGCGAGAGCGAACACCCCCGCGTCCGCGATCCGTGTCCACAGATCCCGGCCGGGCCCCGGATCGCCGGCCGCCCATGCGCGGACCGCCGACGGGGTGTCCGCCGCGCCCAGCATCCGGTCGAGCGTGCGGCCGAACTCGGCCTGCTCCGTGTCCAGCAGGAACCTCATCAGCGACGCCCCTTCGGCAGGCCGAGCAGCCGCTCGGCGATGATGTCGCGCTGTATCTCGTTCGTCCCCGCGTAGATCGGGCCCGCGAGCGAGAAGACGTACCCCTCGGCCCACTCGCCCGCTGCCGTCTCCCCGTCCGCGCCGAGCAGATCGAGCGCCGTCTCGTGCAGCGCCATGTCGTACTCCGACCAGAACACCTTGTTCAGACTCGACTCGGCGCCGATCTGCTCGCCGGCCGCGAACCGCGACGCGTTGGCATACGTGAACAGCTGGTACGCGCGCGCCCCAATCAGCGCGTCCGCCACCCGGTCCCGCACCGCCGGGTCCTCGCCGCGCTCCCGCCACAGCCGCAGCAGCCGCTCGGCGGAGGCGAGGAAACGGCCGGGGGAGCGCAGGGTCAGCCCTCGCTCGTTCCCCGTCGTGGACATCGCGATGCGCCAGCCCCGGCCGGGCTCGCCGATCACGTCCTCGTCCGGCACGAACACCTCGTCCAGGAACAGCTCGGCGAAGGCCGGCTTGCCGTCGAGCCGGCCGATCGGCCGGACCGTGACGCCGGGCGCGCGCAGATCGAACATCAGGTACGTGAGCCCCTGGTGCGGCTTGGGCGCGTCCGGGTCGGTGCGGAAGATGCCGAACGCCCGGTCCGCGAAAGCGGCCCGCGACGACCACGTCTTCTGCCCGTGCAGCAGCCAGCCGCCGTCCGTGCGCACCGCCCGCGACCGCAGGGACGCCAGATCGGAACCCGCTTCCGGCTCCGACCACGCCTGCGCCCAGATCACCTCGCCGCTCGCCATCGACGGCAGCACCCGCGCCCGCTGTTCGTCCGTCGCATGGTCGAACAGCGTCGGGGCGAGCAGATTGATGCCGTTCTGCGAGACGCGGCCCGGGGCGCCCGCCGCGTAGTACTCCTCCTCGAAGACGAGCCACTTGAAGATGTCGACACCGCGGCCCCCGAACTCCTCGGGCCACGACACCACCGACCAGCGGTCGGCGGACAGCTCGGCCTCCCACGCGCGGTGTGCGGCGAACCCCTCCGCCGTCTCCAGGGAGGGCAGCGGATCGGCCGGGACGTGCGCCGCCAGCCATGCGCGCGCCTCGGCGCGGAACGCGTCCTCGTCCGGGGTGAGGTCCAGATCCATCACGCACCCGCCCTTCCGGCCCCGGCCCGCTTCATCGCCGCCACGTCCATGCCGCCCAGGGAGTCGGCCGCCGTCTCCGCGTTGTGCGCGTGCGCCACGTGGTGCAGGCCGAACACCGAGTCCATGCCCGTCTGCAGTCCTTGCAGGTCCTCCGCCTGGTTCACCGCGCGCTTGGCCAGGGCCAGACCCAGCCGCGGCATGTCCGCCACCCGCCGCGCCAACGCGTCCGTCTCCGCGCCGAGATCGGCCCGCCGCACCACCTTGTTCACCATCCCCACCTCGTACGCCCGGCGCGCGCTCATCCGGTCGCCCGTGAACAGGAACTCCTTCGCGATCCGCGGCGGCATCACCCACGGGTGCGCGAAGTACTCGACGCCCGGTATCCCCATCCGCACCACCGGGTCCGCGAAGAAGGCGTCCTCGCTCGCCACGATCAGGTCGCACACCCACGCCAGCATCAACCCGCCCGCCACACACGCCCCGTGCACCGAGGCGATCACCGGCTTGGGCAGCTCGCGCCAGCGGCGGCACATCCCCAGATACACCTCCGACTCCCGCGCGAACCGGGACTCCGCGCCCTCCTTGTCGGAGTGGTCCCACCACAGCCCCGCCCGCCGCTCGAACGGCAGATGCGCGTCACGCTCCGGCGTGCCGATGTCGTGCCCCGCGCAGAAGTGCTCGCCCGCGCCCGCGAGCACCACGACCTTGACGCCGGAGTCCGCCGAAGCGCGGTAGAAGGCCTCGTCGAGGGCGTACGTCATCGCCGAGTTCTGGGCGTTGCGGTACCGCGGCCGGTTCAGCGTCACGTACGCGACCGGGCCCTCGGCCGCGTACAGAACAGGTCGTTCGGCGTCGGTGTCTGGTCCGGGCATCGGCGTCATCCTTCCCTAACAAGTGTTTGGTAGGTTACCGTAGCGGCACGAGCGGCGTCGAGAGCCTTCCGGCGGAATCGCTCGAACCGACCGGCTGAGCAGCGAGTTGAGGAGGCGCGGACATGACCACCCCCGCATACGAGCCGGCGCATGACCTGCTCGCCGGCCGCACCGCCGTGATCACCGCGGCCGCCGGGGCCGGCATCGGCGGCGCCACCGCCCGCAGATTCCTGGAGGAGGGCGCCCGCGTCCTCATCAGCGACGCGCACGCCCGCCGCCTCAAGGAGTCCGAGCAGGCGCTCGCCGAGGAGTTCGGCCCCTCGCGCGTGGCGTCACAGCCCTGCGACGTCACCGACGAGGAGCAGGTCGCCGCTCTCTTCGCCCGCGCCCACGACCTGCACGACGGACTCGACATCGTCGTCAACAACGCAGGTCTGGGTGGCACTTCGGCCCTCGTCGACATGACCGACGAGCAGTGGACCAAGGTCCTGGACGTGACGCTGAACGGCACGTTCCGCTGCACCCGGGCCGCCCTGCGCGCCTACCGCGACACCGGCCGCACGGGCGTCGTCGTCAACAACGCCTCGGTGGTGGGCTGGCGCGCCCAGGAGGGCCAGGCCCACTACGCCGCGGCCAAGGCGGGCGTCATGGCACTGACACGCTGCGCCGCCGTGGAAGCCGCGGAGTACGGAGTCCGGGTCAACGCGGTGTCGCCCAGCCTCGCCATGCACCCCCACCTGGTGAAGGTCACCTCGCCCGAACTGCTGGCGGAGCTGACGCGGAAGGAGGCCTTCGGCAGATACGCCGAGCCGTGGGAGGTGGCCAATGTGATCGTGTTCCTCGCCTCCCGGTACTCCTCGTACATGACGGGCGAGACCGTCTCGGTGAGCAGCCAGCACCCATGACCGATCCGACGGGGACCACAATGGTCGCGTGCCTACGAAGAAGAAGCCCCAGGTGACCGCATCGCCCGAGCGGCGCCGCGAACTCCTCGACACCGCCGCCGAGGTCTTCGCGGCCCAGGGCTACAACGCCACCACCGTCCGCAAGATCGCCGACCACGCGGGCATGCTCGCCGGCAGCCTCTACTACCACTTCGACTCCAAGGAATCGATGCTGGAGGAGATCCTGCGGACCTTCCTCGACGAGCTCTGGTCGGGCTACGACGCCGTGCTCGACGCCGAACTCGGGCCCCGGGAAACCCTCGAGGCCCTCGTCACCGAATCCTTCCGGGAGATCGACCGGCACCGCGCCGCCGTCGCGATCTACCAGAAGGAGGCCAAGCACCTCGCCGTGCAGGAGAGATTCGAATTCCTCGCGGCGTCCCAGCGCAAGTTCGAAAAGGCGTGGCTGACGACCCTGGAGCGCGGGGTCGAGGACAGGAACTTCCGCGCCGATCTCGACATCCGCCTCACCTACCGGTTCGTGCGCGACACCGTATGGGTGGCCGCGTCCTGGTACCGGCCCGGCGGACAGCACAGCCCCGAGGAGATCGCCCGCCAGTACCTCTCGATGGTGCTGGACGGCATCGCCGTACGGCCGACCTAGCCGTACGCGTCCACAGACACGGAAGGGTTCCGTCATGGCCGAGGCCTACATCGTCGAAGCGGTCCGCACGCCCGTCGGACGGCGCAAGGGAGGCCTCTCGGGTGTCCACCCGGCCGACCTCGGCGCCCACGTCCTCAAGGAACTCGTCACCCGCACCGGCGTCGACCCGGCCGCCGTCGAGGACGTCGTCTTCGGCTGCCTCGACACCGTGGGCCCGCAGGCCGGCGACATCGCCCGCACCTGCTGGCTCGCGGCCGGCCTCCCCGAGGAGGTGCCCGGCGTCACCGTCGACCGGCAGTGCGGCTCCTCCCAGCAGGCCCTGCACTTCGCCGCCCAGGGCGTGCTCTCCGGCACCCAGGACCTCGTCGTCGCCGGCGGCGTGCAGAACATGACGATGATCCCCATCGCCTTCGCCTCCCGGCAGGCCGCCGAACCCCTCGGCCTCACCGACGGCCCCTACCTCGGCAGCGAGGGCTGGCGCGCCCGCTACGGGAACCAGCCGGTGAACCAGTTCCACGGCGCCGAGCTGATCGCCCAGAAATGGGGCGTCACCCGCCGCGACCAGGAGGAATGGGCCCTCCAGTCCCACCAGCGGGCACTGCGCGCCATCGACGAGGGCCGCTTCGACCGCGAGACCGTCGCCTACGGGGACGTGCGCGTCGACGAGGGGCCGCGCCGCGACACCACCCTGGAAAAAATGGCCGGACTCAAGCCCGTCCTCGACGGCGGCACCATCACCGCCGCCTGCTCCTCCCAAGTCTCCGACGGCGCCGCCGCCCTCCTCATCGCCTCCGAACAGGCGGTCCGTGAGCACGGCCTCACTCCCCGTGCCCGCGTCCACCACCTCTCCGTACGCGGCGAGGACCCCATCCGCATGCTGTCCGCGCCGATCCCCGCCACCGCGTACGCCCTGAAGAAGACCGGCATGACCATCGCCGACATGGACCTCGTCGAGATCAACGAGGCGTTCGCGCCCGTCGTCCTCGCCTGGCTGAAGGAGACCGGCGCCGACCCCGCGAAGGTGAACGTGAACGGCGGGGCGATCGCTCTCGGCCACCCGCTCGGCGCGACCGGTGTGAAGCTGATGACCACCCTGCTCCACGAGTTGGAGCGCACCGGCGGGCGCTACGGCCTGCAGACCATGTGCGAGGGCGGCGGCCAGGCCAACGTGACGATCATCGAGCGACTGTGAAGATCCACGTCCGCCGTGCTAAGATCTAAGCGTTGCAGTTTTGGTACCCATAGACTTTATGTGCGCCTGACGGGAATGTTCCTCAGGCGCATTATTGTTTTCCGGGGTGTGTTCCCGGAATCCGGCGTTCTCATGAGCGTTCTCGGAATGGGGGCTGCTACCTGTTCAAGGAGAATGACATGGCCACCGGTACCGTGAAGTGGTTCAACTCGGAAAAGGGCTTCGGCTTCATCGAGCAGGACGGCGGCGGCGCCGACGTCTTCGCCCACTACTCGAACATCGCCACCTCGGGCTTCCGTGAGCTCCAGGAGGGCCAGAAGGTGACCTTCGACGTCACCCAGGGTCAGAAGGGCCCCCAGGCGGAGAACATCCTCCCCGCCTGATCTCCCCTGATCGAGCATTTCCGGGCCGGGGTCCGCACCGCTGTCGGTGCGGGCCCCGGCTCATGCTGTCCCCGTCCCCGGAAGGCCTGCCGCATGACCAGCTCCGCCCGTCCGTCCCGCCGCCGCACCCCTCGTCCCGCGGCGGGCAAGCGTCGCGCCCCCGAGCAGCAGCGCAGGCAACAGCCCACGCCGCCGCGCGAGTTCACCATGCCGGAGAACACCACTCCGGCACTGCCGCCGGTCGCGGACTTCGCCGACCTCGACATGCCCGCCGCCCTGCTGAAGACGCTGAGCGCACAGGGCGTCACCGCGCCGTTCCCCATCCAGGCCGCGACGCTCCCCAACTCCCTCGCCGGACGCGACCTCCTCGGCCGCGGCCGCACCGGCTCCGGCAAGACGCTCGCCTTCGGGCTCCCGCTGCTCGCCCGCACCGCCGGCACCAAGGCCGAGCCGAAGACGCCGCTCGCCCTGGTCCTCGTCCCCACGCGTGAGCTCGCGCAGCAGGTCACCGACGCCCTCACCCCGTACGCGACGGCGCTCCACCTCCGGCTGGCGACCGTCGTCGGCGGCATGTCGATCTCCCGCCAGGCGGGCACGCTGCGCCGCGGCGCCGAGGTCGTCGTCGCCACCCCCGGCCGCCTCAAGGACCTCATCGAGCGCGGCGACGTGGCCCTCGGCCAGGTACGCATCACGGTGCTCGACGAAGCCGACCAGATGGCCGACATGGGATTCATGCCGCAGGTCACCGCGCTCCTCAAGCAGGTCGCGCCCGGCGGACAGACGATGCTGTTCTCGGCGACGCTCGACCGCAACGTGGACCGGCTCGTCAAGCAGTTCCTCACCGACCCCGTCGTGCACTCGGTGGACCCGTCGGCCGGTGCCGTCACCACCATGGAGCACCACGTCCTGCACGTGCAGGACGAGACCGACAAGAAGGCCGTCACGGCCCGGATCGCCGCCCGCGACGGACGCGTCATCCTCTTCGTCGACACCAAGCGCTCCGCCGACCGGCTCGCCAAGCGACTGCTCGCCAGCGGCGTCCTCGCCGCCCCGCTGCACGGCGGCCGCAGCCAGCCGCAGCGCAACCGCACCCTGGAGCAGTTCAAGGACGGCCGCGTCACCGCGCTCGTCGCCACGAACGTCGCCGCGCGCGGCATCCACGTCGACGACCTCGACCTCGTCGTCAACGTCGACCCGCCGACCGAGCACAAGGACTACCTGCACCGCGGCGGCCGCACCGCACGCGCCGGTGAGTCCGGCAGCGTCGTCACGCTCGTGCTCCCCGAGCAGAAGCGCGAGATGCAGCGCCTCATGCAGCACGCGGGGATCCGGCCCACCACCACCCAGGTCCGGTCCACGGACGAGGAGTTGGTGAAGATCACCGGTGCTCGTGAGCCGTCCGGTGTCGCCGTGACCATCGCCGTCCCGGAGCCCGTCGCCCCGGCGGGCGACGCGTCGAAGCCGCGCCGGTCGCGCCGCTCGCGCGGTTCCCGTGCCGGCGGCTCGGGCAAGCCGGCCGCCGAGGGCCAGCAGCGTCAGCCGCAGCAGCGCCAGCGCTCCGCGAGCGGAACGAAGGCCGCCGGGACCGGTACGGGCGGCGCGCGCCGCCGCTCGGGCGGCGCCGCTGCCGGTGCCGCGAAGTCCGCCTCCGGCGCGGGCGCGGCAGCCAACCGACGCGGCCCGCGCCAGGCCGCCGCCTAGCCGATCCGCTCAGCGGCGCGGCACACCACTCATCACCCCGGTGCAGGCAGGGTGGTGAGCGCGTGCCGCGCCTCGGCCATCACCCGGGCCACCAGCTCCGCACAGCTGGGCAGGTCCTCGATGACCCCGGCGACCTGGCCCGACGCCATGACACCGAGGTCGGTGCGGCCCTCGACCATGGAGGCCCGCAGAAGCATCGGGGTGTTGGCAGCGAGCAGGACCTGGCTCCAGCTGAGGTCCTTGCCGTGCTTCATGGCGAGCCCGTCCCGCACCATCTGCGGCCAGGTCAGACCGGACAGTTTCCGGAAACCGGCGGCCCGCCGCACGGCATGCAGCAGCGCGCGTGACCGCCCGCCGCCCTCCAGGGCGTCGACCAGATCGCTGCGGAGCATCCGGTGCGGCAGCCCGTCCACGGCCGTCGTCACCGTGACGTCCCTGACACCAGCCGCCAGATACTTCGCCTTCACCGCGTCCGGCACCGTGGAGTCGGAGGTGAGCAGGAAACGCGTCCCCATCGCTATCCCCGCGGCCCCGTAGGCGAGCGCGGCGACCAGCCCGCGCCCGTCGTGGAAACCGCCCGCGCCGACCACCGGTATGTCGACGGCGTCCACGACCTGCGGGAGCAGCACGGACGTCGCCACGTCCCCGGTGTGCCCGCCGCCCTCCCCGCCCTGCACGATCACCGCGTCCGCACCCCACGCCGCGACCTTCTCGGCGTGCCGGCGCGCGCCGATGGAGGGGATCACGACGACCCCCGCGTCCTTCAGCTCGGCGATCAGCTCGCGGGAGGGCGCCAGCGCGAACGACGCCACCCTCACCCCCTCGGCCACGATCACCGCGACCCGCTCGCGCGCGTCACCCGCGTCGGCCCGCAGATTGACCCCGAAGGGCTGCTCGGTGCGGGACTTCACCTCCCGTACGGCGGAGCGGAGTTGATCGACCGTCATGGTCGCCGAGGCGAGGATGCCGAGCGCCCCCGCGTTCGCCGCCGCGGACACCAGCCGGGGGCCCGCCACCCAGCCCATCCCGGTCTGGACGAGGGGATGGCGGACACCGGTGAGCTTCGTGAACGCCGTGGGAATCGTGAACCCCGCCTGCGCGGGCCCGGCCTCGCTCATACGGGCCGGACCTCACGCTCGCGCGTGCCCTTCGGGTCGATGACCTCGCGGATCAGCCGCAGCTCCGCGGCGGTCGGCTCCCGGGTGAACGGCACCTCGCCGCCGTCGGGCAGGGCCAGTGCGAACCCGGTGGCCTCCCGCACCTCCTCGACCGTGACGCCCGGATGCACGGACGCCAGCCGCATCGAGTGGTCCGGCGTCGCGAAGTCCAGGACCGCCAGATTCGTCACCACGCGCGGGAGACGGTGGTACCGGGTGGCCGACGGCCCGGCCGCGGCCGCACTGTCGTAACCCACCCCGCTGATCATGTCGACCTTCTCGACGAACACCCGCCTGCTGTGCTTGGGAACCCAGTAACTCACCGGATTGTTCACCGTGTTGACCGGCGCTCCGCGCACCCCGAGCAACTGCCGGTCGGGGCGGCTCCAGTCACCGATGCACGAGATGTTCTGGTTCCCGAACCGGTCGAGCTGGCTCGCGCCCATCATCACGTGCCGGTCGCCACCGGTGACCATCGCCAGGTGCTGTCGGTACGGCAGCCAGCCCTCCGGCGAGCCGTCGAGACCGACCAGCATCGCCTCGCCGTCGGTGAGCATCAGCTCGGGCGAGAAGGTCCGCTTGGCCAGCCGCGCCCCGACCGACGGGATCAGGCCCATGGGGCTCGCCAGCACCTCCCCGTTGTCCCGCCAGGCCTCGGCACAGGCGATCACGCAGTACTCGGCCCTGCTGACGACTGCTGCGGACGTAGTCACTTCTGCTCCTCGTGCCAGGCCTGTACGGCGGACCAGTACTGCTCCTCGTCGCCGTCCCGCGGCAGGAAACGGGCCGCGAAATCCGGCCAGGGGGTCGTCGCGTACAGCTTCTGGAACGCCTCGTCCCGGTCGTGGTCGGGGGCGCAGGACGTGAAGTGCGCGCCGTTCGGCGCCTCGACGACACCCGTCACCGCATGCCGCTTCACCAGCAGCGACTGCGGCACGACGTCCTTCCCGAAGCCGTCCGCGGGGTCGACGATCCGCTCGCAGGAGACGTACGCGGCGTCCGCCGCCTCGCAGAACAGGTCGTCGAAGTACGGGTCGGGGCCCAGGTACTGGCCGTTGCCCGCGCGGTCCGCGCGGTTCACGTGGACCAGCGCCGCGTCCAGGCGCAGGGCGGGCATCGCGACGAACGTCTCCCCGTCCTCGTACGGCGAGGTGACCGTCCGCAGGTCCGGATTGACCCGCATGACGTCCGAGCCGATGCCCGCGCGGACCGGCAGGAACGGCAGCCGGTTCGCCGCCGCGTGCAGCCCCCACATGAACATCGCCTCGTCGACCTCCGTCAGCTCGAACGTCCCCTGTTCGCGCGCCGCCCGGAAGTGGGGCTCCAGGGGGATGGAGTCGAGCGTGACGAACGCGGCGATCAGCCTGCGGATCCGGCCCGCCGCGGCGAGCATCCCGACATCCGGGCCGCCGTACGAGACGACGGTCAGATCCGTGACGTCGCTGCGCAGCAGCGCGCGCACCAGCGCCATGGGCTTGCGGCGCGAGCCCCAGCCGCCGATGCCGATCGTCATGCCGCTGCGCAGCCGGGTGACGACCTCGTCGGGCGACATCGTCTTGTCCGTGCCGGGGGGCCCGTCGGCCCTGCCTGCCGTGTCTGTGGCGGCCGCCGTGGCTGTGGCGTCCGTCGAGTCTGTGGTGTCGGGCATGGTCAGTCGCTCTCCTGTCCGGCCTGTCCGAACGTGTCGCGTACGCGGTCGGCGACCCCGCTGAGATTCGCCTCGAAGGTGAAGCCCTGCTCGAAGCGGTAGCTGCGGTGGACGTCGACGGGGTCGATGCCGTTGAGCGCGGACTTCGCGAGACGGATGAGATAGCCGTCCTTGCGGGCTATCTCACGGGCCAGCTCCAGCGCCGCCTCGCGCAGGCCGGACCTTGGCACCACCTTCCACACCGAGCCGTGGGCGTGCAGTTCGGCGGCGGTGGCGGTGCGCGAGGTGTAGAAGAGCGCGCGCATCAGATGCTGGGGGACCAGGCGGGAGAGGTGGGTGGCGGCGCCGAGCGCGCCGCGGTCCAGCTCGGGGAGGCCGAAGGTGGCGTCGTCGCCGGCCACGATCGCGTCCGCGTTCCCCACCAGTCCGATGCCGCCGCCCAGGCAGAATCCGGCCACCGCGGCGATCACCGGGACCTCGCACCGGTACACCGCCGAGAACGCCTCGTAGCAGCCGCGGTTCGCACCGATCAGGGCCGTGTGGCCGCCCCCTCCGCCGGACGCCGACGCCGTCTCGCGCTGCATCTCCTTGATGTCCACTCCCGCGCAGAACCCACGGCTGTCCTCGGCGGCCGCGAGCACCACGCAGGTGATGTCCGGGTCGCGGCCCGCGGCGGTCACCGCGTCCGCCAGGTCGTACCAGCCCCGCACCGGCAGCGCGTTGACCGGAGGGAAGTCGATCGTGACGACCGCGATCCCCTTTTCGGGTGAGGAGGTGGAGACACCCATGGCGTTCAGCTACCTTTCCACCTAACGTTTGTTTGGTACGGCGACGACGGTAGCAGGCGGCGGGAGTCCAGGGAATGGGTGCGGGGATGGACGGGACGGATCCGAACGGACGGACCAGCGGGCGAACAGTGGTGGTGACGGGCGGTACGAGGGGAGTGGGCGCCGGGATCGCGAAGGCGTTCGCGCGGACCGGCGCGCGGGTCGTGGTCTGCGCCCGAAGACCACCCGAAGCCCCCCTGGAGGGCTGCGAGTTCGTGCCGGTGGATCTGCGGGACGCCGCCGCCGTGCACGAGATGTTCGCACGGCTCGACCGGGTGGACGTCCTGGTCAACAACGCGGGCGGGACCCCCTACCGCCTGCTCGGCGAGAGCGACGCCGAGCGGCACGCCCGGGTGATCGAGCTGAACCTCACGGCGCCGCTGACCGCCTCGCTGGCCGCCCGCGAACAGCTCGCGGCCGTACGCGGATCGATCGTGATGATCGGCAGCGTGAGCGGCACCCGCCCGTCGCCCGGCACGGCGGCCTACGGCGCGGCCAAGGCCGGCCTGGACAACCTGGCACGGACCATGGCCGTGGAATGGGCGCCGCAGATACGGGTGAACACGCTGGTGCTCGGCATGGTGCGCACCGAACTCTCCGCGCTGCACTACGGCGACGAGGACGGCATCGCCGCCGTCGGCGCCACCGTGCCGCTCGGCAGGCTGGCCGAGCCGCGCGAGATAGGGGAGGCCGCCGTGTTCCTCGCGTCGGACGCCGCCTCGTACATCACCGGTTCGAGCCTGCTCGTGCACGGCGGCGGGGAGCGCCCCGCCTTTCTGGACGCCGCAACGGTCAACAAGGAGGCCTGAGATGACGGACACGGACGACAGCGCCGGGCTGTGCGCGGGACGAGTGGTCGCGGTGACCGGAGCCGGCCGCGGACTCGGCCGCGCACACGCCCTCGCCTTCGCGGCGGAGGGAGCGAAGGTCGTGGTCAACGACCTGGGAGTGGGACTCGACGGAGCACCCGCGGCCGACAGCCCGGCCGCGCGCGTGGTCGAGGAGATACGGGCGTCGGGCGGCCGGGCGGTGGCCCACGGCGGCGACATAGCGACCCCGGAGGGCGCCGCCTCACTGGTCGCGGCGGCCGTCGACACCTTCGGACGCCTGGACACCCTGGTCAACAACGCCGGGTTCCTGCGCGACCGGATGCTGGTGAACCTGGCGGAGGACGACTGGGACGCCGTCATGCGGGTCCACCTCAAAGGACACTTCCTGCCGCTCCAGCACGCCGCCGCCTACTGGAGGGCCGAGACGAAGGCCGGCCGGACACCGACGGCCCGCGTCGTCAACACCTCCTCCGGGGCCGGCCTGTTGGGCTCGGTCGGGCAGGGCAACTACAGCGCGGCCAAGGCGGGGATCCTGGGCCTGACCCTCGTCGCCGCGGCGGAGATGAAGCGCTACGGAGTCCAGGTCAACGCGATCGCGCCGGCCGCGCGGACCCGGATGACCGAGTCCACCTTCGCCGAGACGATGGCCGCGCCCGGCGAGGGAGCGTTCGACGCGATGGCCCCGGAGAACGTGTCACCGCTGGTGGTCTGGCTCGGTTCCGCGGCGGCCGGCGCCGAGGTGACGGGACGCGTTTTCGAGGTGGAGGCCGGACGCATCACGGTCATGGAGGGCTGGCGGGCCGGACCGACGATCGACAAGGGGGAGCGGTGGACCCCGGCGGACGCGGGAGAGGCGGCGCGGGAGCTTCTGGGCCGGGCCGCCGCACCGGGGGTGGTCTATGGAGCCTGAGCGGCGCACCGCGTGGAGCGCGGGCCCGCCGAGCGCGGCTACCACCGGGACAGTGTCACGTGTCGCACTCCAGGACCGTGCGGCACAGCCCGCACCGGGCCCGGACCCGCCCGCGCACCGGAACCCGGATCCGCTGGTGGCACGTCGGGCACGGGAACGCCACGCGCAGCCCGCCCTGCCCCTGCGGCCCGTCCGAGGAGAACGCGTAGGGACCGAGGGGCACCGCGCCCCGCGCCCCGTGGTCCTGCGCGGCGCGGCGATCCTTCGCATACCGTCGCCGGCCCGCCCACCCGGCGGCCGTCAGCGGGGGCTGCTGCTCGTCGCGGCGGGCCTGCGCCAGCCCCTCGGTGTACGCCGTGTACGCCTGAGGGCTGGTGAACCAGGTCTCCGGGGCCTCGCCGAACGCCAGCGACCGCTTCGCCAGCACGTACCCGAACTCCTCCGGCGTCAGATAGCCCAGCTTCTGCGACGACGCCCCGTCCTCCCGATAGGCGTCCAGCAGCAGCCAGCCCGCACCCAGATAGGTCGCGGCGGCGTCGGTCAGGATCTCGTTGTCCCGCGTCCCCGGGAACGACAGATCCAGGCGGTGCAGGTACACATGCATGATCTCGTGCGCCAGCGCCGCGCCGATGTCCCTGCGGTGCGTGCGGAAGCGGTCGTTCAGCTCGATGAAGTACTCGGGGCCGGACGCCAGTTCCACACTCGCGGCGTGCTCCATCTCGCGGAAGCTCACGATCATCCGGGCGTCCGGCAGGTGGTAGTGCCGCACCAGCTCGTGCGCCACCCGCTGCGCGCCCATGTGCAGATCGTCCTGATCGCAGAAGGCCACGTCCACCGGGGCGACGCTCGCCGCGAAGGTGTGCACGGTGTCGTACGAGAGCCGCTTGTACAGCGCGGTGATCGCCGATCGCACGGTCTCCAGATGCGGATAGCCGTGCATCACCGGCCCGCCGTTCGCCACGTGCGCACCCCCTGAACCTCCGGGGCCCGCGCGCCCGGGCCCGGCGTTCTCAGCGTACGGCGGCATGCGCCACTTCGTCTGCCGGGCGTCGCGTGTGGGGCGGCCGCACCCCGGCGGGGCTTCTCGCGCAGTTCCCCGCGCCCCTCTCCTGGGCGAGTGGAGCTCGCTTCAGGGGCGCGGGGAACTGCGCGGCCAGCCCCCCACCGGCCCGCGGCCGACGACAGGGCAGGCCCTAGGCCAGGCGAACCCGGGGCTCGTCGGCGGCCCGGTCCAGCTCCAGCACCCACACCTCGTTCACACCCTCCCGCAGCACCGGGCCGGGAACGTACAGAGATTCCTGCGGCCCCACCGACCAGTACCGGCCGAGACAGAAGCCGTTCACCCACACGAACCCCCGCGTCCAGCCCGGCAGTTCGAGCCCGGCGTCACCGGCGCCGACCACCTCGAACACCCCCCGGTACAGCCCCCGCGCCCCCGCCACGGGCGCCGACTCCGGCAACCCCGCCACTGCCTCCGCACGGAGCGCGTCGAGCCGCAGCCCCCGCGCCCGCACCCCGTGCAGGAACTGCCGCTCGTGCATCAGACCGCCCGTGATGCCCTTCGGCTCGCCCAGCCGCGGCCCGTAGTTGACCCGGCCCAGCGACTCCGCCCACAGCTCCACCCGCGCGTGCCCCGACACCGGCGCGGCCAGCACCGGCTCCTCCTCGGTGAGCACACCGGCCCGCTCCCCGTCCACGTACACGACCGCGAGATCCCGCAGCCCCCGCGCCCGCAACTCGTACGCCCCGCGCGGCCCCGGCACCGTCACCGCGTACCGCACCAGACCCCGGTCCACGTCCAGCTCCTCGAACGACGGCGGCACCGCGTGCTCCGCCTCCGGCCCGCCCAGCGCGTCGAGCACCCCGTCCAGCGGCGTGAACGACGTCAGCCCCGCCACCACGGGCGCCCCCAGCGCGGCCGGCCGCTCGGGCACCTCGGGCAGCGGCCCGTCCGCGAACCGGCCCAGAATCTCCCGGAACAGCCAGAACTTCTCGGTGGGGCGGCCGAACTCGTCCACCGGGGCGTCGTAGTCGTACGACGTCACGTCCGCCTCCAGCGGGCCCACGTGCAGGTTGCCACCACCGCGGTTCGCCCCCGCCCAGCCGCCGAAACTCGTGCCGCCGTGCGCCATGTACAGATTCACCGACGCCCCGCACGCCAGGATCTCCTCCAGCGTCCGCGCCGCGTCCGCCGCGTCCCGCGTCGTGTGCTCCGCGCCCCAGTGGTCGAACCACCCGCACCAGAACTCCGCGCACATCAACGGCCCCTTGGGCCGGAGCCCGCGCAGGCTCGCGAAACCCTCACGTGCGCGGGAGCCGAAGTTCGCCGTCGCCAGAATCCCCGGAATCGAACCGCCCGACTGCATGTGCTCGTCCGGACCGTCCGAGGTGAACAACGGCACGCTCACCCCCAGCTCGACCAGCAGGTCGGCGAGGGAACGCAGATACACCGCGTCGGAGCCGTAACTGCCGTACTCGTTCTCCACCTGCACCATGATCACCGGACCGCCCCGGTCGAACTGCCGCTCCACCACGTACGGCAACAGCACCCGGAACCAGCGCTCCACAGCGGCCAGGAACTGAGGGTCCCGCGTCCGGATCCGCGACCCGAGCGGCCCGGTCAGCCAGTGCGGCAGCCCACCGTTCGCCCACTCCGCGCAGATGTACGGGCCGGGCCGGACGATCACCCACAGACCCGCCTCCCGCGCCGCGTCCAGGAACCGCCCCACCGCCGCCACATCGTCGAACCGGCCCGGACCCGGCTCGTGCAGATTCCACGGGACGTACGTCTCCACACAGTTCAGGCCCATCGCCCGCAACATCCCCAGCCGGTGCGCCCACTGCTCCTCGTGCACCCGGAAATAGTGCAGCGCCCCCGACAGCAGCCGCACCGGCCGGCCGTCCACCTCGAAGTCGTCCTCGCCCACCCTGAACTCGGCCATCACGCGCCCCATGCTCCCTCGTGCCCACTGGGCTCCTCACCCACCGGCCGTCACTGTCACCCCTGGCGGACAACCCGGTCCATGGACAAAGATCGGCTGTTGTTGGACCGCCGGAGCCACCGGACCGGCGGCCCGCGGGAGACGGGACGAGACACCGCGCGAACACCGCAGGAACCACAGGAGGGGCACATGTCCGCCTACCACACCTGGATGCGCTACTTCACACCCAGCCCCGTCCACCACCGGCTCGGCCTGGTCTGCCTCGGCGTCGGACTCCAGCACGGCCTGCTCCCCAGCGTCGGCCCCCGCACCCTCGACCACCACGTCGCCGTCGTCGTCACCGCGGGCAGCGGCTGGTTCCAGGACGCCGACGGGCGCCGCACCACCCTCACCGCACCCACCCTCATCTGGCTCACCCCCGGCCGCCCCCACCACTACGGCGCCGACCCCGGCACCGGCTGGGACGAATGCTTCGTCGACTTCACCGGGCCCGCCACGGCCACGTACACCGAACTCGGCTACATCGAACCCGACCGGCCCGTCGTCCCCCTCTCCGACGCCGCCCAGGTACGCACCGCAGTCGGCCGCATCGCCCGCGCCGCCCGCCGCGGCAACCCCCTCCTGGAGGTCGAGACCGGCGCCGCCGTCCACGAACTCCTCGTCGCCCTGCGCCGCGCCCGCGCCGACATGGCCCCCGACGGCGACCCCGTCCTCCAGGCCCTCGCCCGCGACGCCTTCCAGCCGCTGTCCGTCGCCGAACACGCCGCCCGCCACGGCATGACCCCCGCCGAACTGCGCAGCGCCGTCCGCCGGGGCGCCGGATGCAGCCCCAAGGACTACCTCCTCGGCATCCGGCTCGGCCGCGCCAAAGAACTCCTCGCCGCCACCGAACTGCCCGTCGCCGCCGTCGCCCGCCGCGTCGGCTACGACGACCCGGCCTACTTCTCCCGCCTGTTCACCCGCCGTGTCGGCACCGCACCCGTCCGCTTCCGCGACCAGCAGGGCCGTGCCGTCCCCGGCGGCTGGTCCGACAAGATCCCCGACCCCGACGACCCGCCGATGCTCCACGTAGGCTGATCCGTCATGACCACCAGCAATCCCCAGACGGATACAGACCAGCCGGCCGTCGACCCCGCGGTGCGCGCCGAGCTCGCCCGGCTCCGCGACAGCATCGACAACATCGACGCCGCCGTCGTCCACATGCTCGCCGAGCGCTTCAAATGCACCCAGCAGGTCGGCCACCTCAAGGCCGAGCACGCCCTGCCCCCGGCGGACCCGGCCCGCGAGGCCCGCCAGATCGAGCGCCTGCGCCAGCTCGCCGAGAACGCCAAACTGGACCCGGCCTTCGCCGAGAAGTTCCTGAACTTCATTATTTCCGAGGTCATCCGCCACCACGAGCAGATCGCCGCCAATTCAGGCACCGACCCGCGCGAGTAAGCGGCGACCCACACCACCGGGGCCCTCCGGCGATCGAGGAGCGGGGGCCCGCGGCAGAGCCCCGCGCCCCTACGGGGCGCACCGCCGGAGGCGTACGGCAGCATGGGCCCCATGCCCGTACTGACGCGCGACGAAGCGCAGACCCGAGCCCGGCTCATCGACGTCCACCACTACACCGTGGACCTCGACCTGACCCGCGGCCCCGACACCTTCGACTCCCGCACCGCGATCCGCTTCACCGCACGCACCGCGGGAGACACCTTCGTCGAGGTCAGGCCGGCCGAGCTGCGCACCGCCACCCTCGACGGGCAGCCGCTCGACCCCGCCGCCCTCGACGACAACCGGCTGCCGCTGCCCGGCCTCGCCCAGGGCGAGCACGAACTCGTACTCGACGCCGCCATGCGCTACTCGCACACCGGCGAGGGCATGCACCGCTTCACCGACCCCACCGACGGCGAGACGTACGTCTACACCCAGATGTTCATGGACGACGTCCAGCGCATCTTCGCCGCCTTCGACCAGCCCGACCTCAAAGCCGCCTTCGACCTCACCGTCACCGCCCCCGACGGCTGGACCGTCCTCGCCAACGGCGTCACCGAACACCTGGGCAACGGCAAGTGGCGCGCCACCACCACCCCGCTCCTGTCGACCTACCTCGTCGCCGTCGCCGCCGGCCCCTGGCACTCCATCCGCACCGAACACCGCGGCCTGCCCTTCGGCCTGCACTGCCGCCGCTCCCTCGCGCCCCACCTCGACGCCGACGCCGACGAGATCCTCGACGCCACGCGCGCCTGCTACGACCGCTACCACGAGAAGTTCGACGAGCCCTACCCCTTCGACTCCTACGACCAGGCGTTCGTCCCCGAATTCAACGCCGGCGCGATGGAGAACCCCGGCCTGGTCACCTTCCGCGACGAGTTCGTCTACCGCTCCGCCGTCACCGACACCGAGCGGCAACTGCGCGCCATGGTGATCGCCCACGAGATGGCCCACATGTGGTTCGGCGACCTCGTCACCCTTAAGTGGTGGGACGACATCTGGCTGAACGAGTCGTTCGCCGAGTACATGGGCTACCAGACCCTCACCGAAGCCACCCGCTTCAAGGACACCTGGGTCGACTTCGGCATCTCCCGCAAGGCCTGGGGCTACGACGCCGACCAGCGGCCCTCCACCCACCCCGTCGCCCCCGAGGACGTCCCCGACACCGCCTCCGCCCTCCTCAACTTCGACGGCATCTCCTACGCCAAGGGCGCCTCCGCACTGCGCCAGCTCGTCGCCTGGCTCGGCGAGAAGGACTTCCTCGCCGGCATCAACACCCACTTCGAACGGCACAAGTTCGGCAACGCCACCCTCGCCGACTTCATCGAGTCACTGGCCTCCGGCACCGACCGCGACGTCCACGCCTGGGCCGACACCTGGCTGCGCACCACCGGCGTCGACACCCTCACCGGCCGCCTCGAAAACAGCGCCGATGACAGCGACGGCTGGACCCTCACCGTCGACCAGCAGGGCAGCCGCCCGCACCGCATCGCCGTCGGCCTCTACGACCACGACCCCGCCGACGACCGCGCCTTCGTCCTGCGCGAGCGCATCCACGTCGACGTGCCCGGCGCCCCCCACACCTCCCACAGCGCCCGCCCCGCCCTCGTCGTCCCCAACGACCAGGACCTCACCTACGCCAAGGTCCGCCTCGACGCCGCCTCCCGGGAAGCCGCCCTGCACGGCCTGTCCGGCATCCCCGACCCGCTCACCCGCGCCGTCGTGTGGAACACCCTGCGCGACATGGTCCGCGACGGCGAACTGGCGCCCGCCGCCTACCTGTCGGCCGCCAGAACCCACCTGCCCACCGAGACCGACCTCGCCGTCGTCCAGGGCGTCCTCACCTTCGCCCACACCCAGGTCGCCGACCGCTGCACCGCACCCGCCGACCGCCCCGCCGCCCTCACCCTCCTCACCACCCTGTGCGAGGACCTCATCCGCCGCACCGAGGACGGCAGCCACCCCGGCCTGCGCCTGACCGCCGTACGCCACCTCATCGACGCCGCCCAGTACGCCGACGTCATCCGCGACTGGTACGACTCCGGCGCCGTCCCCGGCGGCCCCGAACTCGACCCCGAACTGCGCTGGCGCATCCTCGGCCGGCTCAGCGTCCTCGGCGCCGTCGACGACGCCGTCATCGAGGCCGAACTCGCCCACGACCCCAGCGCCGTCGGCCAGGAGGGCGCCGCCCGCTGCCACGCCGCGCTCCCCGACCCGCAGGCCAAGGCCGCCGCCTGGGACGCCCTGTTCACCACCGACCCCGACCGCGACCTGTCCAACTACCTGTTCACCGCCACCGCCCAGGGCTTCTGGCAGCCCGAACAGGCCGACCTGCTGCGCTCGTACGTCCCGCGCTACTTCACCGACGCGACCGCCGTCGCCGAACGACGCGGACCGGCCATCGCCGCGGCTGCCGGGCGGTACGCGTTCCCCGAGTACGCCATCGACGCCGAGACGTCGCGGCTGGGGGAGCGGTGCCTGGCCGACGGCGCGCCCGCGCCCGCGCTGCGGCGCAGGCTCGTGGATCAACTGGACGATCTGGCCAGGGCGTTGAAGGTGCGGGGGGTCTAGGGCCTGTCCGGCGGATCTTGTCGCGGGCGCGGGGTCTGGCACGCCGACCTGCGGCGTTGTCGTCGGTTGCCGATGCTCCGCGTCGACGCCCTCCTCCGCCTTGCATCTCGACGCACCAGACCCCGCTCACCGGCACAGAGACGCGCGGGCCACCCGCTTGCGACCTGATCCGCCGGACAGGCCCTAGGCGCCGATCCGCCTGCCGGGTGCGGTCTCAGCGGCGACTTGCGGCCGGTGGGGCTTCCCGCGCGGTTCCCCACGCCCCCGAAACTCGCTTCAGGGGCGCGGGGAACCGCGCGAGAAGCCACGACGCGCCCCGCACCCGCCGGCGTAACCGCACCTGGCAGACGCAACAGCACCCGCCCCCGCCCACTCCACCCGCGCCCTATACACCACCAACACCCCTTCCCCGCACAGCAGTACCCCTTTCGGGTCTCCTTCGCGCAATTGCCGGTGGCCTGCCTCCCGCAGCGCCAACACTGGGTCCGCACCACCCCGTCGCGCACCGAAGGACCCGCATGAGCAGCATCCCGCCCCTCGCCGGCGGCCCCCAGGGCCCCGCCGCCCTGCGGCCCCTGCTCAGCACCGTCCTCGACGCCCTCCACGAAGGAGCCGCCCACCGGGCAGGCCCCCTCCCCGCCGGCGGACCCGAGCACGTCACCGCCCGACTCCTCGCCGCCGCGGGCGACCCGCTGCCCCAGCACGGCACCGGAGCCGAAGCAGCCCTGCGCACCCTCGTCACCGCGCTCGCCGCCGGCGCCGCCGACCCCGCCGACCCGCTCTGCGCCGCCCACCTGCACTGCCCGCCGCTCGCCGTCGCCACCGCCGCCGACCTCGCCGCCAGCGCCCTCAACCCCTCCATGGACTCCTGGGACCAGGCCCCCGCCGCCTCCGCCCTCGAAGCCGCACTCACCACCGCCCTCGCCCGCGAGACCTACCCCGGCGCCGACCGCCCCGACGCCCTCGTCACCACCGGCGGCACCGAGGCCAACCAACTCGCCGTCCTCCTCGCCCGCGAGACCAACCCCCACCCCGAGCCCGTCCAGCTCCTCGTCGGACAGAACGCCCACCACAGCCTCGCCCGCGCCACCTGGCTCCTCGGCCTGCCCGAACCGATCGTCCTGCCCGCCCCCACCGGCACCCTCGACCCCGTCGCCCTCGACGAGGCCCTCACCGACCTCCCCGGCCCCAAACTCGTCGCCGCCACCGCGGGCACCACCGACGCCGGCCTCATCGACCCCCTCCCCGACATCGCCGACCTCTGCGACCACCACGGCGCCCGCCTCCACATCGACGCCGCCTACGGAGCCGGACTCCTCTTCAGCACCCGCCACGCCCCCCTGCTCCACGGCCTCGACCGCGCCCACACCACCACCCTCGACCTGCACAAACTCGGCTGGCAACCGGTCGCCGCAGGACTCCTCGCCGTACGCGACACCGACGACCTGCGCGCCCTCACCCACACCGCCGACTACCTCAACGCCGACGACGACACCGAAGCAGGACTCCCCGACCTCCTCGGCCGCTCCCTGCGCACCACCCGACGGCCCGACATCCTCAAGACGGCCGTCACCCTCAAAGCCCTCGGCCGCACCGGCATCGGCGCCCTCGTCGACCACGTCATCGCCCTCGCCCACCACCTCGCGCACCTCGTCGACACCCACCCCGACCTGGAGCTCTACGACACCCCCACCCTCTCCACCGTCCTCTTCCGGCCCACCGGCGCCACCGACGACCACCTCGCCGCCACCCGCCGCACCCTGCTCACCGAGGGCCGCGCCGTCCTCGGCCGCGCCCGCATGGACGGACAGCTCTACCTCAAAGCCACCCTGCTCAACCCGCACACCACCCCCGACGACCTCACCGCACTGCTGAAACTGGTGGAAGGACACACCCCCCGATGAGCGCCGCGCCCACCCCGCACCCCGCCCAGCCCACCGAAGCACCCCGCGACCTCGTCGGCATCGGCATCGGCCCCTTCAACCTCTCCCTCGCCGCCCTCGCCCACCCCCTCACCGAACTCGACACCGCCTTCCTCGAACAGCGCCCCGCCTTCCACTGGCACCCCGGCCTGCTCATCGACGGCGCCACCCTCCAGGTCCCCTTCCTCGCCGACCTCGTCACCCTCGCCGACCCGGCCAGCCAGTGGACCTTCCTCAACTACCTCAAGACCCGCGAGCGCCTCTTCCCCTTCTACTTCGCCGAGCGCTTCCACATCCAGCGCGCCGAATACGACGCCTACTGCCGCTGGGTCAGCGAGAACCTCCCCGGACTGCACTTCTCCCACCAGGTCGACGCCGTCCGCTGGAACCCCGAACGCAACCTCTTCGAAGTCGACTACACCCAGCTCGACGCCGACGGAGAAGCCGAAGCCCTCGGCCGCACCTACACCAGGAACGTCGCCCTCGGCGTCGGCACCCAGCCCTTCGTCCCCGAACCGCTCAGGCCCCTCGCCGAAGCCCCCGGCGTGCCCGTCATCCACTCCGCCGACTACCTCACCCACCGCGACACCCTCCTCACCGCCGACCACGTCACCGTCATCGGCAGCGGCCAGTCCGGCGCCGAGATCTTCCTCGACCTCCTGAAGAACCGTCCCGCCGGCCACGAGAAGATCCACTGGCTCGCCCGCACCGAAGCCTTCGCGCCCATGGAATACAGCAAACTGGGCCTCGAACACTTCACCCCGGACTACTCCCGCTACTTCCACGCCCTGCCCGAGCGCGAGCGCGACCGCCTCGTCCCCGCCCAATGGCAACTCCACAAGGGCATCGACGCCGACACCATCGCCGCCATCCACGAAGAGCTCTACCAGCGCACCCTCGACGGCGGCTGGCCCGACGCCACCCTCACCCCCGGCGTCAGCGTCCGCACCGCGGGCCGCGTCGCCACCACCAAGGTCGAACTCCACCTCGAACACCGCCAGCAGGGCACCCGCTCCCGCCTCACCACCGACGCCGTCGTCCTCGCCACCGGCTACCAGGAACGACCCCTCGGCCAGCTCCTCGCCGGACTCGACCCCTACATCCGCCGCGACTCCACCGAACGCCCCCGCATCGACCAGCACTTCCGGCTCGTCCTCGACGACTCCGTCACCTCGGCCGGCTGCCACGTCTACGTTCAGAACGCCGAACGGCACACCCACGGCGTCGGCGCCCCCGACCTCGGCCTCGCCGCCTGGCGCAGCGCCACCATCCTCAACGCCCTCACCGGCAAGAACCCCTACCCGCAGCCGCGGCGCACCGCCTTCACCAGCTTCGGGCTCCTCGCCGACGACCACCGCGCCCCCCGGCCCGTACCGAACCAGGCAGGGGAGCGCGGCACCATGGTCAAACTCCAGGGCTGAACCCCCGGGACCTACGAGAACACCGGCGTCCCGTCCCGCGTCAACTTCCAGTCCACCGACGCGAAGTCGGCCGGGTCGAGGACACCCTTCGCCGTCACCCACTCCGCGATCCGCGTCCGGATCTCGATCGACTCCGACCACAGCTCCTGCGCCGTCGCCACACCCGGGAACGCGCCACCACCGTTCGCCCGGTAGTTGTTCACCGCGAACACGAACTGCGCCGCGTCATCCAGATCAGCACCGTCGAACTTCAGGTTCTTGATCCGCGAACCCGCCGCCTGCGCGATGTCGATGTCGTACGAGACCCCCGACACGTAGTCGTAGTTGTAGTCCGGCCGGTTGCCCGCGTTCGTCAGCTTCTCCACGTCGACCACGGCACCGGCCGCCGTCTGCACGAAGTACTCCGCCGAATACTCCAGGTACGCCCGCACCTGCGCACCCGTCATCAACTTCGCCACCAGCGTGTTGTCGTACACGTACAGGCTCGACAGATCCCGGATCGTCACGTTCCCGGCCGGGATCTGCGACGTGCGCGAGAACGGCGACGCCTGCGACAGCACCGGCAGCGACGCGTAACTCGTCGACTTCAGCGCGTCCGTCACCACATCGGCCTGCACCTTGTTGATCAGGTCGATGATCGGCGCGTCCTTGTAGCGGGCGTCCTCCGTCGTCAGCGTCGTCGTCGCCTGCCCGACCACCTGGTTCACATACTTCACGACGAGGTCGTGATCCGCCTTGAGCAGCTTCGTGATCTTCGGATCGTCCGCCACCGTGTTCGAGTTCAGCAGCTTCGACGACACCGACTCGACCGACCAGCGGCCCTTCTCCCACACCAGCTCGAAGTCGAACTGCGCCAGCCGCTCCGCGTAGCACAGGGGCTCCGCGAGAACGACGGTCTTCCCCGTCTTCTCGTTCGTCACCAGCTGCTGCGCGATCTCCACGTGCGCGTGACCCACGAGAATCGCGTCGATGCCCGGCACCTTTGCCGCCACACTCGCCGCCGCGTTCTCCACGTACGGCAGCTGGTCACCCCACGACGACGTGCCCGACGCACCCGAGTGCGCCGAGATGATCACGACGTCCGCGCCCATCGACCGCAGCTTCGGCACCCACTTGGCCGCCTGCTCCTCAAGCCCCGGGAACTTCAGCACGCCCTGCACATACGCCTTGTCCCAGATCGCGATGCCCGGGTTCGTCAGCCCCAGGATCGCCACCTTCACGTCCTTGCCGTGCGGCGTGCGCATCTTCTTGATGACGTACGGCTTGAAGGCGGGCTTCTCCGTCTTCGCGTCCACCGCGTTCGCACCCAGCAGCGGGAAACGCAGCTGCGACTCGAACTTGCGCAGCGTGTCGATGCCGTAGTTGAACTCGTGATTGCCCAGCGCCGCCGCGTCGTACCCGATCGCGTTCATCGCCTGCGCCATCGGGTGCACCGGACCGTTCGCCGCCGTGATCGGGTCCACGCGCGCGAAGTAGTACGTCAACGGCGTGCCCTGGATCGTGTCACCGGCGTCGATCAGCAGCGTGTTGTGCCGGCCCTTCTCCGCACGGATCCGCTGCACCAGCGTCGAGATCCGCGACAGACCCTGCGCGTTGCCCGCCGAGTCCGTGTACGCGGCATCCTTGTAGTAGTCCCAGTTGAAGACATGACCGTGCAGGTCCGTCGTGCCCATGACCGTGAACGCGTACCGCTTCCGCTTCTTGGGCGGCCTGCCGGGACGGGCCTGCGCGGCCGGCACGGCCACCGCACCCGCCAGCGCCGCACCGGCACCGGTCGCGGCGGTCTTGCCCAGGAAGGATCTGCGGTTCAACGGCATCGGAAGGCTCCTGCCCTACACGGAAGTTCAGTGGCAACGCGCGTAGATTCTGGCCCAGACGACCCCCTCGGCAACAGCCCCCGCAGGTTTCTATCTGATGACCTGCCGCCGAACACGAACACCGGACACGAACAGTGCCAAAGTGGGACTCATGACCCACGACGACCAGAACACCGGCCACGGCCCGAACGTGCCCTACGGAACCCCCGACGCCCCCCGCCTGGCCGTCCGCGGCGAAGCCCACCTCGAAGCCGACCCCGAGATCGCCCGCATCGGCATCACCGTCACCGCCCGCGGCACCGACCGCCGCACCACCCTCGACGACCTCACCCGCCGCAACACCGCCACCCTCGACCTCGTGAAATCCTACGGAGAAGCAGTCGAGAAACTCGAAACCGGCGCCTTCTCCCTCACCCCCGAATTCACCAAACACGGCCGCGGCGAACGCATCCGCACCTACCACGGCAGCGTCCACCTCACCGCCCACCTCACCGACTTCACCGCACTCGGCGAACTCACCACCCGACTCGCCGACCTGGAACTCACCCGCATCGACGGCCCCTGGTGGTCCCTGCGCCCCACCTCACCCGTCCACGCGACCGCCCGCCAACAGGCCGTCCGCGAAGCCCTCCAGCGCGCCCGCGAATACGCCGACGCACTCGGCACCACCCTCGCCGCCCTCGTCGAACTCGCCGACACCGGCGCCGAGGACACCCACCGCCCCATGTCCTACGGCATGTCCCGCGCCGCCATGGTCCGCGGCCCCGTCGACGACGCCCCCGCCCTCGACCTCGAACCCGAACGCCAGCACATCCACGCCGCCGTCAACGCCCGCTTCACCCTTCACCCGCCCCACCTGCAATGAACGAGCGGAATGCTCATCAGAGCAGCACACCGCCCAAATTCAAAACATAACGACGCTTGTCAATAACCCTTCACGCAAAGGACGTTGAGTAGTCATACCCATCCAATTCCCTACCCACCGGTAGGGCCTAGGCTCGAATCATGCGCCGAGCAAAGATCGTCTGTACTTTGGGCCCCGCCACCGACTCGTACGAGCAGATCAAAGCACTCGTAGAAGCCGGAATGGACGTAGCCCGCTTCAACCTCAGCCACGGCACCTACGCCGAACACGAGGAGCGCTACCAGCGCGTGCGAAAGGCCTCCGACGAGACCGGCCGCAGCGTCGGCGTCCTCGCCGACCTTCAAGGCCCGAAGATCCGCCTCGGCCGCTTCAGCGAAGGACCCGTACTCCTTGAACGCGGAGACGAGTTCACCATCACCGTCGAACACGGCGCCCAAGGCGACCGCCAAAGCTGCGGCACCACCTACAGCGGCCTCGCCGACGACGTCACCCCCGGCGAACGCATCCTCGTCGACGACGGCAAAGTCAGCCTCGAAGTCACCGGAGTCGACGGCCCCCGCGTCCGCACCACCGTCGTCGAAGGCGGCATGGTCTCCGACCACAAGGGCCTCAACCTTCCCGGCGTCGCCGTCTCCGTCCCCGCCCTCAGCGACAAGGACGAAGCAGACCTCCGCTGGGCCCTGCGCACCGGCGCCGACATCATCGCCCTCTCCTTCGTCCGCAGCGGCCGCGACATCGAAGACGTCCACCGCATCATGACCGAAGAAGGCCGACACCTCCCCGTCATCGCCAAGGTCGAAAAACCCCAGGCCGTCGAGAACATCGAGGACATCGTCGCCGCCTTCGACGGCATCATGGTCGCCCGCGGCGACCTCGGCGTCGAAATGCCCCTCGAACAAGTACCGATCGTCCAGAAGCGCGCCATCAAGCTCGCCAAACGCAACGCCAAACCGGTCATCGTCGCCACCCAGATGCTCGACTCGATGATCGACAACTCCCGCCCCACCAGGGCCGAAGCCAGCGACGTCGCCAACGCGGTCATCGACGGCACCGACGCGGTCATGCTCTCCGGCGAGACCAGCGTCGGCAAATACGCCATCGAAACCGTCAAAACCATGAGCCGCATCGTCGAAGCGGCAGAGGAAGACATCCTCGCCAAGGGCCTCCCGCCCCTCACCGAGCGGAACAAGCCCCGCACCCAGGGCGGCGCCGTCGCCCGCGCCGCCGCCGAAATGGGCGACTTCCTCGGCGCCAAATTCCTCGTCGCCTTCACCCAGTCCGGCGACACCGTCAAACGCCTCTCCCGCTACCGCTCACCCATCCCGCTGCTCGCCTTCACCCCGGTCGCCGCCACCCGCTCCCAGCTCAACCTGACCTGGGGCGTGGAGACCTTCCTCGGCCCGCACGTCGACTCCACCGACGCCATGGTCGCCCAGGTCGACGACCAACTCCTCAAGATCGGCCGCTGCAAGAAGGGCGACATCGTCGTCATCACCGCCGGCTCCCCGCCCGGCGTCTCCGGCTCCACGAACATGGTTCGCGTCCACCACATCGGCGAGGACGACAGCCCCAAGTAGGCAGACCGTCATACGTGGTCGAGGGCCGCCCCGCATTGCACCAAGGGGCGGCCCTCCCGCATGCCGGACCGCTACGGCGTCACGATCGCGAAATTCGGATCCGGCTTCTCCACGACCGCCAGCACCTGCTGCAAGAGCGACGCGTCCCCGGACACCTCGATGTCACCGAGCCCCTTGCCGCCCAGCAACGCCAGCAACTGCACCTTGGTCATCGACAGCGTCACCCCCGCCCCCGGATCCGCGTTCTCATCACTCCGGTACGTCAACACCCCGTTCCGCACCGTCAGGTGATACACCACACCCAGCGACGGAAAACTCCAGTCCATCCGCACCTTCAGATCCCACGCCTTCGGACCATTGATCCGAATCGCCACCGAGTCGATCAACTGCTCGATGCTCAATGCCGCCATCATCGTCGGCCCCACCGTCGACGACTCACCCACCCGCACACCCTCGGTCAACTCCAGCGCCCCCGTGAGATAGAAATTCCGCCACACCGCGTTCTCCGCCGCATATCCCAACCGCGTATAGATCCGCGCCAGTTCCGCCCTCGCCACCCTGCTGCCCGGATCCGCGAACACCACATGGTTCAACAACGTCGCCGCGAACCGCAGATCCCCCTCCCGCTCGAACTCCCGCGCCCTCGCGATCGCCGCCGAACGACCCCCCAACGCCCGCACATACCGCTTCGCTTCCTCGACCGGCGGATGCTCCCACAGATGCGCCGGATTCGCGTCGAACCAGCCCATGTACCGCTGATAGATCCCCTTCACATTGTGCGAGAGCGACCCGTAGTACCCACGGTTCGCCCACACATCCAGCCCCGGAGGCAACTCGATCGCCTCGGCGATCTCCCTGCCGGTCATCCCGATATTGATCATCCGCAACGTCTGATCATGCAGATACGCATACAAGTCCCGCTGCGACGACAGCAGTTCAGTGATCTCCGCACCACCCCACGTCGGCCAGTGATGCGACGCGAACGCCACATCCACCCGGCCCGCGAACAGATCGACCGACTCGTTCAGATACCGCGCCCACTCCCGCGCGTCCCGCACCTGCGCACCTCGCAGCGTGATGATGTTGTGCATCGTGTGCGTCGCGTTCTCCGCCATGCACACCGCCCGCAGCCCGGGGAAGACGAAGTTCATCTCCGCCGGAGCCTCCGTACCCGGCGTCATCTGGAACTCCACCGCCACCCCGTCGAACGTCTCCACCTGCCCCGTCCGCGTGATGCTCCTCGTCGGCGCGATCAGCCCCACCGTCCCCAGCGACACGCTCTGCCCGAGACCACAACCGATCTGCCCCCGCGCCGACCTCGGCAGATGCGCGCCGTACATGTACGCCGACCGACGATTCATCGCCGTCCCCGCGTACACGTTCTCCGACACCGCGTGCTCCAGGAACCCCTCCGGCGCCACCACCGGAACCTCCCCGGCCCCCTCCGGCAGCACCCCGTACCCGCCACCGAAGTGATCGACATGGGGGTGGGTGTAGATCAGCGCGGTCACTTTCCGCTCGCCCCGATGGGTCCGGTACAGCTTCAGCGCCGCCGCGGCCGTCTCCGCCGAGATCAGCGGGTCGATCACGATGATGCCGGTGTCGCCCTCGACGATCGTCATGTTGGAGAGGTCGAGCCCGCGCACCTGATAGATCCGGTCCGTCACCTTGTACAGGCCCTGCCTGCTCGCCAGTTGGGACTGCCGCCACAGACTCTTGTTCGCGGTCCTCGGAGCGTCCTTCTCCAGGAAGGCGTACGCGTCGTTGTCCCACACCACCTTGCCGTCCGCGTCCTTCACGACGCCGGGCTTCAGCGCCGCGACGAAACCTCTGTCGGCGGCCTCGAAGTCGCCGGTGTCGCGGTATTGCGCGGCGACGGCCGACTCGGGGTTCAGGGCCACGGCAGCGGCGGCGGCACCTGCGGCTGCCGCCACGAAACGGCGCCGGTTGATCGGGCTCATACGTACCTCTTCGACGGCGGGGCTGTTGTGATCCCGAACATCGTCGGAGCGGGGAGGGGCGGTCAATGGCTGCCGGGGATATTGGGGCGGGTCCCAGGGGGCGGGTGGGGGTGGTGTGACGCGTCCTATTGCGGGGCGTGCGGGGGTCAGTGTTTGGGGCCTACGTGGAGGTCCAGAAGAGCCACGGCTTCTTTGCGGGCGATCGAGATGTTGCGGCTGCCTGCCCGCTTCCAGGCGACACCGACCGAGTCGAGGGAGTCGGTGAAGAGGCGTGTGATGTCGGCGGACAGGTTGGTGAAGAAGTAGCGGGGGTACTCATAGCGCTTCGGCCTGCCGCCGATGACGCGCGTGGTCCAGTTGGTGACGCGGCATCCGTCGGAGTGGATCAGGCCGCGGAGGAAATCCCAGGGATGCGCGTCGACGATCTCCTGTTGCCAAGGGGCGAGCGTGATCTTGCGTTCGTGCTTCTTGCCGTGACCGTGCTGGGGGAAGAGGCAGGGCCAGTGCTTGCTGTAGCAGGTGACGTACTGGCAGCCCTGCCACTGGATCCGGAAGACCTTGTTGGCGGGGTGTGCGGCCCGCACGGCCTCGGCACACAGGTCGATGAGCCCGGGCCAGGTGTCGGCGCAGGCGATGCGCAGGAAGTAGGTGCCCCGTTGGAGGCGGCTGATGCAGCCATCGCCGAGGTACAGGCCGAGCAGGTAGGAGTACGCCGCTGGGTTCTCGGGAGCCTGGGGCGGTCCGTCGCATCGCGGGCATGCCGTCGATCGGCTCCAGCCGCGCGGTTCGATCCGCTCCTTCCAGGAGCGGAGGGCTGCCCGTGAGACCCCCGTCTCCTTGCTGACCGAGTTCAGGCTGCGGCCCTGCGCCACCAGCGCGAGCGCCTCCTTGCGCGTGCTCATGTCGTACATGCGGGCAGCGTGTGAGAGCTGGCCGCGCGACACGCAGCAAAAAGCGGATGTTCACGAGAACGTGAGCATCCGCTTGTCGATGGTGACCTTCGAATCGAAGGAAAAGTGCTCCGGGTGGGACTTGAACCCACACTGGATCGTGTTTGAGACGATGGCCTCTGCCGATTGGGCTACCGGAGCTCCTGCGAATCAAAGGAATTCCTCGACCCGCTGCTCACCCACTTTACAACAGCTAGGTAGGCTCTTGGGAGCAGTACCTCAGCCCTGCATAACAAGGAGCGCCCCCGTGACCGGCCCCGAGTCGACCCAGCCCGACGACGACAAGTCGCACGTCCCGCCGCTGACGACCCGTGTCGTCATCGCCGAGGACGAGGCCCTCATCCGCCTCGACCTCAAAGAGATGCTCGAGGAAGAGGGCTACACCGTCGTGGGCGAGGCCGGCGACGGTGAGCAGGCCATCGAGCTGGCCCGTGAGCACAAGCCCGACCTGGTGATCCTCGACGTGAAGATGCCGAAGATGGACGGCATCAGCGCGGCGGAGAAGATCGCCGAGGAGTCGATCGCCCCGGTGCTGATGCTGACGGCGTTCTCGCAGCGCGACCTCGTCGAGCGGGCGCGGGACGCCGGTGCCATGGCGTATCTGGTGAAGCCGTTCAGCAAGAGCGATGTGGTCCCGGCGATCGAGATGGCCGTCTCGCGGTTCACGGAGCTGAAGACGCTGGAGAAGGAGGTCGCCGACCTCACGCAGCGGCTGGAGACGCGGAAGCTGGTGGACCGGGCGAAGTCGATTCTTCAGACGGAGTACGGGCTGACGGAGCCGGCGGCGTTCCGGTGGATCCAGAAGACGTCGATGGACCGTCGGCTGTCGATGCAGCAGGTGGCCGAGGCGGTCATCGAGGACGCCGAGGAGAAGAAGGCGGCGAAGGGCTGATCCGGAGCCCCTCCGACACATGCGTGAGGCCCGCACCCTGGAGAAGGGGGCGGGCCTCACGCACGTACGGGCGCGTACGGGCTCAGTCCTCGCCGAGGTAGGCCTTGCGGACGGATTCGTCGTGGAGGAGTTCCTGGCCGGTGCCGGACAGGACGATGGAGCCGATTTCCATGACGTGTCCCTGGTCGGCGAGGGAGAGGGCGGCCTGGGCGTTCTGTTCGACCAGGAGGATGGTCGTGCCCTGTGCCTTCAGTTCGGCGATGGTGGACATGATCTTCTGCATCATGATCGGGGAGAGGCCCATGGAGGGCTCGTCGAGCATGAGGAGTTTGGGCTGGGACATGAGGGCGCGGCCCATGGCGAGCATTTGCTGTTCGCCGCCGGAGAGGGTGCCCGCGGCCTGCTTGCGGCGTTCGCCCAGGATGGGGAAGAGGTCGTAGGCGCGCTGGATGTCCTTCTGGATGCCCGCGGTGTCCTTGCGGAGGAAGGCGCCGAGCTGGAGGTTCTCCGCGATGGTGAGGCGGGGGAAGATCCGGCGGCCTTCGGGGGAGTGGGCGAGCCCCATGGAGACGATCTTGTGGGCCGGGACCGCGTTGAGCGGGGTGCCGGCGAAGGTGATCTTGCCGCTGAGGGGCTTGAGCAGGCCGGAGAGGGTGCGCAGGGTGGTGGTCTTGCCGGCGCCGTTGGTGCCGATCAGGGTGACGACCTGGCCTTCCTCCACGGTGAAGGAGATGCCTTTGACGGCCTGGATCTTGCCGTAGGCGACCTTGAGGTCCTCGACCTCCAGAAGTGCGGTCACTGGTCGTTCCCTTCGGCTGCGTCTGCTGCTTCTGCGGCTTCGGCTGCTTGGACCTCTTCGATGGCGGAGTCCTCGGGGGCGCCTTCGAAGGGGGTGCCGAGGTAGGCGGCGATGACGCGTTCGTCGCCCTGGACGACGTCGCTGGTGCCTTCGATGAGCTTCTCGCCCTGGACGAGGACGGAGACGCGGTCGCAGAGGTTGAAGATGAAGCGCATGTCGTGCTCGATGACGAGGACGGCGATGCCCTGGTCGCGGATGGCGAAGACCAGCTCTTCGGTGGCGCGGGTCTCCTGGGGGTTCATGCCGGCGGTGGGCTCGTCGAGGAGGAGGAGTCCGGGGTCGCTGGCGAGGGCGCGGGCGATCTCCAGCTTGCGCTGTTCGCCGTAGGGGAGGTTGCGGGCGAGGTGGTCGCGCTTCTTGGCGAGTCCGGTGAACTCCAGGAGTTCCATGGCGCGTTCCTCGGACGCCTTCTCCGCCTTCTTGAAGCCGGGGCCGCGCAGGAGGGCGGACCAGAGGCCTTCCTTGGTTCTGGTGTGGCGTCCGACGAGGACGTTCTCCAGGACGGTCATGTTGGCGAAGAGGCGGATGTTCTGGAAGGTGCGGGCGATGCCTGCCTGGGTGACGAGGTGGGGCTGGGGCGGCAGGACGGTGCCCTTGTAGGAGACCTTGCCCTCGGTGGGGACGTAGAGGCCGGTGAGGCAGTTGAAGAAGGTGGTCTTGCCGGCGCCGTTGGGGCCGATGAGGCCGACGATCTCGCCTTCGCCGACGGTGAGGTTGACGTCGCGGACGGCGGTGAGGCCGCCGAAGCGCATGGTGACGCCGGTGGCTTCGAGGACGGTCGTGGTGGCCGTGGTGGTCGTGGGTGTGGTCATAGTGGTCACGCCCCAGCCTTGGTGACGGCCGGTTCGTCGGGCAAACGTTGTTCTGGCACGTCGAGTTGGTCGGTCTCGTGGAATTCGAGTTGCTTGCGGCGGTCGGCGATGAGGCCTTCGGGGCGGAACCGCATCAGCAGGATGAGGGCGACGCCGAAGAGGAGGAGCTGGTATTCGCCGATGAACTGGAGCTTGGCCGGGATGAGGTAGAGCAGGGCGGCCCCGACGAGGGGTCCGCTGACCGTGCCCATGCCGCCGAGGATGACGGCGGCGAGGAGGAAGGCGGAGTTGGGCGGCGCGTTCTCCACGAACTTGTACTGGTCGGGGGTGACGGAGTACTGGACGTGGGCCTGGACGGTGCCCGCCATGCCGGCGAGGGAGGCGCCGAGGGCGAAGGCGAGGAGCTTGAGGCGGAAGGTGTTGATGCCCATGGCCTGGGCGGCGGTCTCGTCCTCGCGGATGGCGACCCAGGCGCGGCCGATGCGGGAGGTCCCCGCGCGGCGGAAGACGGTGACGACGATAATCGTGAAGACGAGCATCAGGAGGTAGTAGTTGGCGAACCGGCCGAGGTCGACGCCGAGGACGGTGTGGGTCTCGCCGAGGTTGAACCCGAAGATTTCGAGGTCGGGGATGTTCGGGATGCCGTTGGGCCCGTTGGTGACGTCGGGTCCGGAGTCGCCGTCGAGGTTGTTCATGGTGATGCGGAAGATCTCACCGAAGCCGAGGGTGACGATGGCGAGGTAGTCGCCGCGCAGTCGCAGGGTCGGGGCGCCGATGACGATGCCGAAGACGAGCGAGGCGGCGGCGCCGGTGAGGACGGCGGCCCAGAAGGGGAAGTGGACGCCGATGGTGGAGTCCGGGGAGCCGGAGACGAGGGCCGCGGCGTAGGCGCCGACGCCGAGGAAGGCGACGTAGCCGAGGTCGAGGAGTCCGGCGAGGCCGACGACGACGTTGAGACCGAGGGCGACGGTCGCGAAGACGAGGATGTTCGCGGCGACGTTGGTGTACGTGTCGTTGGTCTGGGTGAAGGGGAACGCGGCGGCGGCGACGAAGGCCGCGGTGAGCGCGATGGTGCGGTGTTTGGCGGTGAGCGCGGTGAGGCGCGCGGGCAGTCCGGTCTTGGTCAGGGCGACGCCGCCGAAGAGGACCAGGATGAGGAAGCCGGTGAAGAGTTCGACGTATTCGGTGTCGATGCCGTACGTGAAGACGTAGAGGGCGATGCCGAAGGCGACGGCGATGACCAGGATCTCGGCCCAGGAGGGCAGGGTGATCGTGGCGGGTCGCGCCGGGGGCGCCTTGAGGGTGTTGCGGAACCGGGCCCAGGCGTCGGTGGCGTCGGGGTCGGGTTCGTCGGCGGGGAGGCCGAGGGCGCACAGGGTGGTGAGGAGTGCGGCGATGCCGGCGACCCAGGCTCCGGGTTCGAGGTTGACGACGCCGCCGAGCCGGTAGCTGATGGCGCCGAGGGTGTAGCCGGTGGTGCCGAGGGTGCCGAGGGCGAAGAGGAGGGTGGGGGCGGTGGTGCCGCCGGGGGTGAGCCAGCGCAGTCCGCGGATGCCGAGGGCGGAGAGGCCCAGCAGCAGGGTGATGAGGGCGCCGATGAGGGTGAGGACCTGGAGTCCGCCGGGGTAGCCGGTGACGGTGAGGTCGCCGGGGAATTCGGCGGTCCAGGTCCAGGCCATGAAGGTGGCGGCGGCGGTGAGGACGGCGCCGCCGAGGGTGCCGTAGCGGGCGGCTTTCTCGGGCAGCGGGATGAGGGCGCTGTGCCGCGTGGTCGTGGCGGTGGTGTCGGTGGTGGTGGTCGTGGTGTCGGTCATCGTGATCACGCCCTGTCCGCGACGCGCTCACCGAGCAGGCCCTGGGGGCGCAGCAGGAGCACGAGGATGAGGAGGACGAAGGCCCAGACGTCTTTCCAGGCTCCGCCGCCGAGGAGTTCCATGCCGGGGATGTCCTGGATGTAGGCGGTGGCGAGGGCTTCGGCGAGGCCGAGGGCGAGGCCGCCGATCATGGCGCCATAGATGTTGCCGATGCCGCCGAGGACGGCCGCGGTGAAGGCTTTGAGGCCGGCGATGAAGCCCATCTTGAAGCCGACCTGGCCGTACTTGAGGCCGTAGGCCATGGCGGCGACGGCGGCGAAGGCGCCGCCGATGGCGAAGGCGGTGACGACGATCCGGTCGGTGTTGATGCCCATGAGCTGGGCGGTGTCCGGGTCCTGGGAGGTGGCCTGCATGGCGCGGCCGGTGCGGGTCTTGGCGACGAAGTAGGCGAGGAAGCCCATGCACACGGGGGCGGCGATGATGAGGAAGAGGTCGCCGCGCTGGATGGTGAAGGCGCCGAGGTCGATGGGGCCGCCGGAGAACTGGGGGAAGGTGCGGTCGGCCTTGGCGTCGGGGTAGAAGGCCCAGACGACCTGCTGGAGCGTGATGGACAGGCCGATGGCGGTGATGAGTGGCGCGAGGCGTGGGGCGTTGCGCAGGGGGCGGTAGGCGAACCGTTCGGCGCCGACGGCGACGAGGACGGAGCAGGCGATGCCCATCAGGAGCATGAGGGGCATGGCGATGGCGAGGGACGTGCCGCCCGGGAGCCAGAGATACATGGTGAGGGCGCCGAAGCCGCCGATCATGTAGATCTCGCCGTGGGCGAAGTTGATGAGCTGGATGATGCCGTAGACCATGGTGTAGCCGACGGCTATGAGGCCGTACAGGGCTCCGAGGATCAGGCCGTTGACCAGCTGCTGCGGCAGATCGTGCACCGCTGGGCCTCCGAGGTTGTCGTCAAGTGCGAAGGCGCGGGGGGCTGTTGTGGTGCCCCCCGCGCCGTGGGCTGGTGCGGTGGGATCCCGGAGAGGGTTACCGCGGGGTGTCGCGGCGGGTTACTTCTCCAGCTCGCCGGTCTTGACCGGGGTGTGCTTGCCGCCCTTGACCTGGTAGACGGTCAGGGTGCGGTTGGTGGTGTCGCCGTACTCGTCGAAGGCGACCTGGCCGGTGACGCCGCTGAAGGAGACCTTCTGGGTGGCTTCCACGATCTTGGCGCGGGCGTCGGAGGGCACCTTGCCGTCGTTGGCGTTCACGACGGTCTTGACGGCCTGGATGATGGCCCATGCGGCGTCGTAGGAGAGGGCGCCGTAGGTCTCGTAGGGGTCGCTGTAGCCGCCGGCCTTGTAGTCGGCGATGAACTTCTTGGCGGTGTCGAGCTGCTCCGGCGGGGCGCCGACGGAGGTGGCGAAGTCGCCTTCGGCGTTCTTGCCGGCGAGCTTGACGTAGTCGGCGCTCTGGAGGGCGTCGCCGCCGATGACGGGGATCTTGGCTCCGGCGTCCTTGATCTGCTTGGAGAGCGGGGCGCCGGCCGGGTATTCGCCGCCGTAGTAGACGAAGTCGGCCTTGGAGTTCTTGATCTTGGTGGCGATGGCGCCGAAGTCGCGGTCGTCGGGGTTGATGTGGTCGGTGGCGACGACCTTGCCGCCGAGCTTGGTGAATTCCTGACGGAAGGTGCGGGCGAGGCCGGCGCCGTAGGTCTTCTTGTCATCGACGGAGTAGACCGTCTTGAGCTTGAGGGTGTTGTACGCGTACTGGGCGGCGTACGGGCCCTGGAGGGCGTCGGTGGTGGCGGTGCGGAAGTACGTCTTGAACTGACGCTCCTTCTGCTTCGCGTAGTTGGCGCCCTGGGTGAGCTCGGGGGCGGTGTTCGCCGGCGAGATCTCCACGAGGTTGGCGGAGTTGAAGGTCTTCTGCATCGACTGGGCGACGCTGGAGTTCAGCGGGCCGACGACGCCGAGGACGTCCTTGTTGCCGACGAGCGTGGTGGCGTTCTGACCGCCGGTGGAGGGGTTCGCGACGTCGTCGAGCGCCTTGATCTGGAAGGTGACGCCCGGGACTTCCTTGTTCTTGTTGGCGGTCTTGGCGGCCAGGTCGACGGAGTTCTTGATGCCGATACCGATGGCCGACAGGTCGCCGCTGAGCGGGGCGTCCACGCCGATGACGACGGTGGTGTTGCCCTTGTCGCCGGACTTGTCGCCGCCTTCGTCGCGCGATCCGCAGGCGCTGAGCGTGAGTGCTCCGGTCGTGAGCACTGCGGTGAGTATGAGCTGTGAACGGTGTCGCACGATCAATCCTCTCCCTGGCGCGGCCCTTTGGTCGGGGGCCGTGTGTCTCGCCGGGCCGTACGGGGTGGTACAGGGCCGTGCAAGTGACGCGCCCGGCGGCGCGGTGACTGGCCGTGACTATAAGCGCAGGTGGGGGAGTGCAGCGTGGATGCGGGAGAGGCTGTGACGCTCTTGTTATGCCGGGGCGGATTCGGCGGGGTGCGGTGTGGGCGATTGGGGCGGATGTGCCGGGGGCGGAAGAGATCGCTTGGTGAGAACGCCCTGTTCTTCCATGGGACTTGAGGTGATCTTGGTCGGGCGGGTGGTGGGGGTTTCGGACGGTTGTGTCCGTCGGGGGCGGGGGCGCGCCGGGTGTGGGGGCGGCGCGTGACCTTCGCATTGCTTCGTTGCGGCAGAGGTAACTGGCTGTTACCGCTGTGTGAGTTTGTTACGCGGGTGTGGCGGCGCCGGGGGGTGTCCGCCGGGCGTGGCGGGCGGTGTGAACGCGGGTGAGGAGGGTGTGTGGGCGGCGGTCGGTGACGGTGAGGGTGCGGCGTTTTCGGGCGAGGGGGTTGGGCGGGGTGGCGCCGAGGTAGGTCATGTCGGAGGTGCGGGGGAGCGTGGTGAGGTTGCGTGCGCCGATGTGCGCGCGGAGTGCGCCGGGGATGCTCGGGGCTGCCGTGAAAGGTGTTGCTGGAGTGACGTGAGTCGTCAACTGCGCTGTTCCAGCGTGTATGTGACTGATCGTCATCGTGCAGCCCTGGTTGGTGCTGACGGTGAGCGCGGAGGTGCCGCGGGTGGCGGTCGGGTCGTCGTGGCGCGGTTGGGTCGCCTGGGCGGGGCGGGTGTCGAGGGTGTCGGTGTGGGGGTTCTTCGGCGGGGGTGGGGTGGTGGCGGCGGGGGGCGCGGTGAGGGCCACCGTGCAGTGGGCGGGGGTTTGGATGCGGCGTGGCCGCCGTGCGGTCCGGCGGTCGGTCGGGCGCGGGGGGTCGCTACCGAGGGTGTCGGTGGTGGTGCCGGGTTGCGGGGAGTGTCCCGCGCGGTGGGTGCGTCGTCAGGGGCGTACGGCTCTACGGGGCTGATGCCGGGCATGTCCGCAAGGCGGGGGCGGAAGGGCTGACTCCGCTTGGGTCGGTGCGGGCCGGTGTGGATGGGTGCGGGGCCGGATTGCCTGATTCCGCTCGTGTCGGTGTCGGTCGGTGTCGGTCGGTGCCGGTCGATGCCGGTCGGTGCTCGTCGGGGCGCGTGGCATCAGGGGATGGACCGTAGGGGCGGGTGGGTCAGGCCCACTGGCGGGCCGGTGGGTGGCGCGGTGGAATGACAGGCGTCCCGTGAGTGAACTCCCGTACCGCGCCCAGGAGGCACGATGGTGAGATCCGCACGTACCACCCGTACCGCCGGCAGACGTGGACCGCGTGGCGGGCCGGTGCTCGTCCTGGCGGGTGCCCTGGTCCTCGCCGTGGCGGCGCCGGCCGCGCACGCCGCGCAGGAAGCGTCCGGCAGGGCGGAGTTGAGGATCTCCGGGCAGGAGACGCAGCCCGTCTTCTCCCGGGCCGACGCCGTCTACCAGGAGGTCGATGTCCGCACGGAGGCCGACAGTGACGGCGACGGCAGGCGGGACACCGTCCGGATGCGGATCCTGCGGCCGAAGGAGACCGGCACGGCGGGGCTGAAGGTCGCCACGATCATCGAGGCGAGCCCGTACTGGGCCGGTGGCAACGATGTCCCCAACCATCAGGTCGACCTCGACGAGGACGGCCTCCCGGTCGCCGCGGCCCAACGCGCCACCGGTGCGCCGGGGTTGACCGGTCCCGCGACCGCGTACTCCGGCTACTACGACAATTACTTCCTGCCGCGCGGCTACGCGGTCGCGCAGGTCGACAGCCTCGGTACGGGCGGCTCCACGGGCTGCCCGACCTCCGGCGGCCGCAACGAGACCCTGGGCGCGAAGGCCGCCGTCGACTGGCTGGGCGGCCGCGCCAAGGGCTGGGACCCGGACGGCGACGAGGTCCGCGCGGACTGGTCGACCGGGAACGCCGCCATGATGGGCATCTCCTACAACGGCACGCTGCCGACGGCCGTCGCGACCACGGGCGTCGAGGGGCTCAAGGCGATCGTGCCGATCTCCGGGATCTCGTCCTGGTACGACTACTACCGGGCGAACGGCGGCGTCGTGGCACCGGGCGGATACCAGGGAGAGGACACCGACGTGCTCGCCCGGTACGTGTACTCACGCGCCGACCGGGAGATCTGCGAGCCGGTCCTCGACGGGCTCGAACGCGACCAGGACCGGGTGACGGGCGACCGGTCGGCGTACTGGGACGAGCGCGACTACATCAAGGACGTCGGCAGGATCAGAGCGGGCGTCTTCGTCGTGCACGGGCTCAACGACTGGAACGTGAAGACCAGGAACGCGGGCGCGCTGTGGGAGGCGCTGAAGAAGAACGACGTGCCGCGCAAGCTCTGGCTGCACCAGGCCGGGCACGCCAACCCGATGCCGCTGCGCATGGAGGAATGGCTGCGCCAGGTCCACCACTGGTTCGACCACTGGCTCTACGGCATCCGCAACGGTGTGTTGAGCGAGCCGCGGGTCGACGTCGAACAGGCCGACTTCGGCTGGCGGCAGCAGTCGGACTGGCCGGCGCCCGGTACCCGCGACACGATCCTTCGGCTGCGCGCCGACGGCACGCTCGGCAGGACCGCGGGCCCGCAGGCCGTCCAGTCGCTGACCGACGCGGGCCGCACGGTCCCCGCCGAACAGCTCGTGACCTCACCCGACGAGGCGAACCCGAACCGGCTCGCGTACACGACGGGCGCCCTGGACCGGGACGTGCGGCTCAACGGGGTGCCCGGGATCGACATCCGCGCCTCGCTGTCCGGCACCTCGCCGTACGTGACCGCGCTGCTGGTCGACTACGGCCGGGACACCCGTGCCACGGCCGGCACGGTCACCGACACCTCGCGGGAGGTCTGCTACGGGGAGGGGGTGCCGGGGCTGCCGGGTGAGACGGGCTGTGCGTACCGCGCGGAACACGCCACCGAGACCGCCGACTTCAAGATCGTGACGCGGGGCTGGCTGGACGCGCGCAACCGCACCTCGCTGCGGCACGAGTCGAAGGTCGTGGAGGGCGAGGAGTACCGGCTGCGGTGGGATCTGCAGCCGGAGGACTACGTCTTCAAGGCCGGGCACCGGCTGGGCGTGGTCCTGATCTCGACCGACCACGACTACACCCTGCGTCACCCGGCGGGCACCCGGATGACGGTGCGCGCCGGGGCCGGATCGCTCACGCTGCCGGTGGCGCCGGGTCGGCCGTAGGGGCCTCCTTGAGCAGGCAGGTCAGGCGGGCCGAGCAGACCCGCCTGTCCTGCTCGTCGGTGATCACGATGTCGTACGTGGCCGTGGTGCGGCCGCGGTGCACGGGCGTGGCCACACCGGTGACGAGGCCGGTGCGGGCGCTGCGGTGGTGCGTGCAGTTCAGGTCGACGCCGACGGCGAGGCGGCCGATGCCGCCGTGCAGCATCGCGCCGACCGAGCCGAGGGTCTCGGCGAGCACGGCGGAGGCGCCGCCGTGGAGCAGGCCGTAGGGCTGGGTGTTGCCCTCGACGGGCATGGTGCCGACGACGCGGTCCGCGGCGGCCTCCTTGATCTCGATGCCCATCCGGGTGCCGAGGTGTCCGGCGGAGAACAGTGCCGGCAGGTCGATGCCGTAGTCCGCGTACTCGTCGAGGACCTCTTGCGGGAACTTCACCTGGTTCTGCTCGCCCATGGGGCCCTGCTCCGTCCGTCGTTCCTGAGTGTCGGGGTACACGCTCGCTGAGCGAACGCTCAGTCGGTGCCGGATTGTTCCAGGCGCACCACGACGGACTTGCTGGCGGGGGTGTTGCTGGTGTCCGCGGTGGCGTCCAGCGGCACCAGGACATTGGTCTCCGGGTAGTACGCGGCCGCGCAGCCGCGGGCCGTCGGGTAGTGCACGACGCGGAAGCCGGGGGCGCGCCGCTCCACTCCGTCGCTCCACTCGCCGACCAGGTCGACGTAGGCGCCGTCGGCGAGGTCGAGGTCCTTGGCGTCCTCGGTGTTGACCAGCACCACCCGGCGGCCGTTCCTGATCCCGCGGTAGCGGTCGTCCAGGCCGTAGATGGTGGTGTTGTACTGGTCGTGCGAGCGCAGTGTCTGGAGCAGCAGCCGGCCCTGTGGCAGCTTCGGGTACTCGACGGGCGCGGCCGTGAAGTTGGCCTTGCCGGTGGCGGTGGGGAAGCGGCGCTCGTCGCGCGGGGCGTGCGGCAGGGCGAAGCCGGCCGGGTCGGCCACCCGTGCGTTGAAGTCCTCGAAGCCCGGCACCACGTGGGCGATGCGGTCGCGGATCGTGGCGTAGTCCTTCTCGAACTCCGCCCAGGGCACGTCTGAGTCGGGCAGGACGCGGCGGGCGAGGCGGGTCACGATGGCGGGCTCGGACAGCAGGTGGCGGCTCGCGGGCTCCAGGCGGCCGCGCGAGGCGTGCACCATGCCCATGGAGTCCTCGACGGTGACGAACTGCTCGCCACTGCCCTGGAGGTCGCGCTCGGTGCGGCCGAGCGTGGGCAGGATCAGCGCGCGGGCGCCGGTGACGGTGTGCGAGCGGTTCAGCTTCGTCGAGACGTGGACGGTCAGGCGGGCGCGGCGCATGGCCGCCTCGGTGACGTCGGTGTCGGGGGAGGCGGAGACGAAGTTGCCGCCCATCGCGAAGAAGACCTTCGCGTCGCCGTCGCGCAGCGCGCGGATGGCCCGGACGACGTCGAGGCCGTGCTCGCGCGGGGGAGCGAAGCCGAACTCCTTCTCCAGGGCGTCCAGGAAGGCGGGCGCGGGGCGCTCGAAGATGCCCATGGTGCGGTCGCCCTGCACGTTGCTGTGGCCGCGCACCGGGCAGACGCCCGCGCCGGGGCGGCCGATGTTGCCGCGCAGCAGCAGGAAGTTGACGACCTCGCGGATGGTCGGCACGGAGTGCTTGTGCTGGGTCAGGCCCATCGCCCAGCACACGACGGTTCGCTGGGAGGCGAGGACCATCTCCAGGGCGCGCTCGATGTCGGCCCGGGACAGGCCGGTGGCCTTCAGGGTCTCGTCCCAGTCGGCGGCGCGGGCGGCCTCGGCGAACGCCTCGAAGCCGTGGGTGTGCTCGGCGACGAACGTCTCGTCGGTGGCGCCCTCTGTGGCGAGGATCAGCTTGTTCAGGAGGCGGAAGAGGGCCTGGTCGCCGCCGAGCCGGATCTGGAGGAACAGGTCGGTGAGCGTGGCGCCCTTGGTGAGGCCCTTGGGGGTCTGCGGGTTCTTGAACTTCTCCAGGCCCGCCTCCGGCAGCGGGTTCACGGAGATGATCTTCGCGCCGCCGGCCTTGGCCTTCTCCAGGGCGGAGAGCATCCGCGGGTGGTTCGTGCCCGGGTTCTGCCCGGCCACGATGATCAGGTCCGCCTTGTAGAGGTCCTCCAGCAGGACGCTGCCCTTGCCGACGCCGATGGTCTCGGTGAGCGCCGAGCCGGACGACTCGTGGCACATGTTCGAACAGTCGGGCAGGTTGTTCGTGCCGAACTCGCGGGCGAAGAGCTGGTAGAGGAACGCCGCCTCGTTGCTGGTGCGCCCCGACGTGTAGAACACCGCCTCGTCGGGGGAGGCGAGCGCCGTCAGCTCCTCGCCGATGATGTCGAAGGCCCGCTCCCAGGTCACCGGCTCGTACCGGTCGGCGCCCTCGGCCAGGTACATGGGGTGGGTGAGGCGGCCCTGCTGGCCCAGCCAGTACCCGGAGCGCGTGGCCAGGTCGGCGACCGGGTGCGCGGCGAAGAACTCGGGGGTCACCCGGCGCAGCGTGGCCTCCTCGGCGACCGCCTTCGCGCCGTTCTCGCAGAACTCCGCGGCGTGCCGGTGCTCCGGCTCGGGCCAGGCGCAGCCGGGGCAGTCGAAGCCGTCCTTCTGGTTGACGCGCAGCAGGGTGAGGGCGGTGCGCTTCACGCCCATCTGCTCGCGCGCCATCTTCAGCGTGTGCTTGACGGCGGGCAGGCCGGCCGCGTGGTGCTGCGGCGCCACGACCTGCGGTGCGTCCTGAACCGGATCGGATGCGGGCGGCTTGGCGGCCATGTCGGGCTCCCCTTCGAGCGGTCCTGCGCGGTCCTGCGAGCGTGCTGTGAGCTACCTCTCCGATCCTCGCACGGAGGTCCGACAGGGCTGCCGCCCGGTCGGGGTGGACCGGAGTGTCAGTGGGGTCTGGCAGGATCGGGGACGTGGCAGAAAAAGCAGCGAAGACGGCGAAGAAGACGGCGGCCCCCGCGACGAAGGCGGCGGACAGCGGTGCCGGTGGGCGTCCCCGGCTGATGCTCATGGACGGGCATTCGCTGGCCTACCGCGCGTTCTTCGCGCTGCCCGCGGAGAACTTCACGACGGCCTCCGGCCAGCCCACGAACGCGATCTACGGCTTCGCGTCGATGCTGGCGAACACTCTGCGCGACGAGTCGCCCACGCACTTCGCGGTGGCGTTCGACGTGTCCCGCAAGACGTGGCGGTCCGAGGAGTTCACCGAGTACAAGGCGAACCGGTCGAAGACCCCGGACGAGTTCAAGGGCCAGGTCGAGCTGATCGGCGAGCTCCTCGACGCGATGCACACCCCGCGCTTCGCCGTCGACGGCTTCGAGGCCGACGACATCATCGCCACGCTCGCCACACAGGCCGAGGCCGCGGGCTTCGAGGTCCTCATCGTCACCGGCGACCGCGACTCCTTCCAGCTCGTCACGGAGAACGTGACGGTGCTGTACCCGACGAAGGGCGTCTCCGAGCTGACCCGGTTCACGCCGGAGAAGGTCGAGGAGAAGTACGGCCTCACCCCGTCCCAGTACCCGGACTTCGCGGCGCTGCGCGGCGACCCGTCGGACAACCTGCCGGGCATCCCCGGCGTCGGCGAGAAGACGGCCGCGAAGTGGATCAACCAGTTCGGTTCGTTCGCCGAGCTGGTCGAGCGCGCCGAGGAGGTCAAGGGCAAGGCGGGGCAGAACTTCCGGGACCACATCGAGGCCGTGAAGCTCAACCGCCGCCTGACCGAGATGGTCCGCGACGTCGAGCTGCCGAAGACGGTCGCCGACCTGGAGCGCACGGCGTACGACCGCACCGCGATCGCGATGATCCTGGACACCCTGGAGATCCGGAACCCGTCGCTGCGCGAGCGCCTGTTCGCCGTCGACCCGGGCGCCGCCGAGGCCGAGGAGGCCCCGGCCGAGCCGGGCGTGGAGCTGGACGGCACCGTCCTGGCCACCGGCGAGGTCGCGCCGTGGCTCGCCGAGCACGGCACCGCCGCGCTCGGTCTCGCCTCCGTCGACACCTGGTCGCTCGGCACCGGCTCGGTCACCGAAGTGGCGCTCGCCGCGGCCGACGGCGAGGCCGCCTGGTTCGACCCGACGACGCTGGACGAGACCGACGAGAAGGCGTTCGCGGCCTGGCTCGCCGACGCGGCGAAGCCGAAGGTGCTGCACAACGCCAAGAGCGTGATGCGGGTCTTCGCCGAGCACGGCTGGAGCATTGACGGCATCACCATGGACACGGCGCTCGCCGCGTACCTGGTCAAGCCCGGCCGCCGCTCCTTCGCGCTCGACGCGCTGTCCCTGGAGTACCTGGGCCGCGAGCTGGCCCCGGCCGGCGCCGCCGACGGGCAGCTCGCGTTCGGCGCGGAGGAGGACGAGCAGGCCGAGGCCGACGCGCTCATGGTGCAGGCCCGCGCCATCCTCGACCTGGGCGAGGCGTTCGGCGAGAAGCTGAAGGAGGTCGGCGCCGCCGATCTGCTCACCGACATCGAACTGCCCACCTCCGTGCTCCTCGCCCGCCTGGAGCGGTACGGCATCGCCGCCGACCGCGCCCACCTGGAGGCCATGGAGCAGATGTTCGCGGGCGCCGTCCAGCAGGCGGTGAAGGAGGCCCACGCCTCGGTCGGGCACGAGTTCAACCTCGGCTCGCCCAAGCAGCTCCAGGAGGTCTTCTTCGGCGAGCTGGACCTGCCGAAGACCAAGAAGACCAAGACCGGGTACACCACGGACGCCGACGCGCTCGCCTGGCTGGCCACGCAGACCGACCACGAACTGCCCGTGATCATGCTGCGCCACCGGGAGCAGGCCAAGCTCCGCGTCACCGTCGAGGGCCTGATCAAGACGATCGCCGCCGACGGCCGCATCCACACCACGTTCAACCAGACGGTCGCCGCCACCGGCCGCCTGTCGTCGACGGACCCGAACCTGCAGAACATCCCGGTGCGCACCGACGAGGGTCGCGCGATCCGCCGCGGGTTCGTCGTGGGCGAGGGCTTCGAGACGCTGATGACCGCCGACTACAGCCAGATCGAGCTGCGCGTCATGGCACACCTCTCCGAGGACGAGGGCCTGATCGAGGCGTTCACCTCCGGCGAGGACCTGCACACCACGGTCGGCGCGCAGGTGTTCGGTGTGGAGCGGGACCAGGTCGACGCCGAGATGCGGCGCAAGATCAAGGCGATGTCGTACGGCCTGGCCTACGGTCTTTCCGCGTTCGGCCTGTCGCAGCAGCTGAACATCGAGGCGGGCGAGGCGCGCGCCCTGATGGACACGTACTTCGAGCGGTTCGGCGGGGTCCGGGACTATCTGCGGCGCGTGGTCGACGAGGCGCGGGCCACCGGCTACACCGAGACCGTGCTCGGGCGGCGCCGCTATCTGCCCGACCTGAACTCGGACAACCGGCAGCGCCGCGAGATGGCCGAGCGCATGGCGCTCAACGCGCCGATCCAGGGCACCGCAGCCGACATCGTGAAGATCGCGATGCTGAACGTCGACAAGGCGCTCACCGAGGCGGGGCTCTCTTCCCGGATGCTGCTCCAGGTCCACGACGAAATCGTGCTGGAGATCGCGCCCGGGGAGGCCGCCGTCGCGGAGGAGCTGGTGCGGCGGGAGATGGCCGGCGCCGTTGCGCTCCGCGCGCCGCTGGACGTCTCGGTGGGCCTGGGCCACGACTGGGAATCCGCCGCGCACTAGCCCGCCCGCGCCCCTGAAGCATGCGCTGCGCGCAGCTTCCCCCGATGAGATGGCGCACGCAGTGCGCATCTCAGGGGCGCGGGGAACTGCGCGACCAGCCCCCACCGGCCGTCGGCCGAACGGCGACCGGGATGTGGGGGCTGAACGTGCACCCCCGTTCAGCCCCCACACCGCGCCCCCAGCGGAGCGCCCCCGCACGATGAGCCAATGCCCCGCACCCGCACCCGCACCCGCACCCTCACCCTGACCACCCTCACCCTCGCCGCCCTCCTCAACACCGCCCCCACCGCACAGGCGGCAGCGACAGCGCCCACCTGCCGTGCCCCCAAGCACCCCGCCCTCGCCAAACAGCTCACGCGGGACCTGAGAACGGCCCTCTCCGGACGGCGCGGCAGCGTGTCGATCGCCGTGCACGACGACCGCACCGGACTCCACTGCACCCTCACCCCCCGCACCCGCTACGACGCGGCGTCCGTCGTGAAGGTCCTCATGATGGAGGCCACCCTGCGCCGCGCCCAGAGCCGGCACCGCGGACCGACCGCGTGGGAGCGGAACAACCTCGGCCCCATGATCCGCAGATCGGACAACGCCGCCGCGGGCCGCCTCTGGAACGACCTCGGCCGCACCCGCCTCGGCACGACCCTGACCCAGGCCGGCGCCACCCGCACCCTCCTCGGCCCCTACGGCTACTGGGGCCTGACCCGCACCACGGCCGCCGACCAGCTGCGCCTGCTCGACAGGCTCACCGCCCGGCGCTCGTTCCTGACGGCGACATCACGCGCGTACGGGCTGAAGCTGATGAGCGAGGTGCGCAAGAACCAGCGCTGGGGCGTGCCCGCCGGGATGCCGCGCGGCCTGCGCGCCCACCTCAAGAACGGCTGGCTGCCGCGGGCCACGCACGGCTGGCGCGTGCACAGCATCGGCGCGTTCACCGGCCAGGACCGCACCTACCGCATCGCCGTGCTCAGCCACGACAACCCGTCGATGGCCTACGGCGTGCGCACCGTCGAACGCGTGGCTCAGGCCGTGCACCGCGCGCTCAACAAGGGGCGGGCCGCGGGCATCGGCCTCACCCCGCCGCAGGAGATCAGCGAACAGTCGGACGGCTCGGTTCCGCCGGAGGCCCCGGACGCTCCGGAACGGCCGGCCTGGTTCGCACCCGGAGCAGCAGCGCGTACAGCACGAGCCCGATGACGAGCCCCGCGCCCGCGCCGAAGCACACCGTCGGCACGATCTCCCACGGCTTCCAGACGAGCCCCTCCTCGTCCACGTAGGACAGCCAGCGCACCACCCGCGCCGCCCCGCAGCCGCACGCGCATCCGCCGATCACGACGAGCGCGAGCCACCGCTGCCGGGCGTCGGGCGCGGGCAGGCCGGCCGAGGGGGCGGCGCCGCGCACCGCCCACCACACGAACACGGCGATCACGACGAGCGCCAGCGCCGAACTGCCGTACTGCACGTACCAGTAGAGCGGCGACCCGGCCACGTCCTCGCCGAGCACGGGCAGCAGCCGCGTGCCCCACCGGTCCGGGTGCGTGAACGCGTCCCACACCACGTGGGTGAGCGAACCGAGCACCGCGGAGACGTACCACCACAGCCACCACCCGCGGGCCCGCCCGGGACGGCCGCGCGCCACGGTCCACACCCGTGCGCGCACGGCGCCCGGCAGCAGCGCGAGCAACGGCTCGCGCACCAGCAGCCAGAGCGCCAGCAGCCCCGCCGCGAACAGCGCGTCCACCGTGAACACTCCGGTGAACGAGTGCGTGAACGAGCCGAATTCCATGGCGCCCGGCACCGTGCTCGCCGCGAAATAGGTGAGGTCCGGCGCGAACGAACCGGCCATGAGCAGGGACGGTACGAGCCGCCCCCGCCCCGACCCGTCGCGCCGCACGAACGGCAGGACGGCGGCGGCATGGCTGATGGTGAACGGCACGCTTCTCCCCGGATTGACTCGACGGCGCACGGTGAGGGAGCGTCGAAGCCTACGACAACACTCCACGTCACTTACCTGATGAAACGGTTAATAGCGGGTACGAACGACTGTCCGCGCGCCGGAAGTTGTCGTAGTGTCGGCGGAGTCGTGCGCTGGGGAGTGCGCGACGGCGCCGAGAAGCTCCGCAACCCGGGGTGAACCCGGTGCCCAGGCCGGTACGGGCGATTGCGGGAGGGGTTCGCGGTATGGCGGCGGTTTTCGGCAGGAGGCTGCGCAGAAGCGTGATGACGACCGCGATCGCCGCCGCGGCGGTGGCGGCACTCTCCGCGTCGCAGGCGCCGGGCTTGACCCCGCCCCACGCGGACAGCGGACGCTCGGCGTCGGACCGCTCCGACGACACCCCCGGCACCGCCTCGGGCCCCGACTACTACACCGACCTCCCGCCGCTCGACAGCCCCACCGGCTCCGCGACGCCCCCGCCCGGCACGAGCGGTGGCGGCGGCGGTGGTGGTGGCGCGGCGAAGGCCGAGTCCGGCATCCCCGCCACCGTCCTGGACGCCTACAAGAAGGCCGAGGCCGAGCTGGCGTCGTCCAAGCCCGGCTGCAATCTGCCCTGGCAGCTGCTCGCCGCGATCGGCAAGGTCGAGTCGGGCCAGGCGAGCGGCGGCAACGTCGACGCGAACGGCACGCTGAAGAGCCCGATCCTCGGCCCGCCCCTCGACGGCAACGGCTTCGCGAAGATCACCGACACCGACGGCGGCCTCTACGACGGCGACACGGTCCACGACCGCGCCATCGGCCCCATGCAGTTCATCCCCTCCACCTGGGAGTGGGCGGGCCGCGACGGCAACGGTGACGGCAAGAAGGACCCCAACAACATCTACGACGCGGCCCTCGCCGCCGGCCACTACCTGTGCCGCAAGGACTGGGACCTGTCGAACGCCAAGGACCTGAACAAGGCGATCCTCAGCTACAACAACTCCTCGGACTACCTCGCGACCGTCCTGTCCTGGATGGAGTACTACCGCAAGGGCAGTTACGAGGTCCCCGACGGCACCGGCGTGCTGCCCAAGAACCCGAGCGGCGGCAGCGGCTCCCACTCCTCGCCGTCCCCGACCCCGTCCCCGGGCAACCCGGGCGGCGGCCCGTCGACCCGGCCCGGCTCCGGCGGCTCGTCGCACCCCGGCCCGAAGCCGACCGATCCCTCGAAGCCGCCGAAGCCGACCGACCCCACGAAGCCGACCGATCCCACGAAGCCGCCCGAGACGCCCGACCCCACCGGCTCCGTCACCAAGCTGGCCGACGCGGACACCGGCACGCTCGGTGCGACGGCCGGCGACGCCTTCGCCGAGCGGGTGCAGGTCCGGGCCAAGGACAAGGCGGGCAAGGGCGTCGCCAAGGTGAAGGTGCGCTTCCGGATCGTCGGCAGCACCGACGCCCGGTTCGACGGCGACGCCACGAGCGCCGTCGTCACCACGACCGCCACCGGCACGGCCACCGCGCCGAAGCTCACCGCGGGCGAGAAGACCGGCACCTTCACGATCCGCGCCACCGTCGTCGGCAGCTCCGTGACCGGCCTCGACTACACCGCGAAGGTCACCGAGCGCGCGGCCGACACCCTGGCCCGCACCAGCGACAAGGAACTCACCTGTGTCGCGGGCGGCACCTTCGACGAGGACGCCCTGGTGCTGAAGGCGACGTACAAGGGCGCGGCAGCCGACGGCGTCACGGCCACCGCCACCCTCGTCAAGGCCGAGGACGACCCGGCCGAGGCGACGACGGGCCCCTCCTTCAAGGACGCGGACGGCAAGAGCGTGCGCACCCTCAAGGGCCTCAAGACCGACAAGGACGGCCTGCTCGCCCTCCCGAAGCTGTACGCGGACGACGCCGCCGGCACCTTCCTGCTGCGCGTCACCACGGCGGGCGGCGCGACGCTCACCGTCAAGCTGGAGGTGACGGCCGCCCCGACCGGCACCCCGAGCGACGGCGGCTCCGCGACGACCACGCCGTCCGCGAGCCCGTCCGCGTAACCTCCCGCGCGCAGCGCGCACTTCGAGCCCCCGGCCGACGAACGGCCGGGGGCTCGCGCGTGTGCGGAGCCAGGTCGCGTCGAACGTGTTCTCATCTCTCCCCGGCATTGCTACGGTGCACCGACCCAAGGCCCTGACGGCCCATCAGATCCAGGCTCGGGAGGCCGGACATGCGTGCCCTCATCGCGGCGGCGATCGGTCTTGCCGTGGCCCTCGCCCTCGTCCTCACCATCTCGGCGGTCGGCGCCCCGACGGGCAGGACGTCCCCGAAACCCCTGCTCACCACCGTCCCCGAACACCCGTGACCCGCTGAACCCCTTTCCCCGAACCCGTAGTTGAGGAGGGCCGCCGAGATGCGCCGCAAGGCAAGCCTGATCCTGCTCGCCTTCGCCGTGTTCTTCACGGCGATGTCCCCGCTGATGCGCTGGTACGCGTTCCCCCGGCTGGCGAAGATCCCGGCGAACCAGTACCAGACGATGGTCCTGGAGGCGAAGAACGCCACCCTCGTCGACTACGGCACCATGCAGGCCAAGAAGGTCCCCAAGCTCACCGTCGTGCAGACCCTCAAGGGCAACGTCGAGGCGTCCGACAAGATCGAGAAGAGCGCCGGGCGGGACGTCGTCGTCTGGGACGGCCTCAGCTACATCGTGGGCCCCGACGGCAAGTTCGTCTCCCAGATCCCCGAGCGCTACATCTTCGACGCGCACAGCCAGGAACCCGTGCACGCGACCGGCGAATCCGTCGACGGCGACCCGGTCACGCGCGAGGGCATCGAGTTCAAGTGGCCGTTCCTGACCGAGAAGCGGGACTACGAGTACTTCGACGCCCGCGCCCGCATCACCCGCCCCATCCACTACAAGGACACCGAGGACTTCCGCGGCGTCACCGTCTACCGCTTCGAGCAGACCATCCCCTGGACCAAGGTGCCCTTCCCCAAGAAGATGCCGGTCAAGGGCATCACGGCCGAATCCGTCGCCAAGACCGGCACCGAGATGTGGTACACGACCGTACGCACCTTCCTGGTCGACCCCACCACCGGCGCCCCCGTCTACGGCGAGGAGAAGCACAAGGAGGAGATGCGCGGCGGCACCCTGCTCGGCGGCGACGGCAAGAAGGTCACCGCGTTCGCCGGCGACGTGAAGATGCGCGAGGACTACATCAAGGACACCGTCGACCTGGTCAAGTCCCAGCGCACCCTGGTCCTGCTCCTCACCTCCTACCTCCCCTGGGGCTTCCTGATCCTCGGCGTCCTGCTGCTCGCCCTGGCCCTGTGGCTGGAGGCCCGCGGCCGCCGTCCCGGCGAGCCCGAACCGCACGCACCGGCCGAGCCGGAGCCGGTCAGCGTCTGAGCCGCGCGTTCGTGTGCCGGGTCGGCTCCGCCGTCGCCGGGTCCTCCGGCCACGGGTGCTTCGGGTACCGGCCGCGCAGATCGGCCCGCACCGACCGGTAGCCGTCCCGCCAGAACGAGGCCAGGTCGGCGGTGACGGCGGCGGGCCGCCCGGCGGGGGAGAGCAGGTGGACGAGGACCGGCACCCCCGCCACGGCCGGCGTCTCCTGGAGCCCGAACATCTCCTGCAACTTCACCGCCAGCACCGGCTGTTCGGGATCGGCGTAGTCCACCCGCACCGACGACCCGCTCGGCACCGTGATCCGCTCCGGGGCCAGCTCGTCGAAGCGCGCCGCGTCCCCGCCCGCCCACGGCAGCAGCCGCCGCAGCGCCGCCCCGGCGTCGATCCGGGCCAGATCCGCGCGCCGCCGGGCCCGCCCCAGCTCCGGCTCCAGCCAGTCGTCCACGCGCGCGTAAAGGGCCTCGTCGCTCACGTCCGGCCACGGCTCACCGACGTGCCGCCGCAGGAAGGCCAGCCGCTGCCGCAGCGCGTCCGCCTCCCGCCCCCAGCGCAGCAGCCCGAGCCCCTCCCGTCGCAGCCCCTCCAGCAGCCCCTCCCGTACGAGGGCGGGGGACGGGTCCCGCAGCGGTCGCACCGTCAGCTCGACCGCCCCGAGCCGGATGACGTGCCGGGCCACCAACTCGCCGTCCGACCAGACGACTTCGTCGCCCTCCGACGCCAGCTGTGCGGCGGCCCACCGGGCGGTCTCCTCGTCGACCACGGCCCCGAGCCGCACGCGCGCGTGCCCGGCGCCGACGGGCCGGTCGGCCACGGCGACGGCCAGCCACGCGGCGTCCCGCAGCGCGGACCCGTCCCCGACGTCGGCCCGGGTGCCCGACGCCATCAGATACGACCCGCCCGAGCGCCGCGCCACCCGCTCCGGGAACGCCAGGGCGGCGACGATCCCGGCGGCGCGCTCGTCGGACAGGGCGGCACCGCTCCCGCCGGGCCCCTCGGACGCGACCCGGGAGAGCCGCCGCACCTCCGCGGCCCACCGCCCGGCATACGCGTCGCCCCCGCGCCGGGCGAGCCGCAGGGCCTGCCCGAGATCGTCCCCGTAACCGCGCGGCGGCTCCTCGCTCAGCAGGGCGACGACCTCGGCGGCCCGCCGCGCGGACACCACCGGCGCCGCGTCGACCAGCGCGCGCCCGAGCCGCGGATGCAGCCCGAGACGCGCGAGCCGCTGCCCGCGCTCCGTCACCCGCCCCGAACCGGCCGCGACCGCCCCGACCGCCACCAGCACCTCGCGCGCCGCCGCCATCGCCCCGCCGGGCGGCGCGTCGAGCAGCGCCAGACCGGACGCCTCCGGATCGCCCCAGCACGCCACTTGGAGCGCGAACGCCGTCAGGTCCGCCACCTTGATCTCGGGCGAGGGGAACCGCGGCAGCCGCCCGTCCTCCGCCTCCGCCCAGCACCGGTACACCACCCCGGGCGCCTCGCGTCCGGCGCGGCCCGCGCGCTGCGTCCCGGCCGCGCGAGACGCCCGTACGGTCGTCAGGGCGCTCAGCCCGCGCGCGTGGTCGACGCGGGGCTCGCGGGCCAGACCGGCGTCCACGACGACCCGCACCCCCGGCACCGTCAGCGACGACTCCGCGACGGCCGTGGCCAGCACCACCCGGCGCCGCGCGCCCGCCGAGAGCACCGCGTCCTGCACGGCGGCGGGTGCCCGCCCGTGCACCTGGAGCACTTCGATGTCGGCGCTGTCCCCGCCGGGACTCCCCAGTTGTCCGGCCACCCGCGCGATCTCGCCGACGCCCGGCAGGAAACACAGCACGTCGCCCGGCCGTTCGGCCAGCGCGCGCCGCACCACCGACGCCACGTGTGTCAGCAGCGCCGGATCCACCCGCATCCCGTGCGGCGGCCGCACCGGCGCGGCCGGTGGCGCCCACACCACCTCCACCGGGTGCGTGACCCCCTCGGCCTCGACGACCGGCGCGTCCCCGAGCAGCCGCGCCCAGCCCTGCGCGTCCGTGGTCGCCGACGCCGCGACCAGTTCGAGCTCCGGCCGCAGCGCCTGGCGCACGTCCCACAGGAAGGCGGCCACGGTGTCCGCGTCGAGATGCCGCTCGTGCACCTCGTCGAGCATCACCACGTCGACGCCGGACAGCTCCTGGTCGCGCTGGAGCCGCTGGAGCAGCACGCCGGTGGTGACGACCTCGACACAGGTGCCGGGGCCGACGGTCCGCTCGCCGCGCACCGTGTAACCGACCCGCTCCCCGACCCGCTCGCCCAGCAGCCACGCCATCCGCCGGGCCGCCGCCCGCGCCGCGATCCGCCGCGGCTCGGCCACCACGACCCGGCGGACCGGGGCGCCCTCGTCGAGCAGGCCCGCGAGGACCAGGGGTACGAGCGTGGTCTTGCCGGTGCCGGGCGGCGCGACGAGCACGGCGGCCCCGGACCCGTCGAGCGCGCGCCGCAGCGCGGGCACGGCGGACCGGACGGGCAGGGCGGAGAGGGCATCACTGCGGATCACGCAGCCAGTCTCCAGCACGCTCGTACGAGAGGTCCTAGGCCCGGTCGTCCCGCTCGCAGACGAGGATCGCGGAGCCCGGGATCAGATTGCCGCGCAGCGGCGACCAGCCGCCCCACTCCTGCGTGTTCCACGCGGGCCACTCCGGCTCGACCAGGTCCACCAGGCGGAAGCCGCCGGCCACCACGTCGCGGACCCGGTCCCCGATCGTGCGGTGGTGCTCGACGTACACCGCCCGCCCCTCGTCGTCCTGCTCCACATAAGGGGTGCGGTCGAAGTAGGAGGCCGAGACGGTCAGGCCCTCGGGGCCCGGCTCGTCGGGGAACGCCCAGCGGATCGGGTGCGTGACGGAGAAGACGAAGCGGCCGCCCGGCCGCAGCACCCGGTGCACCTCGCGCAGCACCCGCACCTGGTCCGCGATGAAGGGGAGCGCGCCGTACGCGGAGCAGGCCAGGTCGAAGGAGCCGTCCCGGAACGGGAGCACGCCCGCGTCCGCCTCCACCAGCGGCACCCGGATCGCGGACCCGTCCTGGATGCGCTGCGCGTGCTGGAGCTGGCGGTGCGAGAGGTCCAGGGCGACGGGCCGGGCGCCCTGCGCGGCCAGCCAGCGCGAGCACTGGGCCGCACCCGCTCCGATCTCCAGGACGTCCTTGCCGGCCAGGTCCTCGGGCGGGCCGAGCAGCTCGGCCTCCACCTCGTCGAGCCCCTCGGGGCCCCAGACGAAACGGTCGTCGCCGAGGAACGTGCCGTGCTCGATCTGGTACTCGTCCGCGTTCCGGTCCCACCAGCCGCGGTTGGCCCGCGCGCTCTCCGTGGTGTCCGCGTCACGCCGGGTGGCCGTGGAGTCCTCGTCGACCGTGTTCGGGGAGGACGACGGGTCGTACGCTTCAATTGGTCCAGACTCTTGGATGATCGGCTCCCTGGTACTAATCTGCGGGCACTGCGGACCTCATGGCCTCGTGGGACGCGATGTGTGCCGGTTATGCGGCGATCCGCCCCGGGTGTGCGCCTTCGCGCATTGACCGTGTCCGGCTGCCCCCGTATGCTACAAGTTGCGCTGCGGGCCTGCGTTCCTCAGACATAGCAGGCTGCGCTCGCATCTGTCGTATGTCCCCTCGGTTGTCGAGGCGCCTCCCGGAAGATCGGGATTCGGCGCTTCCTAGGCTGTCCGGCTTCTTCGGTGCGAAACAGGTCCCGGCGTAGCAGTACCCACCGACTTTCAATGTCCGCCGGAGCCCTTTCCCACATGACGAGCAGCACCGAGACCACCGCCACCACCCCGCAGGTTGCGGTCAACGACATCGGTAACGAGGAAGCTTTCCTCGCCGCCATCGACGAGACGATCAAGTACTTCAACGATGGCGACATCGTCGACGGCGTCATCGTCAAGGTTGACCGGGACGAGGTTCTCCTCGACATCGGTTACAAGACCGAAGGTGTCATCCCGAGCCGCGAGCTCTCGATCAAGCACGACGTCGACCCGAACGAGGTCGTGGCGGTCGGCGACGAGATCGAGGCCCTGGTTCTCCAGAAGGAGGACAAGGAAGGCCGTCTCATCCTGTCCAAGAAGCGCGCTCAGTACGAGCGTGCCTGGGGCACGATCGAGAAGATCAAGGAAGAGGACGGCATCGTCACCGGTACCGTCATCGAGGTCGTCAAGGGTGGTCTCATCCTCGACATCGGCCTCCGTGGCTTCCTGCCGGCCTCCCTCGTCGAGATGCGCCGCGTGCGCGACCTCCAGCCTTACGTGGGCAAGGAGCTCGAGGCGAAGATCATCGAGCTGGACAAGAACCGCAACAACGTGGTCCTGTCCCGCCGTGCCTGGCTCGAGCAGACCCAGTCCGAGGTGCGCCAGACGTTCCTCACCACCCTCCAGAAGGGTCAGGTCCGCTCCGGCGTCGTCTCCTCGATCGTCAACTTCGGTGCCTTCGTGGACCTGGGTGGCGTCGACGGTCTCGTCCACGTCTCCGAGCTCTCCTGGAAGCACATCGACCACCCGTCCGAGGTTGTCGAGGTCGGCCAGGAAGTCACCGTCGAGGTCCTCGACGTCGACATGGACCGCGAGCGTGTCTCCCTGTCGCTGAAGGCGACGCAGGAGGACCCGTGGCAGCAGTTCGCCCGTACCCACCAGATCGGCCAGGTCGTCCCGGGTAAGGTCACGAAGCTGGTTCCGTTCGGTGCGTTCGTCCGCGTGGACGAGGGCATCGAGGGTCTGGTCCACATCTCCGAGCTGGCCGAGCGCCACGTGGAGATCCCGGAGCAGGTCGTCCAGGTCAACGACGAGATCTTCGTCAAGGTCATCGACATCGACCTCGAGCGCCGCCGCATCAGCCTCTCGCTGAAGCAGGCCAACGAGGCCTTCGGCGCCGACCCGTCGGCCGTCGAGTTCGACCCGACCCTGTACGGCATGGCCGCGTCCTACGACGACCAGGGCAACTACATCTACCCCGAGGGCTTCGACCCCGAGACCAACGACTGGCTCGAGGGCTTCGAGACCCAGCGCGAGGCCTGGGAGACCCAGTACGCCGAGGCGCAGCAGCGCTTCGAGCAGCACCAGGCTCAGGTCATCAAGTCCCGCGAGGCCGACGCCCAGGCCGAGGCCGAGGGTGCCGTCGCCGGCGCCGGCGCGGCCCCGGCTGCCTCCGGTGGCGGCGGTTCGTACTCCTCGGAGTCGGACGACAACTCCGGTGCGCTTGCTTCGGACGAGGCGCTTGCCGCCCTTCGCGAGAAGCTGGCCGGTGGTCAGAGCTGAGCTGAGCCCTTCGGGTTCCGCTAGGTAGTTGTTCGGCGGGCCGTACCCCTTCGGGGGTGCGGCCCGCCGTTCTTTTTCGTGCCGCGCCGTCGTGGTTGCTCGCGCCCCTGACAGGGCGCCAGAAACTTGGCCGATACAACAGTTGTCCGTGTGCCGTAACAGGGCATTGCCAGGATCCCCGAGTCACGCAAGATCACTCGGATCTGAGGGAGCCCTGCACATGACGGCAGCACAGCGGCAGACGGCGGGCACGGGAAACAGTCGGCGGGAGTTTCTGCGTAATGTCGGGCTCACCGGTGGGGCGGGGGCCATGTTCGCCACCATGGGCGCCCTCGGGCTCGCTCCCACGGCGCAGGCCGCACAGCGTGAACTCCCTTATCGCGCACCGCGCCCCGGGGACTTCTCGCTCAGTGGGCGGGGCGCCGCGAAGGTGGTGATCGTCGGAGGCGGCATCGCCGGTCTCGCCACCGCCTACGAGCTGGGCAAGGCGGGCTACGACTGTACGGTCCTGGAGGCCAGGGACCGCACCGGCGGCCGCAACTTCACGGTGCGGGGCGGCGACACGACCGTAGACCTGTACGGCAACAAGCAGACCGCGCGCTTCAGCGACGGGCAGTACATGAACGCCGGGCCCGCGCGGCTCCCGCAGTGGATGGTCACCCTCGACTACTGCCGTGAACTCGGCGTCCCCATCGAGGTGTTCACCAACACCAACGCCGACGCCTACCTCTTCAACGAGTCGGCCGGCATGACGAAGCCCGTGCGCTACCGCACCGCCAAGGCCGACGTGTACGGCTACCTCTCCGAACTGCTCGCGAAGGCGACCAACAAGGGGGCGCTCGACAAGGAGCTGACCGCCACCGACCAGGAACGGCTCGTCGACTTCCTGGCCGACTTCGGCGAGCTGGGCGACAAGCTGACCTACGACGGCGGCGAGCGGCGCGGCTACACGACCGTGCCCGCGGCCACCGGGACGCCCGGGGTGCTCCTCGGTGACGTACCGTCCGCGTCCGAGGTGTTCGCGAGCGGCGTCGGCCGGTACTTCTCCTTCGAGTTCGGCTTCGACCAGGCGATGCTCATGTTCCAGCCCGTGGGCGGCATGGACCGGATACCGAAGGCGCTCACGAAGGCCATCGGCGCGCGCAGGGTGCACACCGGGGCGGCCGTCAGCAGGATCACCGACAAGGGCGACCGGGTCGTCGTCACCTACACGCAGGGCGGACGCACCAGAACGGTCGAGGCGGACTTCTGCGTCGGCGCGCTGCCGCCCAACATCCTCGCCAAGATCCCGCACAACCTCGGCTCCGGCGTGCAGAGCGCGCTGGAGGCCATCACCCCGCAGTCCGCCGGAAAGATCGGCCTGGAGTACAAGTCCCGCTGGTGGGAGCTCGACCACCGGATCTACGGCGGCATCACCGAGACCGACATGGACCTCAGCCACATCTGGCACCCGTCGTACGGGTTCCACGGCGAGCGCGGCGTCATGATCGGGTACTACAACTACGGCGGCGACGCGGACGCGTACGCGAAGCTGAGCCCGGCGGCGCGCGAGGCACGGGCCGTCGTGCAGGGCGTGAAGATCTACGGCGAGAAGTACCGCACGGAACTCGCCACGTCGTTCTCCCACCACTGGCGGCAGACCCCGCACCTGGAGGGCGCCTGGCACAACACCCCCGGTGGCCCCGACGACCCGCGCTACAAGCCGCTCAACGAGCCGACGGGCCGCGTCTACTTCGCCGGTGACTGGCTCAGCTACACCGACGCCTGGCAGCACGGCGCGTTCACGTCGGCGCGCAGGGCCGTGACCAGGCTGCACACGCGCGTGATGGCGGGCTGACGTGTAAGCGGGTGCCGAGAAAGGGCGCGAGCGGGAATGCTCGCGCCCTCCGCGCGCGTTCCCCCTGAAGAACACGAGGAGGAGCGGTCACTGTGCTTGATCCGCAGGATTTGTACACATGGGAGCCGAAGGGCCTGGCCACGGTCGACATGGCGCTCGCCCAGGAGTCCGCCGGCCTTGTCATGCTCTATCACTTCGACGGTTACATCGACGCGGGAGAGACCGGCGACCAGATCGTCGAGCGTCTCCTCGACTCGCTGCCGCACCAGCTCGTGGCGCGCTTCGACCACGACCGGCTCGTGGACTACCGGGCCCGCCGCCCGCTGCTGACGTTCAAGCGCGACAGCTGGAGCGACTACGAGGTGCCCTCGATCGAGGTGCGGCTCGTCCAGGACGCCACCGGCGCGCCCTTCCTGCTGCTGTCCGGCCCCGAGCCGGACGTGGAGTGGGAGCGGTTCGCGGCGGCCGTCGAGCAGATCGTGGAGCGCCTCGGCGTCCGGCTCGCGGTGAACTTCCACGGCATCCCCATGGGCGTGCCGCACACCCGGCCCGTCGGCCTCACCCCGCACGGGAACCGCACGGACCTGGTGCCCGGGCACCGCAGCCCCTTCGAGGAGGCGCAGGTGCCGGGCAGCGCCGAGGCGCTGATCGAGTACCGGCTGACGCAGGCCGGGTTCGACGTGCTCGGTGTCGCCGCGCACGTTCCGCACTACATCGCGCGCTCCGCGTACCCGGACGCCGCGCTCACCGCTCTGGAGGCGGTCACCGCCGCGACCGGTCTGGTCCTGCCGGGCATCGCGCACGCGCTGCGCACCGAGGCGCACCGCACGCAGACGGAGATCGACCGGCAGATCCAGGAGGGCGACGAGGAGCTCGTCGCGCTCGTCCAGGGACTTGAGCACCAGTACGACGCGGCGGCCGGCGCGGAGTCGCGGGGCAACATGCTGGCGGAGTCGATGGAGATCCCCTCGGCGGACGAGATCGGCCTGGAGTTCGAGAGGTTCCTGGCGGAGCGGGAAGGCGACTAGGCTCGTCGCAAGGACGCTCCCCGCGGGCCGGGGTGCCGAGGCGAGTGGGAGGCGCGGACTTGTTGTCTGTGGGCTTGACCGGGGGAATCGGTTCCGGCAAGAGCGAAGTGTCGAGGCTCCTGGTGGAGCGCGGCGCGCTCCTGATCGACGCCGACCGCATCGCCCGTGAGGTCGTCGAGCCCGGCACACCCGGGCTCGCGGCGGTCGTCGAGGCGTTCGGCGACGACATCCTCACGGCGGACGGCACGCTCGACCGCCCCAAGCTGGGGTCGATCGTCTTCGCCGACTCCGACAAGCTGGCCACTCTCAACGCGATCGTGCACCCGCTGGTCGGCGCGCGCTCCGCGGAGCTCCAGAAATCGGCGGGACCGGACTCGGTCGTCGTCCACGACGTACCGCTCCTCGCGGAGAACGCTCTGGCGCCGCTCTACGACCTGGTCGTCGTGGTGGACGCGAGCGCCGAGACCCAGCTCGACCGGCTGACCCGGCTGCGCGGCATGAGCGAGGAGGACGCGCGGGCCCGGATGGCCGCCCAGGCCACCCGTGAGAAGCGGCTCGCCGTCGCCGACGTCGTGATCGACAACGACGTGTCCCTGGACCGGCTGCGGGAACAGGTCGACGCGGTCTGGGCCGATCTGGTGCGCCGGGCGCACGCCGCGTCGAAATGATCGTTCTGGCGGCGTTCACCGCGATGGGCGGCCTCGTCGCCCTCCTCGCGGGCGCCTACGGACTTCAGCGCACCCGGCGCGTGAAGGTGGCGGGGAACGTGGTCGAGGCGCTGGTCAAGCCGCCGCAGCCCGGGTCCGACCGGCCGCTGCTGCAGTTCGCGACCGGCGACGGCCAGGTCGTCGAGGTCGTCTCGCCGGTCCCGGCGGGCAAGCGGCTGCCGCTGCCCGTCGGCGGCGTCGTCCGCGTCGCCTACGACACCGAGGACCCGCGCGAGACCGTGCTGCTCGGCGGGGAGCGGCCCGGTGTGGACCGCAGTTTCATGATCGCCGGGGCCGTGCTCGTCCTGACCGGGATGGTGCTCGCCGTGTCGCTGGGCTGAGTGTCCTGACGGTGCGGGGCGGGCAGGAATAGCCCTCATGGGCCACGGCGTTGACGTGGTCGACACCGGAAGGGAGCACACCGTGTCCGACGCCACCCCGGAGACGCACGTCATCGACTACCGCGCCGCCGAGCAGCTGCTCGCCGCGCGGGACCCCCGCGGTGCGGTGAAGCTGCTCGACGATGTGATCGCCGCGCATCCGGAGAACACCGCCGCGCGGCTGCTGCGGGCGCGCGCCTTCTTCGCCGCCGCGCAGTTGCGCGCCGCTGAGCTGGAGTTCTCCATCGTCCTCGAGCGCGAGCCGGACAACGCGTTCGCGCACTTCGCGCTGGCCCGCACCTATGAGCGCTGGGCGCGGCCGCAGCAGGCCCGGCGGCACTTTCGGCTGGCCGCCGCGCTGGATCCGCAGCCGGAGTATGTGGCGGCGGCGCGGTTCGACGACTGACGCGGTTTTCGGCTGCCTGGTTGCTGGTGGGGCGGCGGGTGGCGGTTGTGCGGGGTTCTCGCGCAGTTCCCCGCGCCCCTTCGGGGGCGCCTTCTCGGCTGTCGGGTGACCCGTCGTGGTCGCTTCTCGCGCAGTTCCTCGCGCCCCTTAGGGGGCGCCCTTTCTGTAGGGCGGGATGTCGTGGCCCGGCTGGTAGTGGGGGCCCTGGCGGATGTGGCGGGTGATCATGAAGAGGTCGATCGTCGTGATCAGCCAGAGGGCGCCGCAGGCCAGCGCCCAGCCGGGGCGGTGGGCGAAGAGGAACGCCACGGTGCCGGCCGTCGTCCAGAGCAGGCCGAACAGGGCCAGGCCCAGCCGCAGGCGCAGCGGGCTGCGGGCGGTGACCGGTTCGTCACCGGTCCGGATCAGATGCATGGCCGTCACCTCCGTACGGTGAAGAGGCACCCCTTCCAGGGTGCCTCTTCGTGTCACGGCGCGGGAGCGTCAGCCTCCGATGTGCGTACCGATGAAACGGGCGTACGCGGCCTCGCCGAGGGCGTTCGGGTGCAGCGGCGCCGCCGGGGCCGTCGGCACGAACCCCTCCACCCACTTGGTGCCGATCGCGCGGCAGGCGTCGTGATCCGCGCTCGGGGTGCGCACGTCCACGTACTCGGCGCCGTGCGCGGCGGACTGCGCGGCGATCACCGAGTTGAGATGGTCGACGCTGCCCTGGAGCCAGTCGGCGTCCTTGCCGAGGACCGGGACCAGCGGCCAGCAGCCGCCCTTCTTGATGTAGTCGCCGTAGCCGGTGACCAGCACGCGGGCCTGCGGTGAGCGCTGGTGGACCGTGTCGAGGACGGCCGCGAGCTTCGGGCCGAACGCCTCGATCCGCTGGGCGACCTTGTCGACGCCGTCCACGACGAACTTCTTCTGGCAGCTGTCCGCCGTCGGGTCGAGTTGCATACAGTCCTGGGCGACGCCGACCAGGCCCGCGTCGTTGCCGCCGATCGTGAGCGTCACCAGCGTGGTGTCGGCGCTGAGCGCGTCGAACTGGGGCGCGGCCGTGCCCATGTCGACGCCCAGCAGGGACAGCTTCTGCGGGGTGGACATGTCGTCGGTGTCCGCACCGGAACAGGTCACGTCACGGAACGTCGTCACCTTCAGCTGATCGGCCAGCAGGTGCGCGTAGTTGCGGGTGGAACGGCCGCAGGCCAGCGGGCCCGTGATCGGCGGCACCAGCGGGCCCGAGGCCATCGAGTCGCCGAGCGCCACGTACACCTGGGGCGTGGCGGCGCCGGCCTGCGCGGTGCCCGCGCCGAGCGTCGCCAGGGCCGCGACGGCGACGAGCGCGGCTCCCAGACCTTGTCTGCTGCGGCCCGAAAGTCCCTTGCTGCGAAGAGAGTTCACGGTGCGGCTCCCTGAATCTCACGGTGGGGCATGGATGGGGTCGCCGCACATGATGCAGACTCGTGGGGCAGCGCTTAACTGGTCGGTAACGCAGACTTACCGGGGGAAAGTTGTGACGCGTGACAAGGCTGGGGCCACGGGCCCACTGATCGTCGCGGGCGTCCCGGCCGCCGCGCGGCTGCGGGCCCGCGTCCCCGCCCTCACCCGGCGGGTCGTCACCCGGCTGCGCAGCGAACTCCCCGTCTACGCCGAACTGCCCGGCGAGGAGATCGCCGGGGACATCGCCGACATCGTGCAGTACACGCTGCGGCTGCTCGCCGACGTCATCGAGCACCGCAGACCTGCCACCGACGCCGAACTCGCCCAGCAGCGCGACTCCGCGGCCCAGCGCGCCGAGGAGGGCGTCCCGCTGGACGCGATCCTCACCGCGTACCAGATCGGTACGGCGATGTGCTGGGCCGAGCTGTCCCAGGACGCCCGCCCCGCCGAACTGCCCGATCTCAAAGAGGCCGTCGACCGGATCATGGTGCTCCAGCAGCAGGTGACCTCCGCCGTCAGCCGCGCCTACCTCCAGGCCCGCGCCATCCTCGACAGCCAGGAGCACGGCGGGCGGCACGCCCTGCTGGCCGCGCTGCTCGCGGGCGAGACCGGTGATGTCGAGCGGCGGCCCGGCGTCCAGCGGCCCGCCGCCCTCTACGCCGCGCTGACCCTGCGCCTGGGCACCCACCCCGACGAGACGCTGCCCGGCCCCGGCGCGGGCGTCGCCGCCCGGCGCAAGATCCGCCGGGTCCGCGCCGCCCTCGACGCGTTCGGCGCGGGCACCGGCGAACCCGCCCTGACCTCGCTCGACAGCTCCGGCGGCACCGCGCTGCTGCCGCTCGCCGAAGCGCCGCCCTGGACCGGCCTGTGCGCCCTGATCGACGCGGCGGAGCGCGCGGCCGGTGTCCCCGTGACCGCCGCCGCGGCCGTCGTCGAGCCCGCCGCGGTGGCCGCCGCCGTCGCCGAGAACACCGAGATCGTCGACCTGGTGGAGCGCACCGGACGCGGCCCGGGCCTGTACCGGCTCGCCGACGTCCTCCTCGACTACCAGCTCAGCCGCCCCAGCGTCGCCCTCGAAGGTCTCGCCCTGCTCCTGCGACCCCTCGACGGCAAACCGGAACTGCTGCACACCCTGGAGACCTATCTGCGGCACGGCCTGGACCGGCGCGGCTGCGCCGCCGCCCTGCACATCCACCCCAACACCGTGGACTACCGCATCCGCCGCATCGCACGCCTCACCGGCCTCTCGCCCTCCCGGCCCGCCGATCTCCAGCACCTGACGGCGGCACTGGTGGCGCGGCGCGCGCGTACTTTGGATCAACGACCGGGCTGACCGGGCCGAACGAAGGAGACAGTGTGCCGGACCTGCTGGAGACGCTCGCGGGCGACAAGGAGTGTGCCGCCTGGCTCGCCGCGCTGGACGACCCCGCGATACCCCGCCTCGCGGCCGCCCTGCCGTCCGACCTCGACCTGCCGGACATCCTGCTCGACCTGGCCGTCCCGCACGAGGACATCGCCCAACTGCTCGCCCTGCACCGCGAGATGACGGACTCCGCCGAGCTGACGGAGCTGCTGGAGCGGGCCGTCAGCGGACTGTTGTGGCGGCTCGGGACACCGGGGGAGGGGACGGGCCTGCCGGACGTCCCGGCCGCGGCGGGGGCGCTCGGCCGCTGCTTCGCCGTGTTCGTGTTCGTGGCCGCGCTGCCGCACGTGCGCGCCCTCCACCACGAGCTGGGCATCCCCGACGACGTCTCCCGGCACACGCTCGCCGACCTCGGCCGCAACCTCGCCGTGCACCGCCGGCGGCTCGGCACGACCGGACTGCTCGTGCCGTGGTGGCCGACCCGGCACTTCCGCGGCGAGCTCTACCAGTTGGGGCGGCTCCAGTTCGAGCGGCAGCGGCTGGGGGAGCGGACCGGGGCGGCGGTCGCGGCCGCCGGCGGCGGCGCGGGCCCCGGCGATCCGTGCCTGAGCGTGCACATCCCGGACTTCCGCGGCCCCTTCACCCCGCGCGCCTGCGACGACTCGATCGCCCGCGCCCGGGAGTTCTTCGCACGGCACTTCCCGTCGGAACCGGTGCGGGTCGCCGTCTGCCACTCCTGGCTGTTGGACGAGCAGTTGCGGCGGTACCTGCCGGCCGACTCCAACATCGTCCGCTTCCAGGAGCGGTTCGAGCTGATCCGTACGCCACCGGGGACCGCGCCCGAACCCGAGGACGACACACCGGTCGCCTTCGTCTTCGGCGGCACCGGGACCCCGCGCGCCGAGCTCCCGCGCCGCACCGGCCTCCAGCGCGCCGTGCTCGGCCACCTCGACGCGGGCGGCCACTGGTACCTGGGGCACGGCTGGTTCCCGATGTGAGGAACCGCGGGTGGGGCCCGGGCGTTCCCTGTGCATGAGCCTTGAGATGCGTACCGGATACGAAGGGACCGGACCGGGCGCCATCACGCCCGACGGTTGCGCGGTGGAGCTCTACTCGAGACTGCCCGTCGAGGACGAGCCGGACATCGTCGCGGGCGCCGTGCCCGCAGGCGCCCGCGTGCTCGAACTGGGCTGCGGGGTCGGCAGGGTGACGCACGCGCTGCTGGAGCGCGGCTTCGAGGTCACGGCGGTGGACGAGTCGCCCGACATGCTGGAGCGGGTCCGCGGCGTCCGCACGGTCCGCTCCACCATCGAGGGCCTTGGACCTCGGCACGGAGAAGTTCGACGTCGTGCTGCTCGCCTCGATCCTGGTCAACACCGGGGACCCGGCGGTGCGGCGCGGGATGCTCGACACGGTCCGGCGGTACGTCGCCGACGACGGCTGCGTGCTGATCCAGCGGGTGCGCGACGGCGCGTACGAGAACCTGCCGAAGGAGCGCCGCTTCGAGGACACGGGGTTCACCATCCGCATGGTGTCGTCGGAGCCGATCGGCGGCGGGGTGCGCTCGACGAAGGTGGAGTACCTGTTCCCGGACGCCGTGTGGACCCAGACGTACCGGATCCTGCCCATGACCCCGGAGGAGTTCGAACAGGCGCTGGCGGAGGCCGGCTTGAAGGTCGACCGCTATCTCACCGACGACCGGGTGTGGGTCCGGGTGGTGCCCGTCTGAGGCGGGGCCCGGCGGGGCGATGAGTTCCGGGGGCGGGCCCGGTCTGAAGTGGTGACAGCGACCGACCGCTCGCTCCCACCGCTCAGGAGACCGTCATGACGAACCTCACCGCCGCCCCGGCCGCCGCCCCCGTCCGCTCCCGTCGCGCCCGGATCGCGCTGAACACGACGGCGATCGTGCTCGCCGCGTTCTTCGCCGTCGCGAGCGCCCTGCCCAAGCTCTTCGCGGTGTCCGCGGCGGTCGACTCCTTCGACACGATCGGCTGGGGCGCCCCGGGCATGTACACCATCGGCGCGCTCGAACTCGCCGGTGCCGTCGCCCTGTTGGTACCCGTCCTGTCGGGCGTGGCGCCGATCGCGCTGAGCGCCCTGATGGTCGGCGCGTGCGTCACCCAGATCGTCGTCTTCGACGGGGAGAACGCGGCGACACCGCTGATCCTGATGGTGCCCCTCGTCGTCCTCGCGTGGGTGCGGCGGGAGAAGAACCGGGAGCTGCTGGCGCTGGTGCGCCGTGCCGCCTGAGCCGTCGGCGCCGGGCCGGGGTCCGCCGCGGGCGGCCCCGGCTCAGTGCTGCCCGGGGAGCCGCGGGGAAGCCCCGCTCAGTGCTCGTCCGGGGCGGTGTCCTCGCCCGGCCCCTGGCCGAAGATGCCGCGCAGGCGCTCCAGTTCCCGGCGGTCGCGCTTGGTGGGGCGGCCCGTGCCGCGGTCACGGATGCCGACCGGCGCCACGACCTCGCGGGGCGGGGGCGGCGGGCTGTTGTCGACGTACGCCTCGACGGCGACCGGCGCGCTGACCCGCTTGCGCAGCAGCCGCTTCACCACGACCACCCGCTCCTGGTGACCGGGCTGGCGCAGCCGCACCTCGTCACCGACGCGCAGCGCGTACGCGGGCTTCGCGCTCGTCCCGTTGACCTTGACGTGCCCGCCCTTGCAGGCCGCGGCGCCCGCCGAGCGCGTCTTGACCAGCCGCACGGACCAGATCCAGCTGTCGACGCGCACACTCTCGCCACCGGGCGGCCCCGGTTCCTTCGGGGCTTGCGGCGTCTGCGTTGTCTTCGCTGCCATGCCCCGACCTTAATCCCGTTGCCGCCCCCGTCGGCGAGCCACGGACGAACCGCCCCGCCCCGACCCGGATAATCCGGACGAACCACGCATACAACACAGTGAGGGGCGTGTACGTCATGGCAGATCCGCAGGGCTCCCTTGACCCCCGGGCGGCGGCCGACCGGCTGATGGACGGGCTGCGGGCCGACCTGGAGCGGCTCGCCAGGATCCCGTCGATCGCCTTCCCCGGCTTCCCCGCCGAACCGGTCCGGGAGGCCCACGACCTCCTCGTCGGCCTGCTCCGCGACGTCGGTGTCGAGCACATCGAGACCATCGAACTGCCCGACACCGCCCCGGTGATCTTCGGCGAGATCCCGCCGCCGACCCCGGACGCACCGACCGTGCTGCTCTACTCGCACTACGACGTCCAGCCGCCCGGCGACGAGAGCCTGTGGGAGTCCCCGCCGTTCGAGCCGACCCCGGTCCGGGAGGGCGGCGAGGAAGGGCTGCGGGCGCGCGGCATCGCCGACGACAAGTCGAACGTCATCGCGCACCTCGGCATGCTCCGGGCCTTCGGCGGCCGCCCGCCGGTCGGCGTCAAGATCGTCTTCGAGGGTCAGGAGGAGTACGGCAGCCCCTTCGACGAGTACCCGCCCACCGACCCGGAGCGGTTCGCCTGCGACGCCATGGTCATCGCCGACCTCGGCAACGTCCGCCCCGGCACCCCCACCCTCACCACCGGCCTGCGCGGCGCCGCCGAGGTGATCGTCGAGGCCCGCACCCTGAAGGAACCGCGCCACAGCGGCGAGTTCGGAGGCGCCGCCCCCGACGCCCTGCTCGTCCTCCTCAAGGCCCTCGCCACCCTGCACGACGTGCACGGGGACGTCGCCGTCGAGGGCCTGCGCCGCGACGAGTGGACCGGCGCCGGGTTCACCGAGGACGAGTTCCGCGACCTCGCAGGCGTCGAGGCGGGCCTCCCGCTGCTCGGCAGCGGCACCCTCGGCGAGCGCCTGTGGAGCGGCCCCGCGATCACCGTCATCGGCATCGACGCCCCGAGCGTCGACCACGCCGCGTCCGCCGTGGTCCCGTACGCCCGCGCCAAGCTCAACCTCCGCTTCCACCCGCGGCAGGACCCGCGCGAGGCCCGGGCGGCGCTGGCCGACCACCTCAGCGGCCTCAAGCCGTTCGGCGTCCCGCTCACCGTCACCCCGGGCGACACCGGCCCCGGCTACGAGGCCGCCACCGACGGCCCGGCCTACCGCGCCGCCCGCGCCGCGCTCGCGACGGCGTGGGGGACCGAGGCCTCGTACATCGCGACGGGCGGCTCCATCCCGCTGGTCAACGGGCTCGCCCAGGCCGCCCCGCAGGCCGAGGTGCTGCTCTTCGGCGCCCAGGACAACCAGTGCAACCTGCACGCGCCGAACGAGCGCGTCCTGCTGTCCGAGCTGCGCGCCACGGTCGTCGCGATGTGCGCGTTCGTCACCGAGTACGCGGCGGACTTCACGCGCGAGGGCCGGGCATGAGCACCGCGACGGCACAGCCGCCGGAGACCTCCCCGCCGGAGAAGAAACGGAAGTTCACCTTCCCCAGCGCCCTCACCGTGCTCGCCGTCGTCACGATCGCGGTGTGGCTGCTGGCCTTCCTGATCCCCTCCGGCCAGTACGACCGCAACGACGCCGGCGCCCCGGTCGAGGGCACCTACCACCGCGTCCCCTCCGGCCAGTCCTTCGTCGACCGCCTCAACGACCTCTTCCTCTCCCCGGTCAACGGCCTCTACGGCATCCAGGACGCCAAAACCTCGCTCGTCGGCCCCGACAACTCCGGTGACCTGTACGGCAGCGCCGGGGTCTTCCTGTTCGTCCTCGCCATCGGCGCGTTCATCACCGTCGTCTTCGCGACCGGCGCCCTCGACCGCGGCATCGGCCTGCTCGCCCACCGGCTGCGCTCGCGCGGGGCGCTGCTCATCGCCGGTGTCATGGTGGTCTTCTCGGTGCTCGGCACGGTCGAGGGCTTCGCCGAGGAGACCCTCGGGTTCTACGGCCTGATCGTGCCGCTGATGCTCGCGCTCGGCTACGACCGGATGACGGCGGTCGGCGCGATCATCCTCGGCGCCGGGGTCGGCGTGCTGTGCTCGACGGTCAACCCGTTCGCGACCGGCGTCGCCTCCTCCGCCGCCGACATCTCCCTCGGCGACGGCATCGTGCTCCGCTTCGTGATGTGGGTGGTGCTCACCGCGGTGACGGTCGCCTACGTCATCCGGTACGCGCGGCGCGTGCAGAAGAACCCGGACCGCTCGCTCTCCGGGTTCCTGCCGGGGGACCGCGAGACCTCGGACGCCGCCGAGGGGGAGGTGCCCGAGCTGACCCGGCTGCACCGGGCCGTCCTCGTCGTCACGGCCCTCGTCTTCGCCTTCATGATCTTCTCGGTCGTGCCCTGGGCGAGCGCCCTGACCGGCGACGCGGACGCGACCCCGTACGGCTTCGAGCTCGGCTGGTCCTTCCCGCAGCTCGCGGCGCTGTTCCTGTGCGCGGCCGTGCTCGTCGGGCTGGTCGCACGGATGGGGGAGCAGAAGATCAGCTCCACGATCATCCAGGGCGCCGCCGACTTCGTCTCGCCCGCGCTGGTCATCCTGCTGGCCCGCGGCGTCACCGTGATCATGAACAACTCGAAGATCACCGACACCGTGCTGCACGCCATCGAGGGCGTCGTGAAGGGCACCTCATCCGGCATCTTCGCGATCATCGTCTTCGTCGTGAACCTGCCGCTGGCCTTCCTCATCCCGTCCACGTCCGGGCACGCCACCCTCGCCATGCCGATCCTCGCCCCGCTCGCCGACTTCGCCGGCGTCTCGCGCGCGGTCGTCGTCACCGCCTGGGAGGCGGCCAGCGGCTGGATGAACCTGTGGGTGCCGACCACCGCCGTCACCATCGGCGGCGTGGCACTCGCCAAGGTCGGCTACGACCGCTACCTGCGCTTCGTGTGGCCGCTGCTCGCCCTCCTGTTCATCCTGATCTGCGTGTTCGTGGCGCTGGGAGCCGCGTTCACGTAACCCTCGGAACACGTCACGGGGCCGTCGTCGTAGGCGGCGCGTTCGGTCGGCGGGCGGCGCGGCCCGCCGGTGCGCCCGCCACCGAACGGAGCAACAGATCAGGTGCGGACAGGTCACCCTTCCTAGCGTGAGAGGGTGACGCCAACGGAGACTCCGCAGCACCCCAAGCCCCCGGTCGCCGCCTACCGCAACCTGGCCGTGGCCACGGTGGGCTTCGCGCTCACCTTCTGGGCCTGGAACCTGATCGCGCCGCTCGCCGGTGTCTTCGGCTCGGACCTGGGCCTCAGCTCGTTCGCCCAGTCCTTCCTCGTCGCGGTGCCCGTGCTCGTCGGCTCGCTCGGCCGCATCCCGGTCGGCGCCCTCACCGACCGCTACGGCGCCAAGCTGCTGTTCCCGCTGATCTCGGCGCTCACCATCATCCCCGTGCTGCTCGTGATCCCGGCCCGGCACAACTTCCTCGCGATGATCCTCGTGGGCTTCCTGCTGGGCCTCGGCGGCACCACCTTCGCCATCGGCATCCCGCTGGTGAACTCCTGGTTCCCGCCCGCCCACCGCGGCCTCGCGCTCGGCATCTTCGGCATGGGCATGGGCGGCGTCGCCCTGTCCGGCTACTTCACGCCGCGCATCGCCAAGCACGGCGAGAACCTGCCGTTCATCGTCGTCGCCATCGCGCTGGCCGCGTACGCGGTCCTGGCGGCCGCCCTCATCACCGACCACCCCGACCGGACGATCCCCACGACGTCCCTGGGCAAGCGGCTCGGCTCCGCGGGCCGGCTCCGCGTCACCTGGGAACTCTCCGCCCTCTACGCGATCGGCTTCGGCGGCATCGTCGCCTTCGGCGTGTACCTGCCGACGTACCTGAAGACCTGGTACGAGCTCAGCCCCACCGACGCGGGCACCAAGGCCGCCGGCTTCGCCCTGGTCACCGTCATCTTCCGGCCGATCGGCGGCTGGCTCTCGGACCGCGTCCACCCGGCCGTCGTCACCTCCTGCGCCCTTGCCGTCGTCGCCCTCTTCGCGATCCTCCAGGCGTTCGACCCGCAGCTGAACCCGATGGGTACGATCTGCTTCCTGCTGATGGCGGCGGGCCTCGGCACCGCGAGCGGCTCCGTCTTCGCCCTCGTCTCGCAGGTCACCCCGCAGCCGCAGGTCGGCTCGGTCACCGGCATCGTCGGCGCGATGGGCGGCCTCGGCGGCTTCGTCCCGCCGCTCGTCATGGGCGCCATCTACAGCGCCAAGGACTCGTACTCCATCGGCTTCATGCTCCTGTCCGACCTGGCGCTCGCCGGATGCGTGTACGCGTACGGGCGGATGCGGACCATCAGGCCGGAGTGAGTCACGCCGGGCCCGGCGCCCCGTCCGCGTCTCCGAAGAGGTGGCGCACCGTGGAGCGGTAGTTGGTCCGTACGTGGGCCAGCGCCACCGCCCGCGCCCGCTCCGCGTCCCCGGCGGCCACGGCCGCGTACAGCTCACGGTGCTCGGCGAGCTGCTGCGGCCACTCCTCGTTGCGCCGGGTCAGCCAGCGCAGGCGCCCGGCGACCGGCTGCATGACGGTGACGAGGAGGCCGTTGCCGGCCAGGGCGAGCAGGTCGTCGTGGAAGAGGGAGTTGACCTCGGTCAGCGTCTCGGCGTCGTCCGCGCGGGTCGCCCCGGCGGCGCGGTCGAGCAGCAGGGCGAGCCGCGCCAGGTCGTCCCCGGTCGCCCGCTCGGCGGCGAGCCCGGCCGCGTAGACCTCCAATGCCTCCCGCAGCTCGAAGAGTTCGGCGACATCGGCGCGGGTGAGCGTGCGCACGACCGCGCGCCGGGGCGTGTCGAAGGTGACGAACCCCTCGGCGACCAGCGCCCGTACGGCCTCGCGCACCGGCACCCGTGACACCCCGAACCGCTCGGCCAGCTCCCGCTCGACCAGCCGGTCACCGGGCCGCAGCCGGCCGGCGACGATGTCGTCGCGCAACGCGCCGAGCACGCGCTCGCGCACCGCCCCCAGGGGTTCAGGCGTCCTCATGCCCCCATCCTCGCCGATCCGCGCCGCGGTGATTTACCGAGACGTAACTGCGCGGATATTGCCGGGAGTTGCCGCGAGCGGGACCATGGCGGCGCTTTGGTATACCAAAGTGGTGTCCCAGGACCCAGGAGGCTCTCATGTCCGTGGCCGAACCGGTGAAGGCGTCGTCGTGGAGCGGCGGTGACTTCGTCCCCGACCCCCGTCTGGTCAACGAGGACCTGGCGCCCGCGGGCGACAAGGAACGCACCTGGAAGGTCTACGACCTCTTCGCCCTGTGGATGTCCGACGTCCACAACCTCGGCAACTACACGTTCGCGGCAGGCCTGTTGGTGCTCGGCCTCAACGCCTGGCAGATCTTCACGGCGCTGCTCATCGGCTTCGTGATCATCTATGCGGGCTGCAACGCGATGGGCCGCATCGGCCAGCGCCACGGCGTGCCGTTCCCGGTCGTCAGCCGGATCGGCTTCGGCGTCTGGGGCGCCAACATCCCCGCGCTGGTCCGGGCCGTGATCGCCATCATGTGGTACGGCATCCAGACGTATCTGGCGTCGGTGGCGGTGAACGTGATGGTGCTCGCCGCGTTCCCCGGCATGGAGTCGTGGACGCGCCACTCCTTCCTCGGCCTGCACGCGCTGGGCTGGGCGTCCTTCCTCGCGTTGTGGCTGGTGCAGTTCCTGATCATCACGCAGGGCATGGAGTCGGTCCGCAAGTTCCAGGACTTCTGCGGCCCCGCGATCTGGGTCGTGATGCTCGCCCTGGCGGTCTGGATCTGGGCGAAGGCGGGCTGGACGATATCGCTCACCACCACCCCGCACCCGGTCTCGGCGGGCGAGCAGTTCCGGCAGTGGTTCGGCGCGATCGGCCTGATCCTCGCGACCTACGGCACGCTGATGCTCAACTTCTGCGACTTCTCGCGCTTCGCGCCCGACTACAAGACCGTCCGGCGCGGCAACTTCTGGGGTCTGCCCATCAACTCCACGGCGTTCGTGGTCCTTTCGGTGGTGGTGACGGCGGGCAGCGTCGAGGTCTTCGGCGAGGCGATCACCGATCCGGCGATGCTCGTCGCCCGGATCGGCAACACCTGGGTCCTGATCTTCGGCGCGCTGACCTTCGCCATCGCCACGATGGGCGTGAACATCGTCGCCAACTTCGTCTCCCCGGCCTACGACTTGGCGAACGTCTGGCCGCAGAAGATCACGTTCAAGGTCGGCGGAGCGATCTCGACGGTGGCGGCGCTCGTGGTGACCCCGTGGAACCTGTACTCGAACCCCAACGTCGTGAACTACTTCCTGGGCGGCCTCGGCGCCTTCCTGGGCCCGCTGTTCGGCGTCATCATGCTCGACTACTTCTGGGTGAAGCGCGGCAGGATCGACACCGCCGCGCTCTTCGACGCGACGCCGGGCTCGCGCTACTACTACCGCCGGGGCGTGAACCCGAAGGCGCTCGCGGCCTTCGTCCCGTCGGCGGCGCTCGCCGTCGTCCTGGCCCTGGTGCCGTACTTCGACGAGGTCGCGGCGTACTCGTGGTTCATCGGGACCGCGGTGTCGGCGGGCCTGTACGCCGTGATCTGCCGGTCGGAGCGGGCCGCCGCCTGACCCGGGGCGCGGGGCGCGGCCGAACGAGTGCAATCGGGGGCAACCCGGCCCGTCGCGGGGCCTGTTGGGCCGGGCCCCCGACGATCATCCGGCCATGCTCATGTCTCCGCGCCCTGTCCTGGGCGCTCTGCTGACCGCGTTCCTCACTCTGACTCCGGCGACGGTGGCGGGCCCTTCGGGGGGTCCGGGTGCTTCGACGGGGGCCGTTCCTTCGACGGGGCCGGCCTTCTCGGGGGGTTCGGTCTTTTCGGCGGGCCCGGTTCCCTTGGACGGTTCGGCTTTCTCGGCGGGACCGGTCTCCCCGGCGGGCCCGGCCCCCTTGGACGGTTCGGCTTTCTCGGCGGGACCGGTCTCCCCGGTGGGTTCGGCCTCCTTGGCGGGTTCTGCCTTCTCGGCGGGGCCTGCCTCCTCGGAGGGTTCGGCTTTCTCGGCGGGTCCGGCCCGCTCGGAGGGTTCGGCCTTCTCGGCGGGTCCGGCCCGCTCGGACGGTTCGGCCGCATCCTCGGTGGGCCCGGCCGCCACGTTCTGGGTGGACCCGAACACGGCGGCGGCCCGCCAGGCGGCGGCCTACCGCAAGCAGGGCAGGCAGGCCGACGCCCGCCTCATCGACCGCATCGCCACCCGCCCCCAGGCGGCCTGGCTCAACGGCGCGAACCCCGGCCCGGCCGTCCGCTCCGTCACCCTGACCGCGACCCGCGCCCACCGCACCCCGGTCCTGGTCGCGTACCACATCCCGCACCGCGACTGCGGCCTGCACTCGGCGGGCGGTGCCGGTGACGCGGCGGCCTACCGCGCGTACATCAACTCCTTTGCCTGGGGCCTCGGTTCACGTTCCGCGTACGTGATCGTGGAGCCGGACGCGGTGGCCTCCACGGTGGCGGGCTGCGCCGGCGCCGACACCAAGGAGCGCAACGCGCTGCTGGCCTACGCGGTGAACCGGCTCTCGGCGCTCCCGCGCACCCGGGTCTACCTGGACGCGGGGAACGCCAGCTGGATCCCGGACGTGTGGCAGCTGGCGGCTGCGCTGCGGGCGGCGGGCGTGGGCAAGGCCGACGGGGTGGCGCTGAATGTCTCCAACTACCGTACGAACGCCGAGACATCGGCCTACGGGCGGCGCCTCGCGACGGCCCTCGGCGGCGGCAAGCACCTCGTCATCGACACCAGCAGGAACGGCAACGGCCCCTACCGGGGCGCCGACGCGTGGTGCAACCCGCCCGGCCGGGCGCTGGGCGTGGCGCCGACCACGCGCACCGGGGACCCGCTGGTGGACGCGTACCTGTGGGTGAAGCGGCCGGGGGAGTCGGACGGGACGTGCCGGGGCGGTCCGGTGGCGGGAGCCTGGTGGGCGGCCAAGGGCCTTGAGTTGGCGCGAAACGCTCGCGGCTGACGGAAACCGCACTGTTTTGGGCAGTATTTTGCGGAATGCCGCCGTCCGGGTGTTTCCGTGATCGCGTGGGGTAACCGGGCGTTTCTCCAACCTGAACACTCGGTGAGCGGGGGCGGAAGCACCCGCGGAAAGGCGGTCCGATGCGCATCGCGCGGACAGTCGCAGCGTGCATGGTCGCAGGCATATCCGTCACCGGCCTGGCCGCGTGCGGCGGCGGGGACGACGGCGACGACGCGTTCAAGGGGGACAGCGCGGACAAGATCGCCGACAAGGCGGTGGCCGCCACGAAAGCGGCCGAGTCCCTGCACATGAAGGGCAAGGTCAGCCAGAGCGGCGGCGAGTCGATGGTCATCGACCTCGCGGTCGACCAGGAGAAGAACTGCCAGGGCACGGTGACCATGTCGGGCGCGAAGGCCGAGGTCAGACATGTGAAGGCCACGTTCTATCTGAAGGGCGACGAGCAGTACTGGCGCACCAGCCTCAAGCAGCAGCCCGGTGCCGACAAGATCGTGCCCAAGGTCGCCGACAAGTGGGTCAAGATGCCCGCCCAGGACAACCAGATCACCGGTCTGTGCGACAAGCAGGGCCTGCTCGCCGCGATGGACGAGGACAAGTCCGAGCGCAAGGGTCTGAAGAAGGGCGACACGAGCACCATCGACGGGACGAAGGCGCTGGCCCTGCACAAGAGCAAGGGGGACGAGAAGTCGACCCTCTACGTCGCCACCGAGGGCAAGCCCTACATCCTCAAGGTGACCACCACCGGCGGCAGCGAGCCGGAGACGACCACGTTCTCCGACTACGACAAGCCCGTGAAGCCGGAGCAGCCCGCGGCCGGCGACACGGTCGACCTGAAGCAGCTCGCGGCCCAGTAGTCACCGGTGTGTCGGCCGGTGGGAGTGCCGGGTTTACGGGCATCGGCCCCGGTTATCCGGAAGGACGCTGCCAAGCGTTTCCCTCTCCCCGACGACTGCGAGATGCCGACGTGACCGATACACCGACCGACACATCATCCGAGCCGGAGCCCTCATCGGAGGATCGCAAGACGCGGTTCACGGTGCTGGTGGCACTCGGCGCGAATCTGCTGATCGCCGTCGCCAAGGCGGTCGGCGGACTCTTCGCCGGGTCGCCCGCGCTGCTCTCCGAGGCGGCCCACTCGGTCGCCGACAGCCTCAACGAGGTGTTCCTGCTCGCCGCGCTGCGGCGCAGCAGGCGCCCGGCCGACCGCCAGCACCCCTTCGGGTACGGCAAGGAGCGGTTCTTCTGGTCGCTCCTCGCCGCCGTCGGGATCTTCGTCATGGGCGGCTGCTTCTCCTTCTTCCAGGCGTACGAGGCGTTCACCCAGGGCGGCGCCGAGGAGTCGAAGAGCGGGTTCGTCGTCGGGCTCGCGGTGCTGGGCGTCGCCTTCCTCGCCGAGGGCACCTCACTGGCCCGCGCCGTGCACCAGGTGCGCAAACAGCCCGGCGACGGCATCGGCTCGGACCCGGCGCTGCGCACCGTGCTCGCCGAGGACGCCACCGCCGTCATCGGCGTCGTACTGGCGGCCGCCGGTCTGGTGCTGCACCGCACCACGGGCCACATCGAGTGGGAGGCGACCGCGTCGCTGATCATCGGCATCCTGCTGGTGTTCGTCGCCTACCGCCTCGGAAGCAGCGCCCGGGACCAGCTGATCGGCGAGGGCGACCCGCAGCTGCACCACGACATCCAAGAACTGCTCGACGCCCAGCCGGAGATCGAGGCCGTCGCGGCCCTGCACATCATGCGCCTCGGCATGGACTCGACGCTGGTCGCGGCCCGCGTCGATCTGGTTCCCGGCCTGGAGAGCGAGCAGCTGGAGCTGGTCAGCGAACGCATCAAGCGGACGGTGCACGAGCGCTGGCCGGAGGCCGACCAGATGTTCCTGGACGTGGTCGAGGCGCCGACGGGTGTGTGGGAGAGCCCGGCGGAGGGCGCCCGCACCGGGTGACCGGCCCGTCCGGCCACCGAAAAGGCTCTGGCCGCCCGTTCGAACGGGCGGCCAGAGCCTTTGTCAGTACTTCTTGTCAGTACTTCTTGTCAGTACTTCTTGTCAGTACTTCTTGTCAGTACTTCGGGGGCGGGCTGTCACTCGGCGGCCATCAGACCGGCGCGGAGCTTGCCCACGACCTTGGTGATCAGACGGGAGACGTGCATCTGCGAGTAGCCGAGCTCGTCGGCGATGTCCTGCTGGGTGCGCTCCTCGACGAAGCGCAGATGGATCAGACGACGGTCCCGCTCGTCCAGATCCGCGACCAGCGGCGCGAGGGAGTGGAAGTTCTCGACGAGCTCGAACCGGTCCTCGTCGACGCCGATGAAGTCGGCCAGCATGGTGTCGGACTCGTCGTCCGAGCCGTTGACCGCCGCGTCGAGGGAGACGCTGTTGTAGCCGTTGGACGCCTTCTGCGCCTCGGCGACCTCCGACACGTCGAGCTGCATCAGCTCGGCCAGCTCCGCCGTCGAGGGCGTACGGCCGAGGCGCGTGTGCAGCTCCTCGGTGGCCTTGGACAGCTCTATCCGCGCCTCCTGGAGCCGGCGCGGCACGTGCACGGCCCACGACGTGTCGCGGAAGAAGCGCTTGATCTCACCGACGATGTAAGGAACGGCGAAGGAGGTGAACTCGACCTCGCGGGACAGCTCGAACCGGTCGATCGCCTTGATCAGACCGATCGTGCCGACCTGGACGATGTCCTCCATCTCCTCCTGGCCGCGGTGCTTGAAGCGCGAGGCCGCGTACCGCACCAGGGAGAGGTTCATCTCGATCAGCACATTGCGCACGTAGCTGTACTCGTGCGTGCCCTCTTCGAGCTGGGCGAGACGGTCGAAGAAGTGCTTGCCCAGTTCGCGGGCGTCCTTCGGCCGCACGGAGGCGGGATCGGCGTAGGCGCGCTCGATCAGACTCGCCTCGACCTGACCGGCCGTGATGTGCGCCTGTTCGTGAACTGCCACGGTACTCATTGCCGCCAGTCCTGCCTCTCGTCGTGTGAATAATTCTCCCCGCACGCCTGCGGTTACCCCGGACTCATGCGTACATACATACGATACGGCGCGTCTTGTGGGGCTCTTCGACGGCATGTGCTTCCTGCTCAGGGGCGCGGGCGTGGGTTCTTCCTGTTCCAGCCGGTCCTGTTTCGCCAACGCCACCGGTTCCGGATGCGGTTGATGACCCTGCAATCGAACTGTGTGGGTGGTGTCTGGATACTGTGCCCCATGCCCGTACCCCCTGACGCCACGACGGCCGCCGACGCCGCCTTCCTCGACCGCCTCGCCGACACTCTCGCCGCCCTCCCCGGAGTCCATGCCGTCTCCCTCGGCGGCTCCCGCGCCCAAGGCACCCACACCGCCGACAGCGACTGGGACACCGCCGTCTACTACCGGGGCGGCGAGGGGCTGTTCGCGCCGCGGTATCTGCGGGCGGTCGGGTGGGAGGGGGAGGCCAGCGAGATCGGCGGGTGGGGCGGCGGGGTGTTCAACGGCGGGGGATGGTTCAGCGTCGAGGGGCGGCGCGTCGACGTGCACTACCGCGATCTCGACGACATCGAGCGGGTGCTGGCCGACGCCGAGGCCGGGCGGTTCCGGGTGGAGCCGCTGATGTTCCACCTCGCCGGGATCCCGAGCTACCTCGTCGTCGCCGAACTCGCCGTCAACCGCGTCCTGCGCGGCACGGCGCCGAAGCCCGACGGATACCCGGAAGCGCTGCGCCGCACCGCGCCCGAGGAGTGGTGGGGGCGGGCCCGGATCACCCTGCACTACGCGCGGGCCGGGAACGCGCCGAAGGGCGGGCGGACCGAGGTCGTCGGGGCCGTCGCCGTCGCCGCCCAGTCCGCCGCGCACGCCGTGCTCGCCGCCCGCGGGGAATGGGTGACCAACGAGAAGCGGCTGCTGGAGCGGGCCGGACTGCGGGACATCGACGCCATTGTCAGCGACCCCGGCCTCGGGCTCGTCGAACTCGTCGACCGGGCCGAGGAACTGCTGGCCGCCGCTGTCGCCGAAGCCCGTCAGGCCGTGCCCGACGGAGCCGTGCCCGACGGCGGCGTTCCCGACGGAGCCGGGCCCAACGGATAGGCGCGCAGATCCCGCCACGGGGTTCCGGGCCCGTCCGACACGATCAGGCGCACCTCGGTGACCGGTGCGCGGAGCGGGAGATGCGGGGCGAAGTCGGCGTCTGGAATGCCGTCGGTGCCCGCGCCGCTCGCCAGGGTCAGATGCGGGTCGAGGCCCGCGTCGCCGAAGACGCCGCGATAGGGGACCGCTTCCGGCCACCTCCGCCGCAGCGCCCCGGTGAGCGCGCGCAGCGGACCGGCGGGGGACGGGGCCAGGTAGAGGACGCCCGGCCAGCGCGACAGCTCGCCGAAGTGGAGAGTGAAGGCCGGGACCGCCGCGAACAGCTCCCGCAGCGCCCCGTCCGTCTCCCCGGTGACCCGGGGCAGCGGCAGGAACGGATAGAGGACCGTCACATGCGCCCGCGCCGGAGTGCGGACCAGATGGTCCGCCTCGGGGACGTGGATCGTGAGGGCCGTGTCGCCGGGGGCGTCCGGCCAGCCGGCGTCGTCGGCCGTGTGAGGGGCGTCACTGGTCGAGGGTGTGGGCACGGTCAAGTGTCACATTGCGGAAATGCGGGCGTTCCTTCCCCTCCATGAACTGCCGTTACCGTAGAAGGACCAGTTCAGGTCTGGCCGATGTCGTCCGGTACCCCCGTGTACGACAGGAGCCCGTCTTGCCCCGCCGCCCGCTTCCGCCCTGGCTCGGGCACGCCCTGCGCGCCCAGCGCGCCCCGGTCCCGTGGCCCGCCGTCCTGCGCGGCGCGCTCGCCGCCGGACCGCTGCTCCTCGCCGGTGTCCTCGCCGGGAGCCCGTCCAGCGGCGTCCTGCTCGCCCTCGGCGCCATGCTCGCCGGAGTCAACGACCGGCCCGGCCCCCGGCTCGCCGCCCTCACCCGGCTCGGCGGACCCGCGCTCGCCGGTGGCGCGGGCATGATCGTCGGGACGGCCCTCAGCCCGTTCGCGGGAGAAGGGGGCGGCGTCGGGTACGGCGTGGTGATCGTCGCCGCGTTCGCCGTGCTCGGGCTCCTCGGCGGCGCGGTCAGCGCCGTCGGCCCCGTCGCGTCCGCCGCCGGTACCCAGGTACTGGTGACCGTGGCCGTCGGCGCCGGGATGCCGTTGCCGGAGCCCGGCTGGCAACGGGCGCTGCTGTTCGTCGGCGGCGCCGCCTGGCTGATCGCCCTGCGCGTCGCACTGCCCTCGCCCGCCGCCCGCACCGGAAAGCCGACGGGCCGCCGCCCCGGCCGCGGACTCGGCTATCTCTACGACGGTGAGCGCGTCGCCGTCGCCGCGGTCTACGAGGCCGTGGCCCAGCTCATCGAGGCCGCCGGGCGGACCGACTCCCGGAATCGCCGCGCCGCCCTGACCGCCGCGCTCGACCAGGCCCAGGACGCCCTGCGCGGCGGACGCGGAGGCGGCGCCGCGACCCGGAAACTGCGGGCGCAGTACGCCGCCGCGCTCCCGCTCGCCGAGGCCGCCACCGCGCTGGCCTGGACCGGAAAGACCGTGCCCGGGCGGGCCGCGGAAGGGCCGCGCCGGCTCGCCGCCGCCGTACGGACCGGCTCCCCGGTGGGGCCGCTGCCCGCGCCCGCCCGCCGCGACGCGGGCCTGCGCGCGCTCGACGAGGCGCTGCTGCGGGCCGCCGAGGTGTTCGACGGAGGCAGGGCGCCCGCCCAGCCGCGGCACCGGAACAGCCCCCGGACCGTGCTGCGCAGAGCGGCCGGGCCCGGCGGGCGCGAGTACGGGCTCCGCGTCGGGCTCTCCTTCGGGGCCAGCGCCGCCGTCGCCCAGGCACTCCATCCCCTGCACTGGTACTGGCTGCCCGCCACCGCCGTCTTCCTCGTCAAGCCCGACCTCGGGCCGCTCGCCTCGCGCGTCCTGTGCCGGGCCGCCGGAACCGTCGCGGGCGCCGCCGCGTTCGCCGGACTCGCCGCGCTGCTGCCCCGCCCCGCCGGACTCGTCGCGCTCGTGGCGCTGTGCGGGGCGCTGATCCCCGTGGCCACACGGCACTTCGCCGCGCAGACCGCGGTCGTCACCGTGCTCGTGCTGTCCCTCGTCATGGTGGGCGGCGAACCGCAGGCGTCGGCGGGACGGATCACCGAGACGCTGCTGGCCTGCGCCATCGTGCTGGTCGCCGGGCACCTTCCGGGGCCCGGCGCCCACCGCGGCGGCGGCGTGCGGGTGCGGGTCGCCGCCGCGCGCGAGGCCGCCCACGCCTACGTACGGTACGTATTGAGCGAGGACTCCGGGCGGCCGCAGGACCGGGCCAGGCGGTGGGCGCTGCGCCGCGAGGCGTACCGGACGCTGGCCCAGGCCCGGGCCGCCGTCGACCTCGCCGCCGCCGAACTGCCCGTCGTGGCCCGGCACTCGGACGGCGCGCGCCGGGTGACCGTCGTGCTGGAACGGCTCGTCGACACCACCACCGCGTGCGCGGTCCAGGTCGACGACACGGGAAGCGTGCCGCCGCAGTGCGCCCAACGCATCGGCGGCCTCCTCGCGGAACTGGCCGCCTAGCCCCTGTCCGGTCGATCGTGAGGGCATTGATGCCGGTTGCCGCCCACCTCAGTGCCGGGGTCGCACGAAAGTGGGGCGCAGCGCCGGCGGCAGATCGTCCGTGTGCCCGAAGACGAGGACGTGGTCCGGGTTCATGGTGTCGTTGTCGGGGGTCACGAGGAGCCCCGCGCGGATCAGCACCTCGATCAGCGTGGATCGCATCCGCAGGCCGTCCAGTCCCGGGCGCCTGACCTCGGGAGCCCCTGGTCGTCCTGCGGCCAGGGCCTCCACCGCCGCGTCCAGTACGTCGTCCGACGCGCGCCAGCTCACCGAGACCGCGGCGGAGGCAAGTTCGGCGTCGGGTTCGGTACGGACCACGGCGCCGGAGGTCGCGGGCTCGTCAACGCCTTCCCGCCAGGCGGGCAGTCCCGCCCGGCGCAGGGCGGAGACCGTCCGGTCGGCGAGTGCGGCCCGGGCGGCGAGGTCTTCCTCCGAGGCCCGGAGGAATCCGAAGTCGTCGGTCACTGTGGTCGCTCGCTCTCTGGGTGGGGTTGTGAACCTCCGCGCCGTGGTGCGGGCCCGGGGAGGGATGTCTCCTGAGCGCGCCCCTCCCCGGACGCCGTCTACTCCTCCGCCGTCTTGCGCAGGGCGCTCCTCCCCCCGAGCGGCTTGATGATGCTCCACAACAGGTCACCGGAGCCGGGGCCGTTCGGCACCGTCCAGTAGATCGGCACGCCGGGTTCCAGCGCGCCCTCCAGGATCGGCGCGCAGACGTCGCAGGGGCTGCGCTCAGAGTAGAACTCGGTGATCTGCTTCGGACTGAAGCCCTTCGCCTTCAGCTGGTCCAGGATGTGGTTCTCCGAGTGGTAGCCGTCGCCCTTGCTGAAACCGACCACGAGGTCCCCGGTCTTGGGGTCGTTCCATCCCGGGACGCGCGCGACGCCCACGTTGCGGCCGGTGCTGATGCCGGCGCCGACCCTGGCCTTGTACGCCATGCGGCTGAGCTCGTTGCTCAGGTAGGTGATCATCCCCTCGCAGGGGTTGATGCCGGACGCGGCCGCCGCTCGGCTCGTCACCTTGGCCTTGGGCCTGGTGCAGCTGTCCATGACGGCGCGCAGCGCCCGGGCCCCGATGCCCTCGATGGCGGTCTCGCTGAGGCCGAGGGTCCGCAGTGCCCGGTAGGCGTCCGCGACCCCGATTCCGGTACGAGCGGCCGCGTCGGCGGCCCTCACTGCGTTCGCGATGGGCCCGATGATCTTTCCGGCGAACAGGAGCCCGACGTCCAGGGCGGCCCAGCCGCATCCGCCCCAGCTGCCCTGCTGGCCCCCCGGCGCGATCTTCTGGACGCACTTGATCCAGCTGCCGAAGAGGATGTCGACCGGGTCGACCCCCTGCTGGAACTCGGCGATCGTGATGGTGTGGGTGACCTCCTGGGCCAGCTCCTTGGTGGTGATCGTGTCCACGTAGGTGCTCGCGGCGGCCGGGCAGGTGTAGACCGACGGGTCGAGGTCGTCGGCGCCGCACAGGTACAGGTCGAGCACGGCCTTGTACCGGATCTTTACCGTGAGGGTGCAGTCGCCCTTGTAGAAGAGGTTGTTGAGGAACCCTTCGCAGCCGCTGGTCTGCTTGACCGTCTCGGGGTCACCCACGTACTCGTAGTGGTCGACGACGTAGTACATGTTGCCGACGAAGCCACCGGCTCCGTCGGGCACGGTGCCCGTCTCGATCTGCTGGCCCTTGTCGGCCTTCTCCGCGCGGTCGGCGGCCTCCTGGGCCTCCTTGGCGTACCTGTCCGCGTCCTTGGCGGCCTGTTCCGCCTCGGTCGCGGCGGTGTCGGCCCGGTCGGCCGCGGCGCGGGCGTCCTTGGCGGCCTGCTCGGCCACCGCGGCGGCGTCGCGGGCGGCCGCCGCGTCCAGGGCCGCGGCGTCGGCGGAAGCGCGGGCCTGTGAGGCATAGCCCTCGGCCCGGCCCGCTGCCTGGTCCGCCGCTGCCGCGTCCTCGGTGGCCTGGCGGTCGTACTCGACCGTGCGGGCCAGCGACTGGGAGGCCTTGGCCGCTGCGGACGCTGCCTGGGCGGAGTACCCGAGGGCCTCTTTCGCGTACCCCTTCGCGTCGGACGCGTACTGCGCCGCGTTCGCCGCGTGCTGGTAGGCCGCCTTGGCGTCGCCGACCGCCTGCTCGGCGATGCTCTTGGCCGCCGCCGCCTCCTCCTGGGCGTTCTTGGCGTGGGCGTCGGCGACGGCCTGCTGCTGCTCCGCGATCGACTTCGACGCCTGTCCGGTCAGGACGACCAGGCTCGCGGCGGAGTCGGTGGTGACGTACGGGGAACCGATCTGGATCGCGTCGTTGGCCGGCTTGGCGACCTGCGCGGCGGCCTCGCCCGCGTCGGCAGCCGCCTGGGCGGTGACGTAGGCGTAGCCGGTGGCCTTGGCCGCGGCGGCGAGGGCCTTGATCGATTCCTTGTTGGCGGCATCGGCGTTGGCCTTGGCGAGCTTGGCCTGCTTCTCGGCCTCGGCCGCCTGCTTGACGGCCTCGGCAGCCTCCTGGGCGGCGCGCTGCGAGGCCTGGATGGCCTGGGCGGCGGCGCTCGTCGCGGTCTTCACCGCGGCGTCGGCCCGGAGCTTGGCGGCCTGCGCGGCGTCCGCGTCCGAGCGCGCCCGCTTGGCCGCGGCCTCCGCGCGGGTGGCGGCGGCGTCGGCGTCGGCGGCCGCCTGGGTGGCGGCGTCGGCCTCGCCACGGGCCCGCTCCGCGGCGGCCTCCGCGTCGTCGGCGTGCCGGTCGGCCTCGTCGGCGGCGGTACGCGCCGCGTCGGCCGCGTCACCCGCGTCGAGGGAGTGCGCGTACGCCTCCTTGGCGTCGGCCTTGGCACGCGCCGCGTCCGCTTTCTGCTCGGCTTCCCAGGCGTCGTCCCGCTTGGCCTTGGCCTTGTCGCGGGCCTCGACCGCGTCGTTCTTGCGCGCGACGGCGGTGGACTCGGCGCTCTCGGCCTTCTTCTGCGCGTCCTGCGCCTTGGTGGCCTCGCCCTGGGCGTTGAGCTTGTGCTGGTTGGCCTCGGCCTGCTTGGCGGCGGCGGTCTCCTTCTCCGCCTTCGCCGTCTTCTCCTCGGCCTCCGCCGCGAGCCGCTTGGCGTGCGCGTCGGCCGCGGCGACCTTCGCGTCGCCCTCCGCCTTCAGCGCCACCGCGAGCTGGGCCTCGGCGGTCTCCTTCTCCTTCTTGGCGTTGTCCCGGTGCAGCTTGGCCGCGTCGGCGGCGGCCTTCGCCTGCAGCTCGGCCCGGTAGGCCGCCGCCCTGCGGAACTCCGCCTTGGACTGGGCGGCCTGCGCCAGGGCGCGCTGGGCGATCGTGGCGCTGTCCGCCGCGGCGGCCCGGGTGGCGGCCTCGGCGGTCTCACCGGCCTTCACCAGCGCGGCGACGGCCGCTGCGGCACCCTGGGTGACCTGGGCCTTCTGCTGCCCGACCAGCAGACCGCGACCGCGCGGCGCGCCCGCCGCGTCGGCGATCGCGTACGCCGCCTGCTCGGCGGTGGTGCTGGCGGTCTGGGCGTTCGTCGCTGCCGTCGCCTGGCGCTTGAGCTCGGCCAGTTCGGCCGCCGCTCCCGAACGGGAGGCGCTGAGCCGTGCCGACGCCTTGGTGAACTGTGCCGACGCGGGAACCGTGCCGTTGTGCTCGGAGACCTTGAAGAGCACCTTCTGCGTGGCGGCCGTGCCGCACGTGGCGGCGAGCGCGTCCTGCCCGGCCGTGTACGCGGGGAAGTTCAGGCACTTGCCCGCGCCCACGTTCTGCAGGGTCGATGCGGCTCGGACGCTGAACTTCCACACCTGCATGGGGGTGCCGTTGCAGGTCCAGAGCTGGATCTTCGTACGGTCGGAGGCGACGTCGAGACACTTCTGCGAGTTGACGTTCTGCAGGCTGTAGCCCTCGCCGTAGCCGCCGTTGAAGCGCCACTGCTGGGCCGCCGCCGACGAGCAGGCGACGACCTCGACGGGCGTGCCGTTCGCGGTGGCCGAGCCCTGCGCCCCCAGGCACTTGCCGCTCGCGCCCGGGATCTGCACGGCCATCGGAGAGGTGCCGATCCAGCCGATGCCGCCCGAGGACCAGTAGTCCTGCCAGCGGGTGATGTGGTCGGCGACCCAGGAGTGGCCGAGCAGCTTGCCCATCGACTCGGAGGCTGTGGTGAGCGCCTGGACGGCGTTCTTGTTGGCGACCAGGACATCGTTGCGCTTGGCGGCCTGGGAGGCGATCTCCTGCTGCCACTCGGTCGCGGCGGTCGCGGTGACCTCGCCGAGGACCTGCTCCGGGTCCATCGGGTCACGCCACGCGCACGCGGCGAAGCGGGACTTGAGGTCCTCGACCATGACACGGTGCTCGGCGGTGCCGGGCGCGGGTGCCCGGCTCGGGAAGCCGCCGGAGCCCAGGAAGAGGCGGGCGTTGTCCGCGCCGGTCGGTTCCAGGCTCCAGTCGGTGAGGTGCTTGTAGGCGTCGCGCAGGGCGAGTTGCCGGTTCCAGTCCGGTCCGGAGGGGTCGGGGTCACTGCCGTACAGCGGCTGGCCCAGCGCCTTGACCGCCGCGACGGTCTTCGCGTCGGCGGGCGGGGTCGCGTCCTCGTAGAAGTCGCTCTCGTTCTTCCAGAACCGGTCGGCGATCCACGCCGTCAGACCGGTCTGCGAGTGGAAGTCCTGGCCGTCGTCGCCACTGGTCCCGGGCGGCCACTCGAAGGCGGCGACGGAATCGAAGCCGCCCGGTGTCTCGAGGCCGCTGATCTTCCAGCTGTCGTGGAGCGCGTCGAGCCGGTTCAGTTCGGCCAGCGCCGCGTCCTTGTCGGACTTGTACGCGGTGGCGAGCGGAGTCTCCTCCCAGTACTGCCGGTCGGCCAGCTGCCGCAGCTTCTCCGGGGTCTGGTTGAGCCCGTCCTTCGCGGTCGTGGCCATCGCGGGCCCGCCCAGGCGCAGGACGTCCGACATCAGGCACTGGTCCTGGCGCAGCAGCTCGGCGGGGGTGTCGACGTACCAGTCCTGCGAGTCGGAGGCCTTCGCGACGCGATCGTCCGGGACGACGGGACCGGACTGGGTGGCCAGGCCGCCGAGCAGCGCGAGCGTGGTGACGGCCGTGACGGCGCGGGCGAAGACCGCTGATCTTCGTGATCGGAGCGTGAGCAGCCTTGGCTGCCTTGGTCGAGAGCGCACTGGATCTCCTTGGGGCGCGCGGGGTGGCGAAGCGGACAGCCGGAAGCGGCGGTTCGCGGTAAGGGGCAGGGGGTGCGGAGAGAACGGCCTGTGGCGCGCGGGAGGGCGACAGACCGGTCGGGGGCTCGCTCAGCTGCTCCGGTCCGAACAGACGGGGAGAAGCCGGGGCCGGGCCGCCGCGGACACGAGGACGAACGCCGTACTGGTGATCAACGATGTGCGTACGAGTCGCCCGGTGGAGGGTCGAGGGCGCGCCCACGGGTGTCGGGGCACGTCAGGCATCGGAAGGTCAGGTTCGGTGCCGCGGGAGGAGTGAGCGATCCTCCGACCTGGTCGACGCCGTCACCTGTTCGTGGGTGGCGAGCACCCCACTCATCCTGCCCATGACAGAAAGCACGGCAGCCCCCTCCCCCGAAGAAGTCAAACCAAGGCAAAAATATGAGCGGATCATCTGGTCGCGGCGACAGTACGAGCATGCGGCAGGACGGGTCAACAGAATCGGGCAGTGAGCGCCGAATTGTGATCTCCGGTCGCTCAAATCGCTTCTGGGGAGGTGCGTTTGGTGCCGCGACCGGCGCCGAACCTGATCCCGGCCGTCGTCACGGGGCCTCGTTCGCGTCCGGCACGCCATCCGTGGCGCCGACGCGATCCGAAGAAGCAGTGGTCGAGGGGGAGGGACTGCCTCCTGGCCGGCGGCAGCTTCGAGGAACTCGTCGAAGCCGGTGAGCCGCGCATCGTCGCCGGCCAAGACACCGACGGGCGCGTCATCTTCGCGATCTCGCCTCGCCTGACCACCGCACTCGCGGACGCGGGGTACTCCAGGTCGCGTGACGACGCTGCCATCGAGGCCGGGAGCCGGGCGCCCCCCCCGGGAAGGGGAGCGCCCGGCCACCGCTGTCAGGGCTTGGGCAGTGTGCAACCCGGCGCCGACAGGTTGATCTTGTTGCCGGCGACGACGCACGGCACGATCCCGTACGTCTCCTGCGCGTAGTTGATGCCCTGGCGCACCGTGACCTTGCCGTTCGCGTCCACCTCGCACGGGTTGTTCTCCGTGCACTGCTGGCCGTCCTCGTTACCGGTGTTGTTCACCGCGACGACCTTGCCGGTCGTCTGGTCGACGACGGGCGAGCCCGAGGTGCCGCCGATCGTCTGGCAGGCGGAGGTGTAGCGGACCGAGTCCTTCCAGGTCCACGCGCCCTCCTTGAGGCGGTAGACGAACCCGTCGATCGAGCAGTCATACTTCTTCTTCCAGTAGCCGGAGACCACGCTGATCGCCGTGCCCTGCGTCGGGTGGGCGGCCGACAGCTCCAGGGCCTTGATCCCGTACGAGCTCTCTATCTGCGCGTACGTGGAGGTCAGCTGGTACAGCGAGACGTCCGTGTCCGTCATCGTGCCGTACGCCACCTTGCTCGCCCGCAGCGTCGCGACCTTGCTGCCGGCGGAGTTCAGGAGGCTGAACGTACGGGACGACGCCTTGTTCACCACGACCTCGCCCGGACCCGGGAAACCGGACTCCAGGCAGTGGCCGTTCGACATCACCAGCGCCGGGTCGGACGGCTGGGAGTTGGGGACGCGGACGACCGAGCCGGAACAGTTGCTGAGCGCGACCGTGCCGGCGAAGGACACCGCCTTGACCGCGGGACCGGCGGTCGACGAACCGTCAGCGGCCATTGCCGGGGCGGCGGTTGCACCGATCAGAGCGACGCCGAACGCTGCGGCGGCGAGTGACTTCTTCATGTGGGGGGTCCTCTCCCGTGCCGAGAGTGGTGCATGGGTGGAGTGTGCCTCTGCCGTGTTGGCATGAGCATTGTGATGGCGCACGGCTCAGCGGACAACAGTGCGTTCTTAGCGGACAGGGGCGCCATGTGCCCCCGGACTCCGCGAAGTTCTTCCCGCGGGACCGATGAGTTCCGCGCCCGCCCCCGGTCACCCCTGCGAGAGATCCGACCCGAGGAGGAACCATGGGGCTGCCGAAGGTGGTCACCCGCCAGGAGTGGCAGGCCGCACGCGAGGAACTGCTCGCCCTGGAGAAGGCGGCGACCCGGGCGCGCGACGCGCTGAACACCCGGCGGCGCGAGCTGCCCATGGTGGAGATCGACAAGGCGTACGCCTTCGAGGGCCCGGACGGAAAGGCCGAACTCCTCGACCTGTTCGAGGGGCGGCGCCAACTCGTCGTCTACCACTTCATGTTCGCCCCGGAGTGGGACGCGGGCTGCGCCAGCTGCTCCGGTTTCCTCGACCAGATCGGGCACCTGGCCCATCTGCGGGCCCGCGGCACGGCGTTCGCGGCGGTCTCCAGGGCCCCCTTCACCAAGATCCTGCCGTTCAAGGCGCGACTGGGCTGGACCCTGCCCTGGTACTCCTCCAGCCTCAGCGACTTCAACCTGGACTTCGGCGCCACCGTGCGGGTGCGGCCGGACGGGGCCGCGGGCGGTGAACTTCAGGAGCGGCCCGCACTGAGCTGCTTCCTGCGCACGGGTGAGCGGATCTTTCACACGTACTCGGCCTTCGACCGCGGCCTGGACAACATCGGCTTCACCACGAACCTCCTGGACCTCACCGCCCTCGGCCGGCAGGAGGCATGGGAGAAACCTGAGGGACGGGCGACGTCTCTGGGGGCGCCCGCGGGCAGTGCGCGCGTGCGCTATCACGACGAGTACGTCGACTGACGGCCGTCCCGCGCGACCTGACCTCGTCTCAACTCGGTGTCATTCTCGTCACGTTGCGAGTCCTTGCCCGCCCTGTCAGCGTTCTCCTTCACACAGGGCGCCGGAGCCTAACCGGAGCCCGGGCTTCAGGTACGACACGGGGGACAGGGACGAGCGATGATCAACGGACGAGTGGTGTTGCAGCGTTTCCCGGCCGGAGGGCCTCGCGGCTCCTGGCCCGCAGAGGAGTTCGCGAACCGGTGTCGGCTGGAGGGCAGGCCGGCCGAGGTGGTCATGGACCTGGCGACCGACGCGTTTCTCGTGATCGTACGAGAGGCGGCGCAGCCGGTGGCCTGATCGTGGCCAGATGGTGTCCTGTGCACGTCATGGGTGGTGCCGGAGCCGAGACGCCGCGCCGGTGCGCGGCTACGGTGGTGGCACCACCGTCCTTTGACGACGAGACCGATCGGGACCGTCCGGGTCGTCGGAGCTCTCGGAGCTCTCGGAGCCGAACCACACGGACGGGGGGCTCGGCGCGGGACGCCGGGAGCGGGAGCCCCGACGTCCTCGCCGGTGCGCGCTCCGCGCCCCCTGAGCGGCCGTCACCCGCGGGCACCCGGCAACCTTCGGGCGCGCTCTACGACGTGCCGACCGACCGGGACCAGACGGGCGTCGTCCCCGTGACCCGGCACAGCGCCAGATACAGCGGAATCGGCGGCGTGTAGGGCACCGCGCCCTCGGGGCAGTGGATGAGATCCGGGACGCGCGCCGCGTCCGGCACCACGGCGCCCGCCGTGTAGCGCGCCGGAGCGGGCCATTCGAGCGCCACGTCCGAATCCGATGGCACGAGCCACCACCAGTGCCCCTCGGCCGCGTACACACACCCCATCCGGGGCAGCCGCCGCGTCATCGCGCGGGCGAAACTCTCGGGAACGGCCACCGCGTCGCAGCCGAGCGGCGCGGTCATGCCGTCCGGCACGGTCAGACGCACGGGTGCGGGTGGATGCGGATCCCGTATCCGCCGTCGCCGGGCGAGCCCGGTCAGCGAGTCCAGTTGCATCGTCCGCAAAGTGCCCGTCGTCACCACGCCCATCCGTTCCCGTTCAGCACGCTTGTCGATCGCCGCCCGGCCGGTCCGGGCGATGGTTCACACCGGCGTCAGGTGCCGGGTCCGTGTCGAGTCGCCGGGCTCACCAGACCCAGCCGCTTCCGTCGGGCGCGTCCGGCACGGGTCCGGGATCCGTGCTCCCCGCGCCGGTCCGCCGCGGCAGTTCCGCCCAGACCAGCAGGCCGGGGCCGGTCTCCTGGGCGCCCCACGCGGTGGAGACCGCGGCGACCAGGAGCAGCCCTCTGCCGTGCTCCTCCTCAGGGGCGATCCGGCCGGCGGGACGGTGCTCGCCCGGCATGCGTCCTTCGTCGCGGACGGCTATCCGCACGCGCTCGCCCTGCCCGTCGTCCCCGTCGCCGCCGCGCAGATCGTGCAGCTCGCAGTGGATACGGCGGCTGGCGGTGTGCACGATGGCGTTCGTCACCAGCTCCGAGACGACGAGGGCCGCCGCGTCACAGGTGTCCTCGCACGCGCCCCACCCGGTCAGCTGGGTGCGCGTCATGCGCCGGGCCTGTGCGGCGGAGCCCGGGTGGGGAGCCAGCTCGAAGCTGCTGCGGCGGACCGCGAACATGGGCGACGTACCCAGACGGTCACCGAACGTAGCTTCGTCGGCTGCTGTTCCTAAGGGCGCGGACGGAATCACGCTTGCCACTATCGCCCCGTCGTGAACACTTGGCAAGAGCCACTCTGAAAAGTGCAGAGTGCAGTGTGCCTCGCGGAGCAGGCATGGCAGACTGCTGACTGCAGCCCGCCGCATGGCGGCTCCTGTGACGCGAACCGTGTGGGAATGAACCGGTGATCGGCCTCTGAACGGCCGGTTTTCGGCTTTCTCGCACGGTCGTACGCGTCTGGGCGCGGCTGACTTCAGACACTGGGACAACGAGTCGGACGACGGGTCGGACTGCTGGGAGGGATGCGGCGTGAGTGAACCGCGGTCCGCGCCGACGGTCGGTCAGGTGGTTCTCGGGCGCCGTCTCCAGGACCTGCGCGAGGCCGCCGGCCTCAAGCGCGAGGACGCGGCGAAAGTACTCCGTGTAACCGCCGCGACGGTCCGCCGCATGGAGACCGCCGAGGTCGCGCTCAAGATTCCGTACCTGCAGATGCTCCTGAAGTCCTACGGCGTCACCGACACCGAGGCCGACGCCTTCGTGCAGCTCGCCGAGGACGCGAACAAGCCGGGCTGGTGGCAGCGGTTCCACGACATCCTGCCCGGCTGGTTCTCGATGTACGTGAGCCTGGAGGGCGCCGCCTCGCTCATCAGGTCCTACGAGCCGCACTTCGTGCCCGGCCTGCTCCAGACCGAGGAGTACGCGCGCGGGGTGCTGCAGTCCGGGGCGATCGGCCGCGCGCTGGTCGACGACCCGGGCCTCGTCGAGCGGCACGTCGCTCTGCGCATGCAGCGCCAGACCCTGCTCACCCGCGAGGACGCGCCGCGTCTGTGGATGGTCATGGACGAGACGGCGCTGCGCCGCCCGGTCGGCGACGCGGCGGTGATGCGCGGCCAGATCGACCGGCTGCTCGAAGTGATCGAGCTGCCGAACGTGACGCTGCAGGTCGCCCAGTTCGCGTCCGGCCCGCACCCGGGCACCTACGGCCCCTTCGTGCTGTTCCGGTTCGCCGTGCCGGAACTGCCCGACATGGTCTACAGCGAGTACCTGACCGGCGCCGTCTACCTCGACGCGCGCCCCGAGGTGGCCACCCACCTGGAGGTCATGGACCGCATGGCGGCACATGCCGCAACCGCACCACGCACAAAGGAGATCCTGAGCGATCTCCGCAAGGAGCTGTGAATGGACCAGATCAAGGACCGGATACGAGGAGTCGACGGCCAGCCTGTCTACAACGGCATGCCCGCGCGCGACCTCGGCGGCGAAGGCTGGCACAAGCCCTGGAGCGGCGGCAACGGCGGCAACTGCCTCGAAGCGATGAAGCTGGCCGACGGCCGCGTCGCCGTCCGCCAGTCCTCGGACCCGGACGGTCCGGCACTGATCTACACGCTCAGCGAGATCTCGGCCTTCATCGAGGGAGCGAAGGCGGGGGCGGCGGACTTCCTGCTGTCCTGATCCGGAGCACGGGCCGGGTCCGCGGGGGTGCCCCGGGGCCCGCTCGTCCCACGTGCGCGAGAACTCCGGACAGCGCCTCGACGGCCGCCCCGTACGCCCGTTCGGCCGCCGCCGCGTAACCGACGACCAGGCCCTCCTCGCCCGGGCCGTGGCCCCCGTCCACGGCCCCCGGGTGCCGGAACGCCGCCAGCCCCTCCACCGCGATCCCCCGCGCCCGGGCCGCGGCGAGCACGTCCCGCTCCCGTCCCGAGGGCAGCCGCACCACGGCGTGCAGACCCGCCGCGACCCCGCTGACCCCGGCCCACGGCGCCCGCTCGGCCAGCGCCGACACCAGCAGGTCCCTGCGCGCCCGGTAGCGCTGCCGCATCCGCCGTACGTGCCGGTCGTACGCCCCCGACGACAGGAACTCGGCGAGCGCCAGCTGGTCCAGCGCGCTCGCCCACCCCTCCCGCTCGCCCTTCGCCGCGACCACGTCCCGCACCAGGTGTCCCGGCAGCACCATCCACCCCAGCCGCAGCGCGGGGGAGAGGCTCTTGCTCACCGACCCGACGTACACGACGTGCTCGGGATCGAGCCCCTGCACCGCCCCGACGGGCTTGCGGTCGTAGCGGAACTCCCCGTCGTAGTCGTCCTCCACCACCAGCCCGCCGCGCCCGCGTGCCCAGTCCACCGCGGCGGCCCGCCGCTCCGGGTGCAACGGCCCACCCATGGGGAACTGGTGCGCCGGGGTGAGCAGCACTCCGCGCACCCCACTGCCGAGCGCACCCAACTCCGCCACCCGCGCTCCGTGTTCGTCGACCGCGAGCGGCACCGTCCGCACCCCCGCCCCGACCAGCAGTTCACGGTGGAACGCCAGCCCGTACTCCTCCACGGCGAGCGGGCCGCGCAGCACCCGCTCCCCGTAGAGCAGCCGCAGCGCGTGCGCGAAACCCGAGCAGACGACGATCCGCCCGGGTTCGGCGCGCACCCCGCGCGAGCGCGCCAGGTACTCGGCGAGCGCGGTCCGCAATTCGATACGGCCCCGCGGATCGCCGGGCCCGAAGGCGGCGGCGGGCGCGGCATTCAGGGCGCGCCGGTACGCCGCCGCCCACGCGGCCCGCGGGAACGCCGACGCGTCCGGCGAGCCCTGCCGCAGGTCGTGCGCCGGCCCCGGATCGCTGTCCGATACCTCCTCGGGCGCCCGCCCGGCCCCGCTCCCGGCCGGTGGCCGGGCCCGCTCCGCGACCCGGGTGCCCGATCCCTGGCGGGCGGTGAGCCAGCCCTCGGCGACGAGTTCGGCGTAGGCGTCGGCGACCGTGTTGCGGGCGACGCCGAGGTCGGCGGCGAGCGCGCGGTAGGGCGGCAGCCGGGTCCCGGGCGACAGCCGCCCGGACCGCACGGCGTCCCGCAGCGCGCCGGCCAGCGCACCCCGCCGGCTTCCCGCGGCCGACAGGTCCAGGTGCAGGTCGACCCCGATCCGCTCGGCCGTGTCCCGCCACGAGTCCGCCGTCGGTGTCGCGCCCGGCCCCGCCTCCGATTCCGTCATGAGGCCGCACCCTACCGACGGCCACTGACACGGCTCGCGCGGCCGGAGACACCGGCCGCTGGAGCGGGTCTCACACCTCCATGGGGCGGTCGTGTGCCCCGATCGGCGCCGGCAGCCGCGTCGACCCCGTCAGCCACCGGTCGACCGCCGCGGCGGCGGCCCGTCCCTCCGCGATCGCCCACACCACGAGCGACTGCCCCCGCCCCGCGTCCCCGGCGACGAACACCCCCGGCACCTCGGTCGCGAACGTGGCGTCCCGCGCGAACCCGCCCCGCTCGCCCGTCCCGAGCCCCAACTGGTCCGCCAATCCGTCGGCCCGGCGCTCCGGACCGTGGAAGCCGAGCGCGATCAGCACCAGATCGGCGGGCAGCCCGCGCTCCGTCCCGGCCCGCGGCCTGCGCTCCGCGTCCACCTCGACCAGGTGCACCTCCCGCACCCGCCCGTCCGCGTCCCCGGTGAGGCGGAGCGTCGACGCCGCGAAGAGCCGCGCGTCCGCGTCGGCAGCCGGGGCGGTCCGCAGCTCACCCGCCTCCTCGTGCGCGGCCGACAGCCGGTACAGCTTCGGATACGTCGGCCAGGGCTCGGCCGCCTCGTCGCGCACGTCACCGGGGCGGGCGTAGATGTCCAACTGCGAGACGGACGCCGCCCGTTCCCGTACCGCCGTGCCCAGACAGTCCGCTCCGGTGTCCCCGCCGCCGACGATGACGACGTGCTTGCCTTCCGCGGAGAGCGGTGACACCTCCAGATCGCCCTCACAGACCCGGTTGGCGAGCGGCAGATACTCCATCGCCTGATGGACTCCGGCCAACTCCCGCCCCGGCAAATCCAGTTCCCGCCAAGCCGTCGCCCCGGTGGCGACGATCACGGCGTCGTACCGGGCCCGCAAGCGGTCGGCCCCGAGGTGCTTCCCGATCTCCACGCCTGTACGGAACCGCACGCCCTCCGCCACCAACTGCGCTACTCTCCGCTCCAGTTGGGACTTCTCCATCTTGAAGGAGGGGATCCCGTACCGCAGCAGCCCGCCCACCCGGTCGTCCCGCTCGTACACGGCGACGGTGTGCCCCGCACGCGTCAACTGCTGCGCCGCCGCGAGCCCGGCGGGCCCCGAACCGATGACGGCGACGGTCCGCCCGCTGAGCCGCCCCGGCGGCCGGGCGGCGACGAAACCCTCGGCCCAGCCCCGCTCCGCGATCGTCACCTCCACGTTCTTGATGGTCACCGCGGGCTGATTGATGGCGAGGACACAGCCCGCCTCGCAGGGCGCGGGGCACAGCCGCCCCGTGAACTCCGGAAAGTTGTTGGTGGCGTGCAGCCGCTCGCTCGCGGCGCGCCAGTCGTCCCGGGCCACGAGCTCGTTCCACTCCGGGATCAGGTTACCCAGCGGGCAGGCCTCGTGGCAGAACGGGATCCCGCAGTCCATGCACCGGTCCGCCTGCGCGCCCACGATCGGCAGCAGCCCGCCGGGGACGTGGACCTCGGCCCAGTCGCGCACCCGCTCCTCGACCGGGCGGCGCGGTGCCTCCTGTCGCGGCGTGGTGAGAAAGCCCTTGGGGTCGGCCATGGCCCTCTCCCTACGCTGTGACACCTTTCGTCACGATACGTCGGGTCGGTGCACCCCGCCCGTTCCGCCGAACCGGGCGCTCAGGTCAGGGAGAGCACGAACGCCGCCGACGCGGCGAGCGCGGCGCCGCCCCGGACGTGGTTCCACAGGGTCCACTCGCTCAGATAGCGACGCCAGTACGCCGCGCTGCGCTCCGAATCCTCGTCGCCGGCCAGCTTGGCGAGCGCGTCGTTGCGCGGAATGTTCGCCACGACGGTCACCCCGAACGACCCCGCCAGATACAGCACGCACCCCACGAGCAGCTCAACGGTTCCGGGCTCCGGCCAGAGCACGAACGTCACGACCGCGATCACCGCGCACAGCAGGGCAGCACCCATGAAGACGACCATGAAGGCGGGGGTCATCGCGGCGACATTGATCGAGTTCATCGCGGCGATCCCGCGCGCGGCCGGCAGCGCGCCGAGCCCGCGCATGACCAGGGTCGAGAACGCGACGAACACCCCGGCCGCGACTCCGCACCACAGCGCCCCGAGCACCACCAGAACGAAATACGGCCCCTCGATCATCCTCTGGCCCCCCTGGTCCGTCCCCCTGACTGTTATGTGAGGGGATCATGCCGCACATGTGTGCGTAGTGGGAGCGGTTTCCACTCATGTATGAACACCTTCCGCATACCGAATTCATCACGTTCGATCACGCTCCTGGGCCCGGCTCCCCGGAATCACCCGCACCCGCCGCCTCACCAGCCCCCGCGGAACCGCCCGCCGCCCACTCATCGAGCACCGCCCGCACCGCCCCGCCGACCCGACTCCGCGCCTCCCTCCGCGCCACTCCCGCCATCAGCAACCGGTCGTACGGCGTGTCCCCGTGCCGCACCGCGGCGCGCACGGCCGCCGTCACCGCCCCTTCCGACAGCGCCCGCCCCGCCGCGCTGCGCCCCACCCGCCCGCTGCCGCGCATCCCCGCATGCCCGGCGACGGCCCGGGCCCGCGCCTCGGGACACCCGGGAAACAGCCGACGGATCTCCGCCGCGAACGCCGCCACGAACCGCACATCCTCCGCCGCCCGCCGCGCGGCATCCCGCTCCCGGCGCCGCGCTCGCGCCTCCGCGTCGGCCAGACACCGCGCCTCGGCCCGCGCGAGCCCCTCCTCCTCGACCATCACCCCCTGCCGCTCGTACCGCCCCCGCCGCCGGTGGAACCGCACCACGACCGCCGACAGCCCGCTCTCCTCCCTCGCCCGCCTCGTCAGCGCGTTGTCGCCGCGCGGCAGGAACACCAGATGCCCCAGGTCCGCGCAGTCCAGGCAGCGCGGCTGACCGTCCTCGAGCACCAGCAGCGCGAGCGGCCCGCTCCGGCACGCGCCGCACCGCCGCCGCTTGACCGGCTGGAAGACAAGGGGACCGCGCGTGACGGGAAAGGGACGATCGACGCCGCTCATACCGACGTCATGCCCACCCCGGACACTCGGCCACCGCTCCCGCGCCGCCCGGCATCATGGACCGTGTGCGACTTGAACCGATCACCTGGGAACGGCTGGGCGACGCCCTCGCCGAGCGCCTGCTCGACCTGAAGCCGTCCGACGGCGGCCCCTGGCCGAAGGTCGCCCTCGACGGGGCGCCGGCCGCCCGCCCCGGCGATCTCGCGGCCCGCGTCCACGAAGCGCTGCGCGTGCGCGGCCGGTCTTCGCTGCCCGTCGCGACGGACGGCTTCCTGCGCCCGGCCTCCCTCCGTTACGAGTACGGGCACGAGGACGTCGAGGCGTACTACACCGGCTGGTTCGACACGGGCGCCCTGTGGCGCGAGGTGTTCGGCCCCCTCGAACCGGACGGCACCGGCCGCGTCCTGCCCGACCTGTGGGACCCGGTCACCGACCGCGCCACCCGCAGCGCCCCCGTCCCGCTCGCGCCGGGCGGAGTCCTGTTGCTCCACGGCCCTCTCCTCCTGAACCACTGGTTCCCGTTCGACCTGACGGTCCATGTGAGCCTGTCGCCCGGCGCCCTGCGCCGCCGCACCCCCGAGTCCGACCACTGGACCCTTCCGGCGTTCGCCCGCTACGACTCCGAGACCGCCCCCACCGAGCACGCCGATGTCGTCATCCGCGCCGACGACCCCCGCCATCCCGCCTGGAACGGCGGCTGACCGGCCGGGCGGCCCGCCGTCACAGCCACCCGTTGCGCTTGAAGCCCCGGTAGACCACGAAGCAGATCCCGGCGATGACGGACAGCATGAGCGGATAGCCGAACCGCCAGTGCAGCTCCGGCATGTGATCGAAATTCATGCCGTAGATCCCGCAGCCCATCGTCGGCACCGCGACGATCGCGGCCCACGCCGTGATCTTGCGCATGTCCTCGTTCTGCGCGACCGTCACCTGCGCGAGATGGGCCTGCAGAATCGAGTTGAGCAGTTCGTCGAACGCCGCTATCTGCTCCACCGCGCGCAGCAGATGGTCCGACACGTCACGGAAGTACGCCTGTATCTCCGGCGGCACGGCCGGGAACGGCCGCCCCGCCAGCTCCAGCACCGGACGGGACAGCGGGGCCACCGCCCGCTTCAACTCCAGCAGCTCCCGCTTGAGCTGGTAGATCCGGCCGGGATCGGTCCGTGCTCCGTTCCTCGCGAAGACCTCCGTCTCGACCTCGTCGATGTCCGCCTGGACCTCGTCGATCACCGTCAGATAGTCGTCGACCACACTGTCCGCGATGGCGTGCAGCACCGCCGCCGGCCCCTTGGCGAGCTGCTCCGCGTTCGCCTCCAGCGACTCGCGCACCGGTCCGAGCGAACCGTGCCGTCCGTGCCGCACCGTGATGACGAAGTCATGGCCGACGAACACCATGATCTCGCCGGTGTCGACGACCTCGCTGGTGGCCGTCAGCTCCGCGTGCTCGACGTAACAGACCGTCTTCAGAACGGCGAACAGCGTCGTCCCGTACCGCTCGACCTTCGGCCGCTGATGCGCGTGGACCGCGTCCTCCACCGCGAGCGGATGCAGATCGAACAGCTCCGCGATGTCGGCGAACTCCAGCTCCGACGGCTCGTGCAGGCCGAGCCACACGAACCCGTCGTCCGCCTTGCGCACCGCGCGCACCGCCTCGACGAGGTCCCGCCCGCCCGTCTCCCGCCGTCCGTCCCGGTACGTCACGCAGTTGACCACCGCCGACCCGAGCGGGGAGCGCGCCGGGTGGCTCAGGTCGACCCGCGGTCTGCGGCGTGCCAGACGCGCGACTCTCCGCAGCCCGCCCACCTTGCGCAGGCTGCCGACCCTTCGCAGATTGCCCGCCATCGACATGCTCGGCTCCTCGTGCCGCTGTGCGTACGTGCTGGTACCTGGCCGTCGTCCCGCTGGTGAGGACGACCTGGCGAGCCAGTCTGCCAGCGATCGCCGACATCGTGTCGAGCCCTGTGGGAACGGAGGATTCCGCTCCGGATCTCTTCGGGGCGGTCTCTGCGGTGATCTCTACGGAGACGTCCGCGGCCAGGTCAAATGCCCGGTATACGCGGTGGGGCTGGGATGATCGGGACATGACTCCATCCGGCGGCCACGCATACCTTCTCGACAATCAGCGGCCCGAGGCGGGCCAGCGGTTCGACGCGCTGTCGACGCTGTTCGACCCCACGACGTTCCGTCACATCGAGCGGCTCGGCATCGGATCCGGCTGGCGCTGCTGGGAGGTCGGCGCAGGGGGCACCTCGGTGGTGTCCTGGCTCGCCCGGCAGGTCGGGCCGACCGGCCGCGTGCTCGCCACCGACATCGACACGTCCTGGCAGACCAGTTCGCCGCGTTCACCGGTCGAGGTTCGCCGGCACGACGTCGGCGTCGACGCCCCGCCGGCCGAGAGCTTCGACCTGGTGCACGCCCGGCTCGTCCTGGTCCATGTCCCGGACCGGGAGCGGGCGCTCCAGTCCATGATCCAGGCGCTGCGCCCCGGCGGCCGCCTCCTCATCGAGGACGCCGACCCCGCCCTCCAGCCGCTGCTCTGCCCCGACGAGTACGGTCCCGAACAGCAGTTGGCCAACCGGCTTCGCCACGGCTTCCGTTCCCTGCTCGCCGAGCGCGGCGCCGACCTGAGCTACGGCCGCAAACTCCCGCGCCTGCTGCGCGAGGCCGGTCTGCGTCAGGTGGAGGCGGACGCGTACTTCCCCCTGACCTCGCCCGCCTGCACGGCTCTGGAAGCGGCCACGGTCGAACAGATCCGAGCCGACCTGGTCTCGGCGAACCTGGCCACGAACGCCGAGATCGACCGCCACTTGGCGAACGTGGCAGAAGGCACGATGGACCTGGCGACGGCCCCCTTGATCTCGGTATGGGGCAAAAAGGCCCAGTAACCGAGGCACCGCGATACGAGCACAGGAAGCCGCCCGCCCCGAAAGGGGCGCGGGGAACTGCGTGCCCAGCCTTCGACGACGCGCATTCGAAGTGAACGCCGCAGCTGAGGCGCCCCGAAGGGGGCGCGGGGATCTGCGCGCTCGGCCTTCGACGACGCGTACTCAAGGTGAACGTGGCAGCTGAGGTGCCCCGATGGGGGACGCGGGGAACTGCGCGCTCGGCTCTCGACAACGCGCACTCGAAATGGACGCCTTGGCCAAGCGCCGTGATGGGGGCGCGGGGAACTGCGCGCTCAGCCCACCACCACCCCGCACCCGCCCACCGACCGCGCCCCCTCCCCAACAACACCCTGGGGGCCCTGCGCCCCGCCCGTCACGCTCACCCCGGCGGCCGCCCCCCGACCACCCCCACCGCAACCTCCCCGGCCCGACACCCCGCCCCCACAGCCTCCCGCCACGAAACCCCCCGAAGCCGCGCAGCGACCACCGCCCCGGTGAACGCATCCCCGGCCCCCGTCGAATCCCGCACCACCACCCCCGCCGAGACCCCCACCCGCTCCCGCACCACCCCACCCCGCGCGACCACCGCCCCCGCGGCCCCGGACTTCACGACCACCACCGGGAACCGCCCGCTCAACTTCGCCCCGGCGTCACCCGGATCCTCGACACCAGTGAGCAGCACCGCCTCGTCCCGGCTGGGCACCAGCACATCGACCCCCTCGGCCAGCGCCAGAAACCGCTCGACCCCCAATCCCCGCAGAAACCCGGCCGACGCCGGATCCACACTCACCGGCACCCCACGCGCGCGTGCGTCGCGCAATGCGACGGACACCAGCGCCCGCCCGGAGCCGGAGAAGAACAGATACCCGGACAGGTGCAGCCACCCCACCCCGTCCAGACGCGCGGCGGACCAGTCCTCGGGCCCGACCCGCAACGACGCCCCACTGTCCGTCAGGAACGTCCGCTCGCCGCCGTTGTCCTCGTCCACGAGGCTCACGACGGCCCCGGTCGGCGCCTCGTCGTCCACCACGAGCAGCGGCCGCACCCCGGCCCGCACCAGCGCCTCCTCGTGCCATCGCACCGAGTCCGCGCCGACCCGCCCGAGCAACGCCACATCGGGGCAGCCCGCGTACGCCGCCCAGCAGGCCACGTTGGCGCCCGCGCCCCCCGGCACCGTACGGATCAGGGCCGCCGTGTCCGTCCCCTGGGCGAGCGGCCCGCGATGCCGGGCGACGACATCCGTGACGACGTCGCCGACGACGAGCAGCGCCCCACCGGCCTGCGTCACATCTGGGCCCGGGCCGCCGCGATCCGCGCGGCCAGGCGGACGTTCCCGCGCACGGCCGCCAGGTTCGCCTCCAGGGAGGCCCCGTCGGTGTGCCGCACCAGATGGTCCAGCAGGAAGGGCGTCACGCCCTGACCGCTGACGCCCTCCTCGGCACAGGCCCGCAACCCGCTCTCCAGCACGCGCGCGTGCAGCGCCGGATCCAACTGGGACTCCTCGGGTACGGGGTTGGCGACGATCAGCGCCGACTCCTGCGCCGCCAGGTCGTCCTGGGCCCGCATGACCCGGGCCACCTCCTCCGGGGTGCGCAGCGTCCAGTCCACCGGCTCCCCGGAGTCGGCCAGATAGAAGCCGGGGAAGCGGTCCGTGCCGTACCCGGCCACCGCCACACCCAGCGTCTCCAGCCGCTGCAACGTGGCCGGCACGTCGAGGATCGACTTGACGCCCGCACAGACCACGGTGATCCGCGTCCGGGCGAGCAGCCCCAGATCGGCCGACTCGTCCTGGGTCCGCGTCCAGCCCCGGTGCACGCCGCCGAGGCCGCCCGTCGCGAAGACCCGTATCCCGGCACGCGCCGCGAGCAGCGCCGTCGCGGAGACGGTCGTCGCACCGCTGGCGCCCGTCGCCATGGCGAGCGGCAGATCCCGCTGGCTCAGCTTGCGGACGCCGTCCTCGTTGGCGATCCGCTCCACCTGCGCCTTGTCCAGGCCGACATGAGGGTGCCCGTCCAGGACGGCGATCGTCGCGGGCACCGCCCCCTCGTCCCGTACGACGTCCTCCAGTTCGAGGGCCACCCGCAGATTCCGGGGCCGCGGCAGCCCATGAGCGATGATCGTCGATTCCAGCGCCACCACCGGGCGCCCCGCTCCGACCGCGTCACGTATCTCGTCCGACACTCTCAGCATGCGCGTGCCTCCTCCGCCCCACTGATCTGTCCCTGACATCCCTGGCGGACGCGCGTCACTCTCAAACACGCGACCCATGGGCGAGGCGTACGCGGAAGAATCCCCGAGGAGCACGGGAAGGGGGCTCCACGCGCGCGTGGAGCCCCCTTCCCCCGACTGCGTCGTGCTTCTAGACGGGCCGTACGCCGCTCAGCGCGCCGTGCGGATCGAGGACGTACTTCCTGCTCGCCCCCTGATCGAACTCCGCGTAACCGCGCGGCGCGTCCTCCAGCCCGATCACCGTCGCGTTGACGGCCTTCGCGATGTGCACGCGCTCGTGCAGAATCGCCATCATCAGACCCCGGTGGTACTTCATGACGGGGCACTGTCCTGTCGTGAACCGATGGCTCTTGGCCCAGCCGAGCCCCAGCCGCACCTTCAGCGTCCCGGTGCGCGCGTCCTGGTCGACACCGCCCGGGTCGTCGGTCACGTACAGGCCCGGGATGCCGAGCGCGCCACCGGCCGCCGTGAGGCCCATCAGGGAGTTCAGGACCGTCGCGGGCGCCTCGGGAGCGTCAGGGCCGTGCGCGCGGGCCTCGAAGCCGACCGCGTCCACGGCGGCGTCGACCTCCGGTACGCCCAGGATCTGCGCCACCTGATCCTCGGCGGCGCCCCGCGTCAGGTCGACCGTCTCGCAGCCGAAGCTGCGTGCCTGGGTCAGCCGTTCGGGGTTCAGATCGCCGACGATCACCACGGCGGCCCCCAGCAGGTACGCCGACGCGGCCGCCGCCAGCCCGACGGGCCCGGCGCCGGCGACGTACACGGTCGAGCCGACCTTCGTCCCCGCCGTGAGCGCGCCGTGGAATCCGGTCGGGAAGATGTCCGACAGCATCGTCAGGTCGAGGAGCTTCTCGCGCGCCTGGTCGGCGTCCGGGAAGCGCAGCGCGTTGAAGTCCGCGTACGGGACCATCACGTACTCGGCCTGACCGCCGACCCAGCCACCCATGTCGACATAGCCATAAGCCGCCCCGGGGCGTGCGGGGTTGACGTTCAGGCAGATGCCGGTCTTGCGCTCCTTGCAGTTGCGGCAGCGGCCGCACGCGATGTTGAACGGCACGGAGACGATGTCCCCGACGTCCAGGAATTCGACGTCGGGGCCCTTCTCGACGATCTCGCCCGTGATCTCGTGGCCCAGGACCAGGCCCTCGGGCGCCGTGGTGCGGCCGCGCACCATGTGCTGGTCGCTGCCGCAGATGTTGGTGGCGAGCACCTTGAGGATCACGCCGTGCCGACAGATCCGGCCGACGTTGGCGCGCGCCACCCCCGGGCCGTCCTTCAGCTCGAGCGTCGGGTGGTCGATGGTCCTGACCTCCACCGCGCCCGGTTTGAGATATGCGACTGCCCTGTTTCCGCTCATGCCTGATCGCCGTCCCTTCGGCCTCGTCGCTCGTCGTCGGCGGATGCTCCGGCTGTACGCACGATGGAGTCTGCTACCGAAACGGCGTGCTGAGGAGACGTGCGGCGCGGTGCTGTTGAAGCGGTGCCGTCGAAGGGAGGGCGAGGGCCGTCGGGAACGTGCTCAGCGGCGCGCCCGGCCGCGGTCGAGCAGCCCCACTCCCAGCGCGGCCAGGCCGATCTGGATCAGCCACTCGATCCAGTCCACCCCGTTGGTGTCGGCGACGTCGAGGCCCGCGGCGATCGCCGAGCCGAGCAGGGCCGCCACGATGCCGACGGCGATCGTCGCCAGGATCCCGATCCGTTGCCGCCCGGGCAGGACCAGCCGCCCGAGCACGCCGATGATGATGCCGATCACTATCGCGCTGAGAATCCCGGAGATCTCCATGTCGTTGTGAACTCCCTCGTATGGGCCGTCGGGCCGTGTGGCCACATGGCTTTGTGCCTCTGTCAGTCGTGTGCCCCTTGACGAGCCGTCCAGTCGGCGGGCCCGGCACGCTACGAGGCGTCCAGTGAGACGAGGGACGCAGGCCGACTAGGGTGACCAGCCATGACCGCGAACGATCAGACCGCAGCCGCCACGGCCGCCTCCGCCCCCTCTTTCGCCGTGCGCGTCCCGGACGTGGAGCTCGAACCGGAGCCGCTCGACCCCGCGCAGATCGTCTCCGGCACCCCCGAGGTCACCGGCAAGGTGCTGTGGGAGTCGGCGGACGGCACGCAGCTGCGCGGCATCTGGCAGATCACGCCCGGAGTGGTCACCGACACCGAGGCGAACGAACTGTTCGTGGTCGTCAGCGGCCGCGCCACCGTCGAGGTCGAGGGCGGCGACACCCTGGAGGTCGGCCCGGGCAGCGCGGCGGTGCTGCGCGAGGGCGATCGCACGACGTGGACCGTGCACGAGACGCTGCGCAAGGCGTACCACATCACCCTCAGCTGAACGTTTCTCCTGGAGGCTCCCGGGTCAGGCCTGTTGGGCTGTGCGGCGGGTGAACAGTGCGAGCGCGCCGAGCGGCAGCAGCAGGCAGGCCGCCGCCAGGTTCAGCCACGCGTAGCTCGCCGTGGCCACCACCAGCCCCGCGGTCGCGCCGCCGACACCCGCCGAGAGGCTCGTCGTCAGATCGGACAACCCCTGTGCGGCGGCCCGAGCTGCCTGCGGCACCGAGTCGGTGAGCAGCGCGGACCCCGCGACGAGCCCCGCCGACCAGCCGAGCCCGAGCGTGAACAGGCCCGCGGCGCTCTGTGCGCGACTGCCGTCCGCCGTCCCGGCCAGCAGCGCCGCACACGCGAGCAGTCCGACGGCGAGTCCGATCACCGTGAGCCGCCCGAACCGGTCGGCCAGCCGCCCCATGACCGGGGAGAACGCGTACATCCCCGTGATGTGCCCACTGATCACGAGCCCGATCAGCTGGATGCCCGCGCCATGGTGCTGGAGATCCACCGGTGTCATCGACATGACCGACACCATCGCGGTGTGCGACACGGCGACCGTCACCAGCGCGAGCCGGGCCCGCGGCGAGGCGGCGACCGCCGCGAAGCCCGCCCGGACGGAGCGGGCCTCGGGTCTTCGCTCCTCGGCGGGGGCCGCCGCGCGTGCGGTCAGCAGCGGATCGGGCCGCAGCATGATCTGCACCAGGGCCGCGGACAGGAGGAAGACTCCGGCCGCCCACACGAACGGCCCGGCCTCCTTCGGTATCCCGAACCCGCTGACGCTGCGGCCCGCCGGCGCCGCGATGTTGGGCCCGAGCACGGCGCCGATGGTGGTGGCCCACACGACGGTCGAGATCGCGCGGGCCCGCCGGTCCGGCGCCGCCAGATCGGCCGCCGCGTACCGGGCCTGCAGATTCGCGGACGACGCCGCGCCGAACCCGGCGAGCCCGACGAGCAGCAGCGGGAAGCTTCCTGCCACGGCGGCGATCACGGTCAGCACCGCGCCGGCCACGCCGATCAGATAGGCGAGCACGAGCCCGGCCCGTCGCCCTCGCGCGTTCATCAACGCGGCCAGCGGCACGGAGAGCACCGCGGTCCCGGCGACGCTCGCGGTGGACGCGAGCCCGGACAACGCCTCGTCCCCGCTCACCTGCTTGGCGAGCACAGCGGCCAGCGCGATCCCCGTCGCGGTTCCCAGACCGCCGAGTATCTGCGAGGCGACGAGCACCCGCTGCGTACGCCGCTGCAACGCGACGACGTCCGCACCGATGCCCCCGACCGGCCCGGCATCCCCGCCCTGTCCGGCATCCACGCCCTGCCCGGCATCCACGACCGGTCCGGCACCCTCAGCGCGTCCGGCATCCTCCGCCCGTCCGCCGTCCGGGGACGCTCCCTTGAGGCGATGCCGCCATCCACCACGCGTACGCACCACGCAACCCCCACCCCACCAGAAGGCGACCGCAGCCCAGCGACCCTCTCAGAACAGAGGTTCGGGCAACACCCCTTCCAGCGCGAGCAGCTTCCGCTTCGTCTCCAGCCCGCCCCCGAAGCCCCCGATGCCGCCGTCGCGCTCCACGACGCGGTGGCACGGCACCACGACCGGCAGCGGATTCGCCCCCATCGCCGCCCCCACGGCCTGAGCGGCGGCCGGCTGCCCGACCCGCCGGGCCAGATCCCCGTACCCCACGACCGCGCCGTACGACACCCCGGCCGCCAGCTCGCGCAGCACCTCCCGGTTGAACCCGGTGATCAGCGACCAGTCGAGCGGCAGCTCGAAGTCGCGCCGCCGCCCGGCGAAATACTCCGCCAACTGCCGTATCGCGTCGGCGAGCAGCGGAGAGTCCGGCTCCTCGACGGGCTCGGTCCCGAAACGGGAGCCGAGCCGGCCGAGCGCCTTGTCCCGGACCGCGTCCGTGGCGTGGAAGACCACGTTCGCCAGGCCGTCCCTCGTGGCGGCCAGCAGCAGCGGCCCGATGTCGCTGTCCACGACGGCCCACACGACCCGCTGCCGCGCGGCGGCCGTGCCCTGCTCGTTCTGCCCGGTGGCGTCCATGGCGACCACGGTACGGCGGGGCACTGACAACGCCGGGCCGAACTCAGTCGGCCAGCGCCCCACGCACGACGTCGGGGTTGTTCGTGATGATCCCGTCGACCCCGAACCCGGCCACGCGCTGCGCCGCCGCCGCGTCGTTGACGGTCCATGTGTAGACCTGGAGGGGCTTGCCGTGCGGCCCCTTGAACGCGTGCACCGCGGCGACGTAGTCCGTGCCGATCGTCGTGTTCGACGGATTGATCTGATCGGCGAATTTCGCGTACGCGGGCAGCTCCGCCACGGCGGGGGTGCCCAGGAAGCCGGTCGTGATGTCGGGCCGCCGCTCGTGCACCGTCCGGACGCTCGCGGCGTCGAAGCTCTGGATGACCAGCCGCTTCTTGACGTGCCCGCGATTCAGCCAGCCGTCCCGGCCCAGCTGCCGCAGGATCTGGTCCTCGATGCCCGGGTACAGCTCGGGCGACTTGATCTCCATGAGGAGTTTCTGGTGGTTGCGTTCCACCCGCTTCAGGTACTGGTGCAGCGTCGGGATCCGCGCGCCCGTGAACGCGGTGCCCTTCCAGCTGCCCGCGTCCAGCTTGGCGATCTCGGCGGCGGTGAAGTCCCGTACGTTCCACGGAGCGCGGTCGGGAAAGACCTGCTCCGCGTCGGTGGTGCGCGCCAGGGTCGTGTCGTGCAGCACCACCAGAGCGCCGTCCTTGGTGCGCTGGACATCGTTCTCGACCCAGTCGAAGCCGAGCCTGTCCGCTTTGTCGACTGCTTCGAGAGTATTTTCGGGGGCGTAGGCGGAGGCACCGCGGTGGGCGACGATCACCGGACCGTCGTGAGGGGTGGACCCGGGGGCGGCCTGGGCCGCCGTGGGCAGGACCAGAACCCCGATGACGGCCGAACCGGTCACGCAGGTCAGGGCGACTGCTGTACGTGCGGACACGTCTGCTCCTCGTGCGTCGTGAGATCACGGACGGCACGAGCGTGACAGCCCGGAGCCAACAGAAGACAGGCGAAGGATGGTCAGAGGTTGAACGGAGTTACCCGACTGCGACGACCCCCGTGTCGGGTGTCAGGATTCTTTGCCGGAAAATCGTTCGGACGGTCCCGCGTGAGCTTTAATCTCAGGCTCAACCGCGACCACTCCTGTGGTCGCCCTCGGGGCACCGGCAAGGCACCTCACGGCACAACAGGGCGGAAGGGCTGCGACACATGCAGGGCACGGTCGACGGCTTCAGTTATGGACTCGTCACACCGGTAGTGGCGTACCTCATGGCCTGCCTGGGAGGCGCGCTGGGCTTGCGCTGCACGACCAGATCGCTCCTGGTGGCCAACACCTGGCGGGCCGGTTGGCTCGTCCTCGGCTCGGCCGCCATCGGCTCCGGCATCTGGACGATGCACTTCATCGCGATGATGGGCTTCTCCGTCGAGGGAGTGCCGATCCACTACGACATGGCGACGACGTTCGCGAGCCTCGGGGTCGCCATCGTCATGGTCGGCGTCGGCGTCTTCATCGTCGGCTACAAGGGAGCGACCGGCCCCGCCCTCTTCACCGGAGGCACCATCACCGGTCTGGGCGTCGCCACGATGCACTACCTCGGAATGGCCGGAATGCGCCTTCACGGGACGATTCAGTACAACATCCTCACCGTGGTGGCCTCCGTGGTGATCGCCATGGTGGCCGCCACCCTGGCCCTGTGGGCGGCCGTACAGGTGCGCGGCATCCTCTGGAGCCTCGGCGCGAGCCTCGTCATGGGGCTCGCCGTGTCCGGCATGCACTACATGGCGATGACGGGCGTCAGCGTCCACATGCAGGGCTCGGTCAGCGGCAATCCCGGAGGCGACACGGCCGCCGGCATCATCGCGCCCATGATGATCGGCCCGCTCTGCTTCCTCCTCCTGGCCGGAGTGGTCGTCATGTTCGATCCGCTGATGGTCATGGGCCGCCCCGACTGGCGCGACGCCCAGGAGGCGGCGGACCACCGCGCCGACGCCTCGGCCACCCGTACTCCGTTCCGGACCCCCCGGCCGCGGCGCTCCTTCGGCCGGCAGGGGGCGGGCCGCACCACGCAGGACTGGTGACACCTGCCTCGGACGGCTGATCCGGCCCGGTTGTCAGTGGTGGGTCGTACGGTGGATTCCATGCGGCCCGTATCCAAGATCGAACGCACGGTGGCACCTTTCGAGGTCGTCAGCCCGTACCAGCCCAGCGGTGACCAGCCCGCGGCCATCGCCGAGCTGGAGAAGCGCGTCACAGCAGGCGAGAAGGACGTCGTCCTGCTCGGCGCGACCGGCACCGGCAAGTCCGCCACCACGGCGTGGATGATCGAGAAACTCCAGCGCCCCACCCTGGTGATGGCGCCGAACAAGACGCTGGCCGCCCAGCTGGCGAACGAATTCCGCGAGCTGCTGCCGAACAACGCGGTGGAGTACTTCGTCTCGTACTACGACTACTACCAGCCCGAGGCGTACGTCCCGCAGTCGGACACGTACATCGAGAAGGACTCCTCGATCAACGAGGAGGTGGAGCGCCTGCGCCACTCGGCGACGAACTCGCTGCTGACCCGCCGCGACGTCGTCGTGGTCGCCTCCGTCTCCTGCATCTACGGCCTCGGCACGCCCCAGGAGTACGTGGACCGCATGGTCCCCCTGAAGGTCGGCGACGAGATCGACCGCGACGACCTGCTGCGCCGCTTCGTCGACATCCAGTACACGCGCAACGACCTGGCGTTCCAGCGCGGCACCTTCCGGGTGCGCGGCGACACCATCGAGATCTTCCCGGTCTACGAGGAGCTCGCGGTCCGCATCGAGATGTTCGGCGACGAGATCGAGTCGCTCTCCACCCTCCACCCGCTCACCGGAGAGGTCATCAGCGACGACGACTCGCTGTACATCTTCCCGGCGACCCACTACGTGGCGGGCCCCGAGCGCCTGGAGCGCGCGGCGAACGACATCGAGAAGGAGCTGGGCGAGCGCCTCACCGAGCTGGAGAAGCAGGGCAAGATGCTGGAGGCCCAGCGTCTGCGCATGCGCACCACGTACGACCTCGAGATGCTCCGCCAGATCGGCTCCTGCTCCGGCGTGGAGAACTACTCGATGCACTTCGACGGCCGCGAGCCCGGCTCCCCGCCCAACACGCTGCTCGACTACTTCCCGGACGACTTCCTGCTCGTCATCGACGAGTCGCACGTCACCGTGCCGCAGATCGGCGCCATGTACGAGGGCGACGCCTCCCGCAAGCGCACCCTGGTCGACCACGGCTTCCGCCTGCCGTCCGCGCTCGACAACCGCCCCCTCAAGTGGGAGGAGTTCCAGGAGCGCATCGGCCAGACCGTCTACCTGTCGGCGACGCCCGGGAACTACGAGCTGGCCCGCTCGGACGGCTTCGTCGAGCAGATCATCCGCCCCACCGGCCTCATCGACCCCGAGGTCGTCGTCAAGCCCACCGAGGGGCAGATCGACGACCTGGTGCACGAGATCCGCACGCGCACCGAGAAGGACGAGCGCGTCCTCGTCACCACGCTCACCAAGAAGATGGCCGAGGACCTCACGGACTACTTCCTGGAGCTGGGCATCCAGGTGCGCTACCTGCACAGCGACGTGGACACCCTGCGCCGCGTCGAGCTGCTGCGCGAACTGCGCGCGGGCGAGTACGACGTCCTGGTCGGCATCAACCTGCTGCGTGAGGGCCTCGACCTGCCCGAGGTGTCCCTGGTGGCGATCCTCGACGCCGACAAGGAGGGCTTCCTGCGCTCCGGGACGTCCCTGATCCAGACCATCGGCCGCGCCGCGCGAAACGTGTCGGGACAGGTCCACATGTACGCCGACAAGATCACCCCGGCGATGGAGAAGGCCATCGACGAGACCAACCGCCGCCGCGAGAAGCAGATCGCGTACAACGAGGCGAACGGCATCGACCCGCAGCCCCTGCGCAAGAAGATCAACGACATCGTGGCGTCCATCGCGCGCGAGGACGTCGACACGGAGGCGCTGCTCGGCACCGGCTACCGCAAGGGCGGCAAGGACGGAAAGGGTGCCAAGGCCCCCGTCCCCTCGCTCGGCACGGCGGACACGGGCAAGAAGAAGCGCGGCAAGGCGGAGCCGGCCGTGCCCACCGACCGTCCCGCGGCCGAGCTCTCCGAGCAGATCGAGGAGCTGACCGAGCGGATGCGCGCCGCGGCGGCCGACCTCCAGTTCGAGATCGCGGCGCGCCTGCGCGACGAGGTGTCGGAGATGAAGAAGGAGCTGCGGCAGATGAGGGAGGCGGGCCTGGCCTGACCTGCCGCGACGGGCGGAGCGATGGGGCTGTGTTGCAAGACCGCCACAAAATTCCGCCCGCGGTGGCCGTGCTGTCAGTGTCGCCCTCTAGGGTTTGACCAACCGCGCAGGCGCCGCGGCAACAGGGGACGGTACGAGAGGGGACGCGCGTGGGCATCAGCTTGGACAAGGGGCAGGGGATCAGCCTCGAGAAGCAGGGTGGGGGCACCCTCACCGCTGTGCGGATGGGCCTCGGCTGGCAGGCGGCTCCGCGGCGGGGTCTGTTCGGCACCCGCACCCGCGAGATCGACCTCGACGCCTCCGCGGTCCTCTTCGCGGACAAGCAGCCGGTGGACGTGGTCTTCTTCCGCCACCTCATCAGCGACGACGGCTCGGTGCGGCACACCGGTGACAACCTGGTGGGCGGTGCGGGGCAGGGCGGTGACGACGAGGCGATCCTCGTCGACCTCGCGCGTGTCCCGGTCCACATCGACCAGATCGTCTTCACGGTCAACTCGTTCACGGGCCAGACCTTCCAGGAAGTGCAGAACGCGTTCTGCCGTCTGGTCGATGAGACGAACGGCCAGGAGCTGGCCCGCTTCACGCTCGACGGCGGCGGCCAGTACACGGCGCAGATCATGGCCAAGGTGCACCGGGACGGCGCGGGCTGGAGGATGACGGCCCTGGGCACGCCGGCCAGCGGCCGCACGTTCCAGGACCTGTTGCCCTCCATCCTGCCCGGCCTCTAGCGGGCCGACGATGGCGGCCGAACTGGTGAGGGGCCAGAACCACCCCCTCACCCAGACCCGTCTGGAGATCCGGGTGTCGGCCGGCCACCCGGTCGTCGCGGGCGCCACGCTCGCCGACGACCGGGGCACCGTGCACGGCGTCGAGCGTGTCGCCCACCCCGGCGCGCCCGCCCTGCCGGGCCTCGAAGTACCGCGGCAGGCGGCGGCCGACCACCGCCTCGCCGTCGACCTGGACGCGATGCCGCAGGACGTGCACCGCGTCACCGTCCTGCTCGCCCTGCCCGTCGGCACCGGCGGGCCGACCCGCTTCGGCGCGGTGGCCGCCCCGTTCGTCGCGGTCACCGGCCTCGACGGCGCCGAGCAGGCCAGCTACACCGTCACCGACCTCGACTCGGAGTCGGCCGTCGTCGCCCTGGAGCTGTACCGCAGACAGGGCGCCTGGAAGGTGCGCGCCATCGGCCAGGGCTACGCCGACGGCCTCGCCGCGCTCCTCGCCGACCAGGGCGTGCCGGACGCACGGGCGCTGGCGGGCACCATCCACGACGCCGTCGCCCAGGGTCTGGCCCGCGCGGTGGCACCCCCACCGCGCACGGCGGACGAGAGCCAGGTGCGCGCGGTGGCCGCCGCTGGTCACGCCTCCGGCGCCCTGCCACCCACCCCCGCGGCCCCGGCCGCCGACGGGCCGAGCGGCTCCATCGACTACAGCCACCCCCGCCGCCAGGCCCCGCCGCCTCCGCCCACCGCGCAGCCTGCCGAGCCCGGCAAGCCGGCCGCGCCGGTCGCGGGCGACGCCACCGGCTGGACCATGGAGGAGCGGCTCTACAACCAGGTGTGGGGCATGTTCGAGGACCTGGCCCGCACCACCGCCGCCTATCGCAGCGCCGTCGACTTCGCCGACTCCCGGATGGAGCAGGAGCTCGACCGCATCCTCTCGGGACTGTCCGACCCGCGCAGCCGCATCGGCAGCCAGGGCGACGCCGCCCGCGAGGCCGCGCGGGCCAAGCACGGTGCCCTCGTCGACCGCGCCCGCGAGGCCCTCGACCGGGACCTGGCCCAGCTCGCCGCCGAGTCCGAGGTCGTCGAGCCCGCGCTCCCGACGCCGTACGCAGGCTGGGACAACCCGTGCTGGCACGCCTACCGCAGCCCCATGGAGAACCCCATGGCCGTGCGCCTGGGCGAGCTGAGGCTGCCGGAGAGCGACAGCGCGGGCCTGCGCATCCCCATGCTCGTCCGGCTCCCCCTGGAGCGCGGGCTGTGGATCGACGCGGGCGCCTCAGCGGGTGACGTGCTCAGCGACGCCGACTCGTTGCGGGCCCGCGCCGCGCACACCGCCGTCCTCCATGTCGCCCGGCTGCTCGCCGCGTATCCGGCGGGCGAGTTCAGCGTGCACGTCATCGATCCGGCGGGTACGGCGACGGGCGCCCTGGCCCCGCTGGTCGATGCCGGGGTACTCGCGGGCCCTCCCGCCAGGGGAGCGGCCGGCGTCTCCGAGACGCTGACCCGGCTCACCGAGCGGGTCGACCTCGTCCAGATGGCGATCCGCGCGGGCGCCGCCGACTCCCTGTCGCCCGATGTCGACACGGCCGAGCAGCTGCTCGTGGTGCACGACTTCCCGCACGGTTTCGACGACCGCGCCATCACCCGGCTGCGCTACCTCGCGGACGAGGGGCCGCGGGTGGGCGTCCATCTGATGCTGGTCGCCAACCGCACGGACGCCGCCGGGTACGGGCCGCTCCTCGACCCGCTGTGGCGCGCCCTGCTGCGTCTGACCCCCGTCCCGGACGACCATCTCGCCGACCCCTGGGTCGGCCACACCTGGACGTACGAGCCGCCGACGGTCCCGCACGGCAGTGCGGTCCTGCGCCAAGTCCTCGCGGAGGTGGCGAAAGCCCGGCAGGAGAGGCGCCTCTGACCTGCGTACTTGGTGATCTCTTTACTAATCCCTTTACCTCTCATGGGTCTTTCGAGTACTCTTCTTGACGCGGAGGGGAGTACTCCCATACGCGACGTGCCCGTCAATACGGACGACCCGGCCTCAAGGCAGTCGATCCCGGGGCGTCGGCCCGAATCCCTGCTCCGGGGCTCGGGTGGAAGAGACCTCCGGCAGCGACGACGCTGATCAGTAGCCGTACGACGCCGGAGGCGCAGTGGACGTATCGATGACCCTGTGGGTGCTCACCATTCTTGGTTTGAGCGCCCTGATCGCGGTCGACTTCTTCATCGGGCGCAAGCCCCATGAGGTGTCGATCAAGGAAGCCGGCATCTGGACCGTGGTCTGGATCGCCCTGGCCGTGCTCTTCGGCATCGGCGTGATGGTCTGGGGCAGCGGCCAGGCCGGCGGTGAGTTCTTCGCCGGCTTCATCACCGAGAAGTCGCTCAGTGTCGACAACCTCTTCGTCTTCATCCTGATCATGGCGAAGTTCTCGGTGCCGACCCACCTGCAGCAGCGCGTGCTGCTCTTCGGTGTGCTCATCGCCCTCGTCCTGCGGGCGATCTTCATCGCGGCGGGCGCCGCGATCATCTCCAGCTTCTCCTGGGTCTTCTACCTCTTCGGTGCCTTCCTCATCTACACCGCCTGGAAGCTCATCAAGGAGGCTCTCGCGGGCGAGGAGGAAGAGGACTTCGAGGAGAACCGCCTCCTGAAGTCGGTGGAGAAGAAGTTCGGCGTCGCGGACCGCTACCACGGCACGAAGCTGTTCATCCGGCAGCACGGCAAGAAGGTCATGACGCCGCTCCTGGTCGTCATGCTCGCCATCGGTATGACCGACGTGCTGTTCGCGATGGACTCGATCCCGGCGATCTTCGGTCTGACCCAGGACCCGTACATCGTCTTCACGGCGAACGCCTTCGCCCTGATGGGGTTGCGCCAGCTGTACTTCCTCATCGGCGGCCTGCTCAAGAAGCTGGTCCACCTGAGCTACGGCCTGTCGGTGATCCTCGGCTTCATCGGCGTGAAGCTGATCCTGCACGCCCTGCACGAGTCCGGCGTGCACGTGCCGGAGATCTCGATCCCGGTCTCGCTCGCCGTCATCTGTGGCGTCCTGATCATCACGACGATCACCAGCCTCGTCGCCTCGAAGAAGCAGGCCGAGCGTGATGCGGCCGAAGAGGCTCAGAAGGACAGCATCGAGGCCTGACACCAGCAGGCGTAGGGATTACCAGCACCGGGAGGGGTGCGCGGCCGATTGCCGCGCGTCCCGCCCGGTGCTTGCTTGTGCCCTGAGCGTGTCCCGGTCCCGGGATGCGACGGCACGAGGGGGAGGGCCCCATGAGCCAGAAGTTCGTCCAGATCATCGACTTCGAGACACAGCGGATGGACGAGATGCGGGAGCTGCTCGACCGGTTCGAGCGGCAGATGCAGGGCACACCCGGCGGCCCCACGCACCGCATGCTGCTCCAGGACCGGGAGAAGACGGGGCGCTATCTCGCGATCATGGAGTTCGAGTCCGCCGACGACGCGATGCGCAGCAATGAACGCCCCGAGGTCAGCAAGCTCAACGAGCAGCTCTCGGCCCTGTGTACCAGGCCGCCCGCCTTCACCAACTGCGACCTGAAGGACACGCGCGAGCTGAAGTGAACCGAGCCGGAACCGCCGCGTGGCGGTGATCCGGGTCGCGCCCCCATCCGGCCCCGGGCAGCATCAAAGGCATGATCACCAGACTTCGGGCACTGGCCACGCAGTGGACCGTCCTCGTCCCGGTGCTGGCGATCGTGCTGCTCGGGTGCACCTGGGGGCGCGACCTGCCGGGTTTCCTGGTCGCCGTCGTCTCCCTGGTCCTCGCCGGCTCCGTGCTCGCGGCCGTCCATCACGCGGAGGTCGTCGCCCATCGCGTCGGTGAACCCTTCGGCTCTCTCGTGCTCGCCGTCGCCGTGACGATCATCGAAGTGGCGCTCATCGTCACACTGATGGCCGACGGCGGGCCCAAGAGCTCGACCCTCGCCCGGGACACGGTCTTCGCCGCCGTCATGATCACCTGCAACGGCATCGTCGGTGTCAGTCTCCTCGCGG